>DATLQA010000163.1:0-11230 GCA_035535495.1 Actinomycetota bacterium | reverse complement strand
CGCTCCCACTGCTCGGCCATGGACTGCTCCGCCTTGAACGCGATCTCGGCGACCTCGCGCTGCCAGCGGCGGTCCTCCCTGCCGTGCAGGGCTTCGAAGGTCTTGGTCCAGAGCGCGGACCGCTCCCGGTGCATCTCGGCCTGGGTGCGGGCGATCGCGGCGACGTCCTCGGGCGAGGCGAACCAGCCGAAGTACAGTTGCAGCAGGCCGAGGCTGCGGTACTGGATGGGCTCGGAGGTCGGCTCGGCGAGCCAGGCCGCGAGCGCGGCGCGGCCCTGCCGGGTGATCCGGTAGGTCCGCCGCCGCCGCCCGCTGTGCTCCCGCGTCTCGGCCAGCAGCCCGAGCCGTGCCAGGCGCTCGCTCTCCGCATAGATCTGGCTGTGCGGGAACTGCCAGAAGTGGGCGATGCCGCGCCCGACCGCGGTCTTCAGCTCGTAGGGCGTGGAGGGGCCGTCGCGGGCGACCAGGCCCAACACCACGTAGGAAACCGGGTTCAGCTCAGGGGTTGACATGATCCGGAGTATACCATACGTTCAGGACCATCCGATTCGGATTATTGCCAACCTTCACGAGGACCCGCGGATCGGGGAGCGGGAGGGCCTGCAATGCACTACGAGGAGCTACGGCAGCGGCACCTGGCCTACCTGGGCCAGGTCATGCCCGAGCACGTGCAGCGGCTGCGCTGGCCGGCGGAGCGGCTGCGCCGGGAGCGCACCGAACGGCTCCGCGACCTGCTGCGGGTGGCGAAGGCCTCGGCGCCGTGGTACCGAGACCGCCTGGCAGGCGTCGACCCGGACACCTTCACCGAGGAGGACCTCCCCGCCCTCCCGGCGATGACCAAGGACGACCTGATGGCGCACTGGGACGGCATCGTCACCGACCGCCGCCTCACGCTCGAGCTGGTGGAGCGCCACGTCGCCGGCCTCACCTCCGACACCTACCTGCTCGACGAGTTCCACGCCATCGCCTCCGGCGGCTCCACCGGGCGCCGCGGCATCTTCGCCTACGCCTGGGAGCCGTGGACGAACGGCTACGCCGGCTTCCTCCGCCACACCGTCTGGGACCGCGCCACCACCCCGGAGATCGCCGCGCTCCCCAGCACCCTCGCCATGGTCGCCGCCCAGCACGCCTCGCACATGACCAGTGCCATGGCCCAGACGTTCTCGAACCCGATGATCCAGGTCGAGCGGTTCCCGGTCACCCAGCCGGTCCCGCAGATCGTGGCGGGGCTCAACCACTTCCAGCCGACCACCGTCCTCGGCTACCCGTCGGCGCTCGCCATCCTCGCCGCCGAGGCCATACAGGGGCGGCT
The DNA here is from genome assembly GCA_035535495.1 of Actinomycetota bacterium. Taxonomy (GTDB): domain Bacteria; phylum Actinomycetota; class CALGFH01; order CALGFH01; family CALGFH01; genus DASUZB01. Next base: position 9,918 of record DATLQA010000163.1, on the reverse strand, counting down.
GCGGATCTCGCCGAAGCGGATCTGCTCGACCAGCGAGCCCCTGCTGCCGCACGCGCGCCAGGCGATCGAGGCAGCCTTCCAGGCGCCGGTCGCCAACATGTACGGGACCTCCGAGGCGGGACCGATCGCGGTGGGATGCTGGCGCGGCCCTGGCATGCACCTCTGCGACGACCTGGTGATCGTCGAGCCGGTGGACGAGGCGGGCCGCCGGGTGGCGCCCGGCACCCGCTCCGACAAGGCCTACGTCACCTCGATCTCCAACCCTACCCTGCCGCTGATCCGCTTCGAGCTCACCGACCAGGTGACCTTCCTCGAGGGACCGTGCCCGTGCGGGTCGGCGCACCAGGTGATCGCCGACGTCCAGAGCCGGAGGGAGGACGTCTTCGTCTACCCGGACGGCGCGGTGGTGCACCCGCTGGTGTTCGCCGAGGTGCTGGTGCGGCAGGCCTGGGTGGTCGAGTACCAGGTCCGCCAGACGCCGACCGGCGCCGAGCTGCTGGTGGTCGGGGTGCCGGGCGACCCAGCCGCGACAGGCCGGGCGGTCGCGCTCGGGCTGTCGCGCGCCGGCGTGCCGGACCCGTCCGTCGCGGTCCGCGTCGTCGACCAGCTCGACCGGCAGTCGACCGGCAAGCTGCGGCGCTTCGTCCCGCTCGGCGGCAACGCGGCCGAGGCTGCCAGGACGCCCACCCCCACGGGCTCGGCGCGCTGACCAAAGGGCTGGGACGCGCTACGACCGCTCGGCGGCGAGCAGGGCGAGCAGGGCGTCGCCGTACTGGTCCAGCTTGGTCGGGCCGATGCCCTCTACCGCGAGCAGCTCGCCGCGGCTGCGGGGCTGGCGGTCGGCGAGCGCGAACAGGGTGCGGTCGTTGAAGACCACGTAGGCGGGCACGCCGTCGGCCTTGGCGCGCTCCTTGCGCCAGCCGCGCAAGGCCTCGACCAGCGGCCCGTCCGCGCGCAGCCGGTCGGGGGACGCCCGGCCGATGGCGGCCGCCACCGCCCTTGGCCGGACCCGCGCGCCGCCGGGCGGGACCAGGTCGTCGAGGAAGCGGGAGGGGCGCCGGGACTGCTCCCGGCCGGACGCTCCCGCGCGCCTGGCCGCCCAGGCCAGCCAGAGATGCACCCGGGCACGGGTCAGCCCCACGTAGAGCAGGCGGCGCTCCTCGGCCACCTCCTCGGGGGTGGTGGCCTGGCGGATCGGGAGCAGCCCGTCCTCCAGCGCCGGGAGCAGCACGGCGTCGAACTCCAGGCCCTTGGCGCGGTGGTAGGTGAGCAGGTTCACGCCGGCGCCGGTGCCTTCGCTCTCCTCCTCGGCCCGCCTGGCCACCTCCTCCAGGAAGCGGGCGAGGTCGGCCTGCTCGTCCGCGGCCTGGAGGCGCTCGGCGATGCCGAGCAGGGTGACCAGGGAGGCGTGGCGCTGACGCCCCTCCTCGCCGTCGGGTTCCGCGTCGCGGCGGAAGTCCAGCCGCTCGTACCAGACCGACTCCAGCGCGTCGACCAGCCCGCCGGGCGTCGCCCTGGCGGCGCGGGAGCGGAGCACGCCGAGGGCGCCACGGACCTCCTGCCGGCGGTAGAACAGCTCGCCCCGGACCTGGTAGCGGATGCCGGCCTGGCCGAGCGCCTCCTCCAGCGGCGGGATCTGGGCGTTGGTGCGCACCAGCACGGCGATCTCGTCCGGGACCACCTCCAGTCCGGTCAGGCGCCGGACCTCGGCGACCAGGGCGGCCGCCTCCGTGTCGGCCGACTCGAAGGCGTGCACCGCCGGCTCGGGCCCTGACGGGCAGGTGGCCGAAAGCCGCTTGGACCGCCGCCGGCCGTCGCGGGCGAGCAGCCGGTTGGCCATGCCAAGGACCTCGGGGCTGGAGCGGTAGTTCTCCTCGAGGCGGACCAGCGTGGCGTCCGGCCAGCGCCGGGTGAAGCCGATCAGGTACTCGCTGGAGGCGCCGGTGAAGGTGTAGATGGTCTGGTCCTCGTCGCCGACCACGGCGAGGTCGCGTCGCTCGCCGAGCCAGGCCTCCAGGAGGGCCTGCTGGATCGGGTTGGTGTCCTGGTACTCATCCACCGAGAACCAGCGGTAGCGGCCGCGGAACTCCTCGGCGACCTCCTCGTTGGTGGTGAGCGCCTCGAGCATCAGGCCGAGCATGTCCTCGAAGTCGATCCGCCTGGCCCGCTGCTTGCTCCGCTCGTAGCGGCGGAACAGCCCGGCCATGAGGTCGGCCGGCACCGGTGGGGTCCGGCCCAGCTCCCCGACCGCCGACTGGTAGCGCTCAGGGTCGAGCCGCCTCGCCTTGGCCCACTCGATCTCGTCGGCGAGGTCCTTGACGGCGGTGAAGCGGTAGCCGCCAGGCAAGGAGCGTTGCAGCGGGGTGAGCAGCGGCGCCTTGGAGGCGAGCACCTCGGGGAGGGGGCCGGCGGACAGCCGCGGCCAGAAGTAGCGGAGCTGGCGCCAGGCGGCCGCGTGGAAGGTGCTGGCCTGCACCCCGGGGAAGCCGAGCTGGGCCAGGCGCTGGCGCATCTCCCCCGCCGCCTTGTCGGTGAACGTCACCACCAGGACGTGCCCGGGATGGACGGCGTCGGTGGCGATCGCGTAGGCGACCCGGCGGGAGATCACCCTGGTCTTGCCCGTGCCGGCGCCGGCGAGGATGCACACCGGGCCCGCGGTCGCCTCGACCGCCGTCCGCTGCGCCGGATTCAGGTCGTGGACGAGGAACCTCGGGTGCATGGGCCGGAGTGTGCCACATGGCCGCGACGCGGCCGGCCCGCCGTGCACACCCTCGTGCCGCGGCTACACCCAATCGGCCAGCGGGTCGTGGTCGGTGGTGCGGACCGCCACCCGCTGGGCCTTGCCAACCTCGATCCGGGGGATGGTGCCGATCGGCAGGACCTGGACCTCGGTGGCCAGGCCGAGACGCTGGGCCAGGGCATCCGCGACCGCCACGCCGACCGCCTCACGCTGGTCGTCATGAGCGATCGTGGTGGTGAGCTCGCAGGCCACCACCAGCCGCGGCATGGCCTCGGTGCGGTCCACCACCAGCAGGTAGTTCGGTCCCACCGCGGGCTCGGCGACCAGGACCGCCTCGATCTCGCTCGGGTAGACGTTGACGCCGCGGATCACCAGCATGTCGTCGATGCGGCCGAACACCTTGGACATGCGGGTCAGGGTGCGGCCGCAGACGCACGGCGTCGGGTCGAGCGAGGCCACGTCGCCGGTGCGGTAGCGCAGGACCGGCATGGCTTCCCTGGTCAGGGTGGTGAAGACCAGTTCGCCGCGCTCCCCTGGGCCGAGCCGCCGCCCGGTGGCCGGATCGATCACCTCGACCAGGAAGTAATCCTCGTTGACGTGCAGGCCGGCCTGGGCCTCGATGCACTCGCAGGACACCCCGGGGCCGATGATCTCGGAGAGCCCGTAGATGTCGAGCGCCTTGAGCGGGAGCATCGCCTGGATCTGGTGGCGCATCGACTCGCTCCACGACTCGGCCCCGAAGACGCCGGCGCGCAACGACAGCTCGCCCTGGTCGATGCCCTCCTCGACCAGCACCTCGCCGAGGCGGACGGCGTAGGAGGGGGTGCAGCAGAGGATCTCGGCGTGCAGGTCGCGCAGCAGGCGGACCTGCCGGCCGCTCTGGCCGGCCGAGGCCGGGACCACGGTGCAGCCCATCAGCTCGGCTCCGCCGTGCAGGCCGAGCCCGCCGGTGAACAGCCCGTAGCCGTAGGCGACGTGGGCAACCGTGCCCGGGACGGCGCTGGCGCAGCCGAGCGCGCGGGCATTCACCTCGGCCCACATGGCCAGGTCGAGCCTGGAGTAGCCGACCAGGCTCGGGCGCCCGCCCGTGCCCGAGGAGGCGTGCACCCTGACCACCTGATCCCGCGGGATCGTCAGCATGCCCCACGGGTAGTGGTCCCAGAGGTCCTGCTTGACGGTGAACGGGAGCGAGGCCAGGTCGTCCAGGCCGACCTCGGCGCCGTCGGCGACGCCGGCGTCGGCCAGCTTCCGGCGGTAGAACGGGCTGCGTTCGGTGAGCCGGTGGACCAGCGCGCCGAGCCGCCGCGACTGCAGGTCGGCGCGCTCGTCCACCGACATCGCCTCGGCCTTGGGATCCCACATCGTGGTCATTCCGACCTCCCGGCTCAGCCCCGGTCACCCGACCGCGGCCATCGTACCCAGCGCGTTCCAGCCGCCTAACATCGCCGCCCCGAGCTGCGGCGTGATCGCCTCATGAACATCCGAGGTACCCTGGAGGTGGTGGCGGTGGCCGCCACCGAGTTTCGCCCGGCACCGGCGCTGGGGGAATCCTTCCGCGCCTGCCGACGCGAACCGGACCTTCGCAGGAGGCAAGAGCGTGGGTGTCTTCGACAGGATGGCCGAGTTCGGCCACGAGCAGGTCGTGTTCTGCTACGACCGAGAGACGGGCATGCGGGCGATCATCGCCATCCACGACACCGCGCTCGGTCCTGCTCGCGGAGGCACCAGGTACAAGGGCTACGACTCGGAAGAGGACGCCCTGGACGACGCCCTGCGCCTGTCGCGCGGCATGACCTACAAGTTCGCCTTCACCGACATGCCCCGCGGCGGCGGCAAGGCGGTGCTCCTCAAGCAGAACGGCACCGCCGACAAGCGGGTGCTCCTCCGCGTCTTCGGCCGCTTCGTGCAGCTGCTCGCCGGCCGTTTCGGGACCGGTCCCGACCTCGGAACGAGCGCGCAGGACATGGTCGACGTGGCCCGCGAGACCGACTTCGTCTGGGCGGTCGACGAGCGCTTCGGCGGCACCGGCGACTCCACCCCGCTGACCGCCAGGGGCGTCCTCGCCGGCATCGGCGCCGCGCTGGACGAGGTGTTCGGCGCCCCCGGCCTGGACGGCCGGCGGATCGCCGTGCAGGGGCTCGGCGGCGTCGGCAGCCACCTGACCGAGCTGCTGGTGGACGCGGGAGCGACCGTGATCGGCGCCGACGTCGACCCCGCCAGGGCCAAGGAGCTCGCCGAGCGCCTCGGGATCGAGGTGGTCGAGCCGGACGCGATCTACGACGTGCCCTGCGACGTCTTCTCGCCGAACGCGATCGGCGGGGTGCTGAACGAGCGCACCATCCCCCGCCTCGCCTGCCGCATCGTCGCCGGCGGCGCCAACAACCAGCTCGACACCCGCGAGGACGGTCGCCGGATGATGGAGCGCGGGATCCTCTACGCGCCCGACTACGTCATCAACTCGGCCGCCCCCTACGCGGTCATCGGCGCGGGCGAACTGGGCTACAGCGAGGCCCGCCTGGCCGTGTCGGTGCAGGGCGTCGCCAGCGCGCTGCAGGCCATCTTCCGCCGGGCACGCGCCGAGAACCGGCCCAGCGCCGACGTGGCCGACACCATCGCCGAGGAGCGGGTCGCGGCCGCCGCGCACATCAGGGCGATGACGCCGGGGACGGGCAGCGTGGCGCGCACCGGTCCCTGACCGCCGCGTCCAGCCCGGAGCGCCGCAGAGAGAGCTGCCGCCGATGGACGACTACACGGGCCGGATCACGATCATCGCCTCGTCCACCATGGTCCACCAGCGGACCCGGTGCATGATCTGCGACCAGCCGGTCGATCACCGGGTCGTGTTCCTCACCGACGACGCCCGGGTGCTCCACGCCGGCTGCGTCCCCGACCACGTCAGGGTGTCCAACGCGGTGCTGGTGCAGGCCATCCGGCGCCTCGAGCGCATGCTGGAGCAGGCCCGCGGGGAGTCCGATGGTCGGCCTCCGGAGGAAATCCGCTCGCCGGAGCCTGGACCCGACGAGTAGGCTGCGGCCTCATCGACCTACCTGACGAGGTGACCAGCTGACGCTGTACCACGAGGTGGCCGGCGACGGCCCGGCGGTGGTCCTGATCCATGCCGGAATCTGCGACAGCCGCATGTGGGAACCCCAGTGGGCGGGTTTCGCCCGCGACCACCGCACCATCCGCCTCGACCTCCGCGGCTTCGGCCGTTCCGAGCTCACCCCAGGCCCCTTTGCCCACGCCCGCGACGTCGCCACCCTGATCGAGGAGCTCGGCGTGGAGCGGGCCGCCCTGGTGGCCGCTTCGTACGGCGGCCAGGTCGCGATGGAGCTGGCCGTGGCCCGTCCCGACCTGGTCGAGGCGCTGGTCCTCGCGGACACCTCCCTGCCCGGACACGACTGGTCGGCGCCGGTCCGGGCCGTCTTCGCCGAGGAGGAGGCCGCCATGGAGCGCGGTGACCTCGACGCCGCCGTCGAGGCGATCCTGCGCTTCTGGGTCGACGGGCACGGGCGGCCACCCGAGGCGGTCGACCCCGAGGTACGCGAGCGTGTCCGCGTCATGCAGCGCCGCGCGTTCGAGTTCCAGCTCCCCATCTACCAGGACCCGAAGAAGGACGAGGAAGAGGAGCTCGAGCCCGGCTGGGCGGACCGGATCGGCACCATCTGGGCGCCCGCCCTCGTGCTGGTTGGCGAGCACGACGTGGCCGACTTCCACCAGCTCGCCGACCGGCTCGCCCGCGAGCTGCCACGGGCGACCGCTGGGACCGTCGCCGGCGCCGCCCACCTGCCCAGCATGGAACGCCCGGCCGACTTCGACCAGCGCGTCCTCGCCTTCCTCGCGGAGCACCAGACCCGCTGACGTTGGTTTGCTCGGCCTTGCTGAGAGGTATCCGATGCGTCCGGAACATCTCTCACAAGGGTGTTGTCACATGGAGACGGCACGGGCACCCGGATCGCTGCGCGGACGGCCGCTGGACCCGTCGCCAGGCGACCGCGAGGCGGCGCTGGAGACGAACCTGGCCGAGCGCTGGCGCCACCTGCCGAACGGGGTGCCCTCCGCGATCTTCCTGGTCGTCGGCGGCGCCGCGCTGCTGGTGCTGCTGGTGGTCGTCGGCTACCTCATCGCCAAGGTGTTCCACGACGACGGGCTCGGCCACGCCGACGCGGCCCTCTCGCGCTGGTTCGCCGCCCACCGCACCCCCGGCCTCAACCAGCTCACCCACTACACCACCCTCGCCGCCGAGACCCTCACCATCACCGCGCTCGCCGTCGGCACGGTCGCGATCACGGCGGTCGTGTGGCGCCGCTGGCGGGAGCCCATGCTGGTCGCCGCCGCCGTGGCCGGCGAGGTGAGCATCTTCCTCTTGGTCACCCTGATGGTGGAGCGGAAGCGGCCGCCGGTGCCGCACCTCGACCAGGCGCCACCGACTTCGAGCTTCCCCTCCGGGCACGTGGCCGCGGCGATCTGCATGTACGGGGCGCTGGCCATCATCGCCAACGAGCGGGCCTCCTCCGCGCTGGTCCGCGGCCTGTTCCTGGCCCTGGCGGTCCTGATCCCGCTCGCCGTGGCGCTCAGCCGCCTCTACCGGGGCATGCACTACCTCACCGACGTCCTCGGCGGCGTGGTCCTCGGGGTCACCTGGCTGTACCTGGTCACCAGGGGGATCCGCCTCGGCGTCCTCCATTACCAGCTGCGGCAGCGCTCCCAGACGCTCCGCCTCGGCGGACGGTGGCGCCGGTGACCGCCGGCCAGCTGGAAGGCGAGCACCGCGGCGGCGGCGCCCTCCCGCGCCGGGTGACGGTGGTGTTCAACCCGGCCACCGGCAAGGAGCCGGACGCCCGCAGAGCGGAACTCGAAGCCGCCCTCGCCCCCCACGGCCTGGAGGTGCGCTGGTGCGAGACCACCAAGGAGGACCCGGGCCAAGGCGTCACCAGGCGAGCCGTGGAGGAAGGGACCGACCTGGTGATGGTCGCCGGCGGCGACGGCACCGTGATGGCGTGCGTCACCGGCCTGGCCGGCACGGAGGTGCCGCTGGCCGTGCTGCCCGGCGGGACCGGCAACCTGCTCGCCAACAACTTCGAGATCCCTGTCGACCTGGACGGCGCGCTCGACGTCGCCCTGCACGGCGCGCGCCGCCGGCTCGACGTCGGCGCGGTCGGCGACGACCGCTTCGTCATCATGTGCGGGATCGGCTTCGACGCCGCCATGCTCCGCGACGCCGACCCCGAACTCAAGGCGCGCCTCGGCGCCGTCGCCTACGTGCTGAGCGGCTTCCGCCACCTGCGGCGGCGAGCCACCAGGTTCCAGCTCCACCTCGACGACGGCCCCCCGATCGTCCGGACCGGCCAGGGCGTCCTGGTCGGCAACCTCGGCCGGCTGCAGGGCGGGCTGCCGGTCCTGCCTGACGCCTCTCCCACCGACGGCCAGCTCGACGTGGCCGTCCTGCAGGCCCAGACCATGTTGGACTGGCTGGTCCTCGCCGTCCGCGTGCTGGCGCGCCGGCGCCACCGCGACCCGCAGATGGAGCAGTTCCGGGCCCGACACGTCGAGGTCCGCTGTGACCGCCCGCAACCCGTCGAGCGCGACGGCGACCCCGCCGACCCCACCACCGAACTGGTGATCGAGGTGGTCCCCAACGCCCTGACGTTGTGCGTGCCAGTACAGGAGGAGCAACCATGAGCACGGCCACATCGGTCCCCGAGACCTACGAGCTCGAGGGCGACGACGCCCTCGAGACCCTGCGCCGAACCGGCTGGGCGCGACTCGCCAGGGACGCCTTTGCCCGCTTCCGCTACGCCGACGGCTCCAGCCACTCGCGGTCGCTCGCCTTCCAGGTGACCCTGGCCCTGCTGCCCGGCATGATCGCCGCCATGGGGCTCGCCACCACGCTGCGGGCCAAGCAGGTCATCAACCTCATCAAGGACACCACCGAGCGGCTCACCCCCGGCCCCGCCGGCGACATCTTCCTCACCGCGCTACGCCAGGGCCAGAAGGCGACCGCCGGCGGCGGCAGGGTCGCGCTGGTCATCGGGCTGATCGCCGCACTCGCCTCGGCCACCTTCGCGATGGCGCAGGTCGAGCGCGGCGCCAACCGCATCTACGGGATCGAGCGGGACCGCCCCACCAAAGACCGCTACCTGACCGCCTTCAAGCTCGCCGTGTCCGCCGGTGTGCTGATCACGCTCGCCACCGTCCTGATGGTGGCCGGCACCGACATCGCCAGCGCCATCGGCCTGTCCGGCCCGATCCGCTTCCTCTGGAGCGTGCTGCAGTGGCCGCTGAGCATCGCCTTCGTGGTGGTCGCGTTCGCGCTGCTGTTCCAGCGCTCGCCGCGGCGCCACCAGCCGGCCGCCTCCTGGCTGGCGGTCGGCTCGGCCATGTCGGTCCTGCTGTGGTTCGTGCTCACCGGCCTGCTCGCGCTCTACCTGCAGGGGAGCAAGGCGTTCGGCGAGACGTACGGCCCGCTGGTCGGCGTGATCGGCATGCTGCTGTGGACGTTCGCGACCTCGGCCGCGATCTACCTGGGGATCGCGTTCGCCGCCCAGCTCGAGGCCGTCCGCGCCGGCAGGCCCGGGCCGATCACCGACCAGCAGGTCAACCCGACCGGCAGGGAGACCGGCCCGACCGAGCGCGTGGCCACCGGCGGCCCGCTGAACCGGCGAACCGGCATCTGACCGTCCACAGCCTGCCCGACGGCGTTGCCGTCCTCGAACGTGTGTTCTAGGCTACGGCCATGCTCACGTTCAGCGACCTGCGCAACGACCCGAGCGGCTCGCAGCGCCACACCATCGACCTGCCCCTGTTCGACGCGCCCGCGCAGGTGCGGACCTTCGACGCCCCCGAGTTCCGCGGCATCACCTTCTACGAGGTCGAGGCCAAGTCGATCCTCAACCACGTCCCCGCCGCCAGCCGCATGCCCTTCGAGTGGACGATCAACGTCTATCGGGGCTGTTCACATGCCTGTGTTTACTGCACCTGGGGCGAGACGCCGATCCTGATGGCGGATGGGCGTACCAAGCCGCTCGCCGATCTGCGGGTCGGCGACGCCATCTACGGGACCGCCTTCGACGGCAAGTACCGGCGCTACGTGACCACGCAGGTGCTTGCTGTATGGCAGACGGTCAAGCCGGCGTACCGGGTCACCCTCGAAGACGGCACCGACTTGATCGCCAGCG
>DATLQA010000162.1:0-4031 GCA_035535495.1 Actinomycetota bacterium | reverse complement strand
CACTGTCGACCGTGAGGAGATCGTGGGGGGCCGCCTGCGCCGGTACTACCGGCTCACGCCGGAGGGCACCGGGCAGTTGGCCGCCGAAGCGGCTCGGTTCCAAGCCAATGCGGCGGCCGCGTTGGCGCGGCTCGGTCTGGCCGGTGGGACGGGCGGATGACCGACACCGCCGGGCTGGAGCGCGGCTACCGCCGCTGGCTGCGGTGGTATCCGAAGGCCTTTCGGCGTGAGCACGAGGCGGAGATCCTGGCGGTGTTGCTGGCCGGGGCCAGAGCGGGCCAGCGCCAGCCAGCGCCGATGGAGTGTCTGGACCTGCTGCGCAGCGCGCTGTGGATGCGTCTGCGTCCAAGGGTGCCTCGGTCGAACCGACCTGTCTTCGCCGCGATCAAGCTCATGTATCTCGGCGGCGTGGTTGAGCTCGCTACTGCGATCACGATCTTGGTCACCATCGGCGACGTCAGGTCGAACGTCGCTAACAGGAATCCGGGTCTCACCGAGGGCGAGTGGCACGCAATCGCAGCCGGTCAGGTTGCACCTGTCGCGGTGGCGGCCGGGATTGCGGTCGGGTTTTGGCTGTGGATGGCCTGGGCGATTGGCCGCGGGCACCGCTGGGCGAGGATCGCCTTTGCCAGCTTCTTCACCCTCAACACGGTTGGCCTGCTCCACGGACTGATCCAGGGTTCGGCGGTGTACGCCCGGCCGGACCTGGCCATCGGGAGTGTCCTGTGGCTCGTCGAACTTGCGGCCATCGCCCTCATCTTCCACATGAAGCCCGCCGGCTCGCCGTCGGCATGAGGGCGTTGTGAGCGACCGTGACGGGGGGCCGACGCCTGCTGGTGACAGCGGAGCTCCAGCGCTTTCGGTCGAGCATCTGTCGAAGCGGTTCGGCGACCGCGTCGCCTTCGACGACGTCTCCTTCGAGGTGGGAGATGGTGAGGTGTTCGGGTTTCTCGGCCCCAACGGCGCCGGCAAGACCACGATGGTGCGGACGCTCGGGACCCTGCTGGCCCCGTCGGCAGGCGCGGCGTTCGTCGGTGGGATCCCACTGACCCCGGACAATGGAGTCGAGATCCGCCGGCGGATCGCGGTCATGCCCGAGTCGCCGGGCCTGTATCTGCGCTTGACCGTGGCCGAGAACCTCGAATGCTTCGCCGACCTCTACGAGGTGCCCGACCCAACCGATCGCATTGGCCGCGCCCTGCGGGCCGTCAATCTGGCCGACCGGGCCCACGATGCCTGCGGCGCGTTGTCCAAAGGGCTGCGCCAGCGGGTCGCCCTGGCCCGGGCGCTGCTCAGCGACCCGGAGGTGCTGTTCCTCGACGAGCCCACCGCCGGGCTGGATCCGGTGGCCACCCGCGACGTCCACCAGTTGATCGCCGCGCTCAGCCGCAGCGGCGTGACGATCTTTCTCACGACCCATCGCCTGGAGGAGGCCGAGCGTCTCTGCGACCGCGTCGCGATCCTGAACACGACCTTGCGAACCATCGGCCGGCCCGCCCAGTTGCGCGAGCAGCTGTTCGCCAAGACGCTCACGGTCAGGACGCTCGTCGCGCTCCCCGATCCGGGTGGGGTCTTCGCTGGCCTGCCGGCCGTCGACGGCTGGCGCCAGGACGGCCCCGCCACCTACGTCCTGGCCGTGTCCGAGCAGGCCGTCGCCGCACCAGGCGTGACCCGGGCGCTGGTGGCGGCCGGCGCCGACGTGCTGTCGATCGGCGAGTCGCACCACTCGCTCGAGGACGTCTACCTGGAGCTGATCGACCAGGACCAGGAGGCGGGCCAGGGGTGAGGGTGAACAGCAGGCGGGTCCGGGCCATCTTCCGCAAGGAGCTCCGGGAGTACCGGCACAACGGCTTCATCATCTGGACGATGGCGATCTTCCCGCTGATCTTCCTCATCCAACCGCTGGTTGTCGTCTTCGTCCTGCCCGCGTCGGCAGCGGCCCAGCTCAGCCACGAGCATCTGCTGCTGTACATGCTGGGCATCCCGGCGATCGTGCCGGCAGCGGTCGCCGCCTACGCGGTCGTCGGCGAGCGTCAGCAGGGCACGCTCGAGCCGGTGCTCACCACGCCGATTCGCCGCCAGGAGTTCCTGCTGGGCAAGGCACTGGCAGCGCTCGTCCCGTCGGTCGCGGTCGCGTATGTGGTCTACGCCTTCTTCCTGGCCTGCGTCGAGCTCTTCACGCAGCCGGCGGTGGCGTCGGCGCTCCTAGGAGGCCCGGACCTGCTCGCCCAGCTGCTCTTCACGCCACTGCTCGCCGGCTGGTCGATCTGGGTCGGCATGGCGATCTCCGCCAGAGCGAGCGACTTCCGGGTCGCACAGCAGCTCAGCATCCTCGCCAGCCTCCCAACGGCCGTGGTGGCGTCGCTCATCGCGTTCAACGTGATCCACCCCACGTTCAGCCTTGCCCTCGGCCTCGCGGCGGCGCTGCTGCTCGGCGACGGACTCGGCTGGCGGATCATGTCAGCGACCTTCGACCGCGAACGGCTCATCACCAGTACCAGGTGATGCGGTGAATCCAGGCTAAGCCTTCCCGCCGCAACTCCGCCCGCGTGCCTTCAGGGCGCCCTCGACCGCCTCGGTGAAGGCGGGCGGGGCGAACACGCCCGGCGCCAGCTCGCCGGTCCCAGGGAAGAAGGCCCGCCGGACCGCCGTCCGGTCGGTCAGGTTGAAGACGACGAAGCAGTAGCGGTCCTCGGCCCGGCCGCCGCTTGGCCCGACGGGCGCGGCCAGGACCTGCCGGACGAGCTCGGCGACCCGGGTCTGGTCCTTGACCCGGGTCAGCTCGGACCGCCCGCTGTTGACGCTCAGGTAGCGGACCTTGCCGGCCAGGTCGAGCAGGTCGGCCCCGGTGCGGGCGCCGACGGCGGTGTCGGCTTCGTAGAGGCGCAGGCGGCCCTGGTGGCTGGCGGCCAGGCGGAAGCTCGGGCGGTAGCCCTTGACCGTGAACACGGGCGAGCCGACGGGCACGAAGGCGGCGTCCCCGTCCCGGAGCCGATAGGCCCTCCCTGCATCGCTCTCCGGCGGGTTGCCCCGCACCACCGCGAACCGCGGTCCCAGGTCGCCGGGCGCCACCGGCCGGCCGACGCCGTGGTCGGCAACGTAGTAGGTGACCCCGCCGAACTGGAGGAAGTCCCGGTAGTCGACGGTCGCCCACCTCGTCTCGCCGCCGGCCCCGCCGCAGGCGGCGAGCAGCAGGCAGCCGGCGAGCACCACCCACCGTAGCCGGCCCATCGCGCCTCCACCTCCTCTGCCGAGTATGACGCGGCGGCCGTTCCCGGGGTTCCGGGCTTCCGCCAGCAACCTAGACTTCCGGCATGACAACTGATCCCGGCGTGGCGATCCGGCCGCTGGAGGTGGCCGACGCCGCCGCCTGTGACGAGATCATCCGCAGCCTCCCCTACCACTTCGGTGACCCCGACGGGCGGCGCGAGTGCGCCGAGACTGTCCGGGCCAGCGCCGGGCTGGTCGCGGTGCGGGACGACCAGGTGGTCGGCTTCCTCACCGTCGCCCACCATTTCGAGGCGGTCAGCGAGATCACCTGGATGGCGGTGCACGCCCGCCACCGCGGCCAGGGCATCGGCCGGGCGCTGGTCGGGCGGCTCACCGGCCAGCTCCGGGGCGAGGGGCGGCGGCTGCTGCTGGTCCTGACCGTCTCGTCGCTGGCTGAGGAGCCGGGCGTGGCCGACGGCTACCAGCGGACCCGGGCGTTCTACCGCTCGGTCGGGTTCCTCCCGGCGCGCGAGCTGCCCGACCTCTGGCCGGGCGACAAGGCCCTGCTGCTGGCCATGCCGTTGGAAGGCTAGGGCGTGCCCGGGAACAGGGCGAAGCCCTGGTGGGAGGTGCCGGCGGCGCCCTGGAAGTCGCCACCGATGGCCAGGCCGGCACCGAGCGCCTCGGCGGTGAGGACGCCGCGGGTGCCGCTGGCGCCGGGGTTCCAGGCCAGGGGGACGCCGGTGGCCGGGTCGAGGGCGGCCACGTGGGTGCGGACGGTCAGGGCGCCGGGGCAGCGGACGGTGTAGGAGGTGTTCTTG
>DATLQA010000161.1:0-23261 GCA_035535495.1 Actinomycetota bacterium | reverse complement strand
CAGGATCGCGGTGGCCAGCGCCCCCGGATCGCGTGGCGGGACGAGCAGCCCGTCGACACCGTGGGTGATGATCTCGGTTGGACCTCCCTCGGCGGGCGCCACCACGGGGACCCCCCGCGCCATCGCCTCGATGATCACCTTGCCGAACGGCTCCGGCGCAACCGACGCGGCCACGGCGACCGTGAGCCGCTCGTACGCGGTCCGAGGGTCGGCGACGAAGCCGGTGAACTCGACCCGCCCGGCCAGCGGCTCGATCGTTGCCAGATCCTCCAGCTCCCGCAGGTAGCCGTCCTCGCCGAACATCGGCCCGCCGATGATCCGGAAGCGCGCGTCGGCGCGGCGGGCGGCGATCTCGGCCGCCGCCCGCAAGAAGAGGTGCTGGCCCTTCCAGGGGGCGATCCTGGCGACCATCCCGACCACCGGGGGACCGGAGCGTAGGATCGCCTGGTCGGCCACGTTCTCGCGGGAGATGCCCGTGTAGACGACGTGGGACCGCGGCGAGGTGATCCGCGCGGCGGTCAGGACGTGCGCGGAGCATCCAATGACGGCATCGGGCAGCCGCCGGAGCAGGGACCGGATCGCCCTACCGGCGGCCCCGGCCTCCAGGTGGTCGAGGTCGTCGCGGAGATGGGCGACGACGGGTACGCCCGCGATGCGGCCCGCCAGCACGCCATAGGTGAACGCCTTCAGGGAATTCGTGTGGATGACGTCGACCTGGTGTGCCTTGGCGAGTCGGGCGAGGCGACATGCGTACGCCCCCAGTGCCGGTACGTGGGCCAAGGTGGAGATCGACCGGATCTGCCGCCGCCGACGGTTGCGGATGGACTGGGACAGCGGCTCGATCAGGGTCTGCACGTTCTGACGCCGGGCCACGTCGGCCAGTCGGCCGTCCTCCGCGCAGACGAGGATCGAGGTGACGAGCCTCCGGTCCAGGGCTCCGATGAGTCGGACGAGCGCGATCTCAGCGCCGCTCCAGGCTGACGTATGCGCCGCGTGCAGGACGCGCACCGGCCGCGACAGGGCCGGACCTGGGCTGGTGAGCCGGATGGCGGTGTTGGTAGGCAGCACTTCTTGTTGAAGCGCCAGTTGAACAGGACCGGATGTCATGGGCCTTCAATCGGGTTCGGCGGCCGTATGAGGCACCGTTTCGGCGCGGGCCGGTGGCGAATTGGCGGCGAGCCCGAAGGGAGGAAGGTGACATCACTGGGATGTCCCCCCGACGCTCGGAAAGCGGTGCTACCTGACCTGCCGCTGCGAGTTCGGCAGATCGAAATAACCAGGTGTCGCAGTTCGGGCGCGGTGGCGTCTGAAGCTCCACAGCGCGATGCCACCAAGCATTACGGCCAGGACGACGCCGGTGGCCACGCCGAGAAGGAGGTCGGTCCGCGGTACGGGCGAGCCGTCCACGGGGGCTGGCAGGGACCCGCCATGGGCGGTGACACGGAGGGTCGCCGCCCCGAGGAGCAGGCCTCCGCAGCGGGCGAACAGCGTGTGCGTCCCCGGTGGGGTGCTGGGCGGGATCGTGGCGTCGGCCTCGATGCCGGCACCCGCGCGCGCCGGCGCCGCGACGGTGAGCTGTGTGTGGTCCAAGGCCGCCGTGACGGCGCCCGCCCGGCACGGCGGAGTGACGACCTTGACGGTCCCGCCGGCGGCGACGGCCGAGCGGGACACCGCCAGCGTCCCGGGTGCTCCGCCGACGGCGACGAAGCCTTGGGTCACCAGCCGGATCCGCTCCGAGCCGATCAGCCGGTCGGAACAGAACGCGCTGAGCGTGTGACTGCCGAGGCCGATACCACCGGGGATGTTGGTGACGCCGTCGAAGCTGCCATCCGCTCCGGCCGTCATCGAGCCGAGCCGGTGCGCCTCCGAGGCGACCCGCGCGTCGGCGAGCAGGCTGACGGTGGTCCCGGCGGGACAACCGGAGCCCGAGATCGTGACCTTCGTGCCCGGCGTGAGGGTTGTCGGTGAGACCGAGAGCCTGTCCGGGTTCGGGACCTGGATCGCCATGGCGCTCCAGGAACGAGCGTCTGGCGAGGTGGGAAGCGACAGAGTGGCCTGGGCCTGCCCGCCTGACAGGATCAGGGCGACTGCGGTGACGACTGCGGAAAGGGCCTTCCGCACGTGTGCGCCTCCTCGGACCGGTACTGCCCGCTACCCTCCGAACAGTTGAGGCTTTCGAAAGATACTTGCCGGTCGATCAGAAGATCCGAACTTGACGATTCGGGAAGCTAGTGGATGGCCAGGCACGCGACAAGCATGAAGGACTCAAATAGTCCGATCAGGTCACCCTACTGGCCCAGGCGGATCCGCCGTTGGTGGCGAGAACGGATCACCGCCTCCCCACCTAGTCCGGCGGAACGAGATCGACGGCCAGCACGCGCTCCTGGTCGAGCGGTCCCGACCAGGTCGCCGCCGAGCCGTTCATCCGCAGCCCACCGGGGGACCCAGCGGACGTCCAGCCTGGCGGTGGGCTGATCGAAACCTCGACCTGGTCGGGCCAGACGGTCGCCTGGGGACGGAGGACGAGCTGGTAGCGGAGCCGCTTGCCAGGCAACCGCTGCAGCGCGTCGGCCCGGACGAGCGCGTAGCTGACGGTGACCGAGCTCTGGGAGGGAATGTCGACCACCTGGGAGAGGGCGAGGCCACCGAACTCCGCCTGCGACGAGGCCGCGGCACGCCGTCCGTTGACCGTGGCACTGGTGAACCCGTACGCCCCGGCCACGTACACCGTCTGGATCTGGTGGTTCTGGCCGGCGCGGTGGCGAGGGGAGGAGGGGCCGATGACATACCGCGGAAGGCCGCTCGAGGGGCCGTCGTTGCGGAGGGTGACCGATGCGGTGGCCTTCGCCGTCCCGTCCGGCTGGAGCATGACGCGATAGCGGATCGTGCGGTGCAGGAAGGCGTCGAGCTTGTTGGCGCCGCTGTTGACGCTGACCGGCATCAGGTAGTCGCCGTGTGCTGGCGCGGCGGCGCTGCCGGCGATCCCGAGGTCCATGAGGGCTCGCTGGCCGTCGGGATCGGAGGAGTAGGCCTGCAGGTGCCGGCCCTTGGCGGCCACGGCGAGGCCGCGGACCAGCTCCGCGGGCCGGATCGCCAGGGCCTGGCGGAAGGCGGCCAGGGTCTCCTCGGCGATCCTCTGGAGGTAGCGGCGCCGGGCCGGGTTGTCCCGCTCGTACCGGACGTATGCCTGTACCAACGTCTGGTCGACGACGTTGTCCCCGCTCAGGCTCGTTCCGCCGACGCTGATCGGGCCGCTCACCCGGAGGATCTCGGCGAGCGCCAGTGGATCCATGGTGATGACCCCGTCGACCCGCGTTCCCGTCGCCTGCTGGTACATCGACACGATCATCCTGCCGACCGTGGGCAGGTCGGCGGGGACGTTGACCGCCCAGAACGCCGACCCGATCGGGAACTCGTCGTAGCGCCGCTGCAGGTGGGTGAGCAGCTTGATCCCACCCTTGGCTTTGAGGCTCGCGTCCAGCTCGTCATACGAGGAAACACGGGTGAGCCTTGGTCCTCCCGGGCTTGCCTCGAGGACGCCGTACTCGCCGATCAGCCCGCCGGTGCCGCGCAGCTCGGCCGGGTTCTGGAAGGCGAGGAAGTAGCGGGTCGACCCGGATGGGCCCCACAGCCCGGCGGCGAGGTTGAGCCCCTCCCCGGCCCGGAGCGCGGTGGTGCTGGCCGGCCCGCCGGTCGCGAGGAACTGGTCGCGGGCGCCACGGGTCGCGATCAGGGGCTTCGTGCGCCTGACCCGCTGGAGGCCGGTCTCCAGCGTGTCGTGGAGTCTGAGCAGCGCGGTGGACGCCTGCTGGATCGTGCCGGCACTCGGCGGCCGACGCTGCAGCGGCTCGAGCGCGGTGGCGGCCTCACGGCTCGCCGCGACAGTCTCGCCGGCCGAGTCGGCGACAGCCCGTGCGACGCGAGCATCCCGTCCGAGGATCGGCACGACGGTCAGGACACCGAGCGGTCCGCGGCTGAGCTCGAGCCGTGCCGTCCTGGCGTGGAGGGCGGCTTGGTCGACGAGCGCGAGCCGCTCCGGCAGCGAGCCTGCGGCCAGCCCGCCGGCCCGGCTGAGCAGCTGACGTGAGGCGGTCAGCTCGGTCCTCACCTTCGTCGCCTGCTCGATCGCCAGGTAGCCGAAGAACGCCGTCCCGATCCCGGCCACCGCCAGGATCCCGGCGGCGAGCCACCGACCTCGAAGCATGTCCCCCCCTTTGCCTGCGCCGGACCGAACGTGCTGGCCTGCGCAATGCGCGGAACCGGTGAGGCGACCCAGACTCGATCGACCGGATCGACCTCTTCGCGATTTGAGCCGGGAAACGATACCGCTAACAAGGCCCGCGTGTGCTGGACTGTCGTTGGGCGGGCACGTCCACGATCCGACCAGCGCCCGCGTTCGGTGGGGACCCGCGTCGCCGACGCTAGATACTCATTGGGAAGCACCAGCTACCCGTGAGCGGATGAGCGCATCCCCGCACCTCGCTGTGGCCCATTGACCGGCGTGGTTGCCAGGCTGGTTCAATGGAGTGCCGACTGGGCACGACCACCCTTCGATGGTCGGTGTAGGAGGGAGCCGGCGGTGGCGAGGCCGAGAAGCGGATCACCAGGGGTGTGAGATGACCCGGCAAGGCAGCAAGACCAGGGCACGGATCGTCGCGGTCGCCGACGGCGAGCGGCACACCCGCACCGACTACCTCGCCACCGAAGAGCCGCTGGAGATCCGCCTGGACGCGGGCGGCGCCACCGCGACGGTCGCGGTGACCATGCGCACGCCAGGCGCGGACTTCGAGCTGGCGGCCGGGTTCCTGTACGGCGAGGGCGTGGTCGGCGGCCGCGAGGACGTCGGCCGGCTCAGCTACTGCACCGACCCGGAGATCGACGCCGAGCAGCAGTACAACATCGTCAACGTCGGCCTGACCGGCGGCGCCATGCCGGACCTGCACACGCTGGAGCGCCACTTCATGACCTCCAGCGCCTGCGGCATCTGCGGCAAGGCCAGCCTGGACGCGCTGGAGCTGCGCGGCTGTCCGGTGGTGCCACCCGGCCCGGCGGTCGACCCGGCGGTGCTGCCGCGCCTGCCCGACGCGCTGCGCGAGCGCCAGGGGCTGTTCGAGTCCACCGGCGGGCTCCACGCCGCCGGGCTGTTCACCACCGGGGGCGAGCTGGTCGCCCTGCGCGAGGACGTCGGCCGCCACAACGCGGTCGACAAGCTGATCGGCTGGGCGCTGCTCGACGGCCGCCTGCCGCTCAGCGACCACCTGCTCATGGTCAGTGGGCGCTCGAGCTACGAGATCCTGCAGAAGGCCCTGGCGGCCGGCATCCCGGTCGTCTGCGCGGTGTCGGCGCCATCCAGCCTCGCCGTCGACCTCGCCCGGCGCTTCGGCATGACCCTGGTCGGATTCCTGCGCGGCCAGCGCTTCAACGTGTACGCGGGCGAGGAGCGCCTCGGCCTCCCCGCCGCCTCCCACCGCTAGGTCCAGCGCCGCCGGAAGCGGACGGCCGGAGATACCCCTTGGCAAGTCGCCGATATATCGTTACCATGTCGCCGACACACAGAATCATGTCGCGCGCGAAGCGCGAGATGGGAGGAATGCACCATGTTCGGACCACACGATTTCGATCCAAGGCGGGGCGGGTTCGGCCCGTTCCAGATGCCGTTTCCCGGCCCGCCGTTCGGGCCGCCGTTCGGCGGTGGGCGCGGCTGGCACCGCCGCGGCCGGGCACGGCGCGGCAACGTCCGCGCGGCCATCCTGGCCCTGCTCGGCGAGCGGGACATGCACGGCTACGAGATGATCCAGCTGCTGGCCGAGCGCACCAACGGGATGTGGCAGCCGAGCCCCGGCTCGGTCTACCCGGCCCTCCAGCTCCTGGAGGACGAGGGCCTGATCACCAGCCAGGAGACCGAGGGCAAGCGGCTGTACTCCCTGACCGAGGCGGGCCGCGCCGAGGTGGAGCGCGGCGCCGCCGAGCAGACGCCGTGGGAGGAGTTCAGCGAAGGAATCGACCCGTACCACCTGCGCCTGCGCGCCGAGGCCGGCCAGCTGTTCATGGCGCTGAGCCAGGTCGGGCACGTCGGCCGCGACGACCAGAAGGCCAGGGCCCTGGGGATCCTGGCGGACACCAGGCGCAAGCTCTATGCCATCCTGGCAGAGGAGGAGCCGGCGGCCCCTGAAACCGGAGACACCGGGGAGCCGGCCGCAACGACCGAAGCCGGGGAGGAACAGGCATGACCACGACCGGAGTGGATGCCTCGGGTGGCGCCGGCACGCCGGCGCCACCCGACGGCGGCGAGCCGGTGGTGTCCGTCCGGGGCCTGGCCAAGCGCTACGGCGACGTCACGGCGGTGGCGGGCATCGACTTCGACGTGATGCCTGGCGAGACGTTCGGCTTTCTCGGCCCCAACGGCGCCGGGAAGTCCACCACCATCAACATGCTCTGCACCCTGGTGACGCCGACCGGCGGGTCGGCCACGGTGGCCGGCCACGACGTGGTCGCCCGGCGCCACCAGGTGCGGCGCAACATCGGCCTGGTCTTCCAGGACACCACCCTGGACAGCTACCTCACCGCAGAGCGCAATCTTCAATTCCACGCCGAGCTGTACGGCGTCCCCAAGTCCGTGGTAGACGACCGCATCCACCAGGTGCTCGACATGGTCGGCCTGTGGGAGCGGCGCGGCAGCCTGGTGCGGACCTTCTCCGGCGGGATGCAGCGGCGCCTCGAGATCGCCCGCGGCCTGCTGCACTCGCCGAGGGTGCTGTTCCTCGACGAGCCGACCGTCGGGCTCGACCCCCAGACCCGCAGCTCCATCTGGGACTACATCAACGAGCTGAAGCGCCGCGAGGAGATCACCATCTTCCTCACCACCCACTACATGGACGAGGCCGAGCACTGCGACCGCATCGCCATCATCGACAACGGCCGCATCGTGGTGCTCGACTCGCCGGACGTGCTCAAGGCCAGCGTCGGCAAGGACCGGGTCCAGCTCCACACCGCCGACGACAGCGCCGCGATCAAGGCCCTGAAGGAGCGGTTCGGCATCGCGGCCGCGATCCACGAGGGCGCGGTGACCTTCGCCGTCCCCGGCGGCGAGCAGTTCGTCCCGCGGCTCTTCGCCGAGCTGGGCGTGCCGATCCAGGCGGTCAGCGTGGCAAGGCCGTCGCTCGACGACGTCTTCATGTCCTACACCGGCACCACCATCCGCGACGCGGAGGCGTCCTCGACGGACCAGATGCGCGCCTTCGTCGCGGCCTTCAGGGGGAGGAGGTAGCAGATGACGGTCCAGCCAGCGGTCACCACGCCGACGGTGGTCGGCGTCCGCGTCCCAGAGGGCGGCATGCGCCAGGATCTGCGCGCGGTCAAGGTCGTCTGGCAGCGCGAGCTGATCCGGTTCAAGAGCGACCGGGCGCGGATGTTGACCTCGCTGCTGCAGCCGGTGCTGTACCTGTTCGTCCTCGGCACCGGCCTGTCCGCGCTGGCGGCGGGCGGTGCCGGCGGGGTCAACCTGCGCACCTTCATGTTCCCGGGCGTGCTGTCGATGGCGCTGCTGTTCACCGCCGCGTTCTCGGCCGGGTCGATCGTCTGGGACCGGGAGTTCGGCTTCCTCCGCGAGATGCTGGTCGCGCCGGTGCGGCGCGGCGCCATCGTGATCGGCAAGTGCCTCGGCGGCGCCACCGTCGCCGCCGGCCAGGGCGTCGTCTTCCTCACCCTCGCCGGCCTGGTGCACGTGCCCTACACGCCGGTGCTGATGCTCACGCTGGTGGCGGAGCTGCTGCTGCTCGCGTTCACGCTGACCGCGTTCGGCCTCATGGCCGCCGCGCGCATCCGCAGCATGCAGTCGTTCATGGCGGTCGTGCAGATGTTCCTGCTGCCGATGTTCTTCCTGTCCGGCGCCCTGTACCCGCTGTCGAACCTGCCCACCTGGCTGCGGGTGCTCACCCGCATCGACCCGCTCACCTACGCCGTCGACCCGATGCGGCGGGCGGTCTTCGCCCACCTGGACATCCCGCCCGCGGCCCAGCGCGTGCTGAACCCAGGGGTCACCTGGTTCGGCTGGCGCGTGCCGACCATGGTCGAGCTGGCACTGGTGCTGGTGATGGGACTGGTCATGCTCGGCATCGCCATGGCGGAGTTCAGCCGGACCGAGTGAGCCCGGCTGCCGCCTTCGGCGCCGGACGGAGTCCTTTCGCGTGAGCGAGGCGAATGGCATAGCATTCGCCACTGGGCCTAAGCCGGTCATCCGGCTTGAAAGGACAACGTGTGCGCTGGCACTGGTACTTCAGCGCGCTCGCGCTGGCAGGTGGTGTGTGCCTGGCCGGCTATGCCGTCTACGTCTGGCGCCGGCGACGGGCGTCGGCCGGTGCCAGCCTCGTGGTCGTGCTGGTGGCGGCGGGGTGGTGGAGCCTCGCCTACGCCCTGGAGCTGGCCGCCACCTCCCAGCCGACCAAGCTGTTCTGGGGCGACGCCAAGTGGCTCGGGATCAGCCTGCTCCCGGCGGCCTGGTTCGCGTTCATCATGCAGTACACGGGCCGCGGCTCGTGGGTGAACCGGTACACGCTGGCTGCCCTGGCGGTCCCCGCGGTCGGGGTGGTCGTCCTGCTGGCCATCCCGGCCACCCATGACCTGGTGCGCTACTACCCGCCGTCCTCGGCCGGCGACCCTGACGCGATCGCCCAGGTCGGCCCGCTGTTCTGGCCCTTCCTGGTCTACGCCGACCTGGTGGTGTGGGGCTCCACCGCGCTCTTCGTGTGGACGCTCACCCGGGTGTCGCGGCTGTACTGGCGGCAGAGCCTCCTGCTGATCGTCACCGTCCTGCTCCCAGCGGCCGCCAACATCCTGCACAACCTCAACGTCGGCCCGTTCGGCCGGGTCGAGCTGACCCCGTTCCTGTTCGTGTTGACCGGCGCGGTGCTGGTCTGGGGCTTGTTCCGCTTCCACCTGCTCGACCTGGCCCCGATCGTGCGCAGCTCGGTGTTCGAGACGATGCTGGACGCGGTGCTGGTCCTCGACCCCTACCGGCGGGTCGTGCGGCTCAACCCGGCCGCCGAGCGGGTGCTCGGCATGCCGGCCGCCGACGTGCTGGGGCAGCAGGCCGAGACGCTGCTGTCGGTCGAGCCGTCCAAGGTCAACGGCGACCAGGAGGCCGAGCGCCAAGAGGTGGTGCTCGGCAAGAGCCATCACGAGCTGACCAGCGCCCCGCTGCGGGACCGGGCCGGGCGGGTGACCGGCCGGGTGATCGTGCTCCGCGACGTCACCGAGCGGCACAAGGCGCACGGGCGCCTGGTCCGGATGGACGAGCAGCGCCGCTGGCTGCTGCGGCGGCTGGTCGCCACCCAGGAGCAGGAGCGCAGGCAGCTCGCCGTGGGGCTGCGGCACGACGTCGAGGCCAAGCTTCGGACCGCCACCTCCGACGTCGACCGGCTCCGCGTCGACCTGGACCGCTCCGACCAGGTCGAGCTGCTCAACCGGCTGCGCGCGACCATCGCCGACAGCGTGGGCCGGCTGCGCCAGCTCGCCTTCGAGCTGCGCCCGCCGCTGCTCGACGAGGTCGGGCTCGGCGCCGCCCTGGAGCAGTACACCAAGCGCGCCGGCGAACTGGCCGGGTTCCGCGTCCACGTCGAGGACCACCTCGACGGCGGGCTCCCCGTCGAGCTCCAGGTGATCGCCTACCGGATCGCCCAGGAGGCGCTGGCCAACGTCCACGCCCACGCCGGTGCCCAGCGGGTCGCGGTCTGGCTGGAGAACGCCGACGACGGGATGCGCATGCGCGTCACCGACGACGGCGTCGGCTTCCTGCCGGGCATCGCCGACACCGGCCCCGGCCCCAGCCAGCTCGGCCTGGTCAGCATGCGCGAGCAGGCGGCGATCGCCGGCGGGACGTGCCAGGTGGTGAGCGCCCCCGGCATGGGCACCACCGTCGAGCTGTGGCTGCCGACCTCCACCATCGGCTAGCGCCGGGGTGGCACCACGAGCCCTCAGGCCCCCACGGTGGCGGTCCTGGCCACCAGGACGAGCTCGGAGGTGTGCGAGCCCGCCACGCCGATGCCGGGCGGCCTGGGGCGGAAGCCTGGCAGGCCAGCCAGGCCGTCGCTGCCGTCCAGCACCCGCAGCTTGACCGGCCCGGCGCGCTCCAGGACCAGCGCGATCTCCAGGCCGTCCGGAGGTGGGGCGTGGAAGACCACGCCGAAGCCGGGCTCGCCGACCTCCGCGCCGGTCAGCTCCCGGCCGGCGACCTTGACGCCGACCGCCTGGGTCCCGTCTTCGAGGCGGAAGCCGACGAGGCGGACCGGCCGCCTGGGCCGTACCCGCAGGGTGAGCGTCCGCTGGCCGGCGGTCGTCTCGTCCGACACCACCCGCACGTCCGGCGGTGGCAGCGCCGCCGCGTCCGCCGGGCCGGTGGCCAGCTCGCCGCGGAGGATCGGGAACTGGGCCTCCAGGTTCTCGTGGCCGTGGACGTACTGGCTGGTCCAAGCGCCAGGCTCGGCCTCGCCGCTGACCCAGCGGGCCTGGCTGGCGTCGGTGTCCAGCGCGTACATCAGCTGGCTGGGTGCCGGATGCGCGGCGTCGAACTGGTTCACCGCGAGCCCGGCCGCCGCGAACCCCGCCGCGAGCAGGAGGCAGACGGTCGCCGGCAGTGCCGACCAGGGGCTGTCGTCCATGCCGTCGGGCCTCCGGAAGAGCAGGTCGAGCAGGGGCAGCAGCGCCAGGCCGAGCAGGACGGCGAGGAGTGCCGCGGCCGCGCCGGTCTGGATGCCGAGCGCGGGGAGGACCAGCGCGATGGCGGGTACCAGGACCACGACCGCCACCGCGCCCGCGAGGGTCAGCACCGCCACCCGCGCCAGCGGCCGGCGCAGGGACACCGCCACGTTGCCGGCGACCGCGCCGGCGAGCGCCGGCAGGGTGGTCAGGTAGGAGGCGCCTGGCAGCAACGCCGCCGACACCGCCCCGAGGACGCCGAGCAGGCCCAGCGCTCCCACCACCAGCGCGGCCGGGCCGACCCGGAGGCGTACGAGCGCGTACCAGGCGAACAGCACCGCTGCGGTGAGCGCCAGCAGCGCCAGCCGGAACCACAGTGGCCGCCAGGGGTCGAGCATCCCCGCCAGGCCCGGACGCAGCAGGACGGCGCCGCGCCACAGCTGTTGGGCGGCGACCACCGCGCCGAGCACCGGCACGGTCGAGAGGAGGAAGGCGGCGATCACGCGCGGCCAGGTCAGCAGGCTACGGCGGCGGGCCCGCCGGCCGAGCATGCCGACCCCGACCAGGGCGAGCGCCGCCAACGGCCACGCCAGCCACCCGGGGTAGCGCGCCAGCAGCCAGGGCACGGGGAAGTAGGTCGCATCGTCCCCGCCAGGGGTCTTCAGCGTGCCGAGGTCGGCCTCACCGAACGACCGGGTCAGGGCCAGCAGGTTGTCGCCGTGGGCCTGCAGGCTGGCCCGGTCCATCCTGGACGGCAGGTCCTGGGGCGTGTGGTAGACGGGCCAGCCGTCGAGGAACGCGGCGTTGAGACCGGTGAACGTCCCCGCTTCGAGGAAGCGGGTGAAGTCGGTGTCGTTGGGCAGCCGCCGGTACACCTCGACGGCGAAGCTGGTCCCGACCGGGTGCGGCGCGCGGGCGAACCGCTCGACCAGCGCCGCGTTGCCGGGCGAGGTCTCGAACATGACGGCCGGCCCGCCGTGGCCGCGCGCCTCGGAGTTGAGCACCACCCCGCCGTCCACCGCGAGCGGGTGCCGGGCGACGAACGCCTCCGCACCGCACATGCAGGGCTCCTCGGCGTCGGTCAGCACCATCACGATCTCGTTGCGGAGGGGCGGCCCGCTGGTGAGGGCGCGGGTGGTCTCCAGGATGCTCGCGACCCCGGCGGCGTCGTCGTTGCCGCCCGCGCCGACCTGGACCGAGTCGTAGTGCGCCACCAGCAGGACCCGCCCGGTGGAGTCGGTCCCTGGCCGCACCGCGACCACGTTGCGGACCCTGGCCATCGCCCGGAGACGGCCGGTCGGCTCCGCCCCGACCGCGTCCTGCACCTCGGTGCGCAGGCCGAGCCCGCGCAGCGTGGCGACCAGGTAGTCGCGGACCTCGTCGTTGGCCTGGCTGCCGGCCACGTGGGTGGTGGCGCCCACGCGCTCGACGTGGGCGAAGGCGCGTGCGGCGCTGAACGCGTCCGCCGGGGCGCTGGCCGGGCGGGACCTCGGTGGCGTCACCTCGACCACGCTCAGCACCGTCACCGCGCCGAGCGCCAGCATGGCGGTGAAGGTGACCAGCCCACGCCGCCGCAGCCAGGCGAGGTCGCGGCCGCCCACCCGCTCGCCGGGGCGGGCGCCCGGCCGGACCACCGGGCCGGGCGCGGCGAGCCGCCCCGCGCTCCTGGGCCCGGTCGGCCCGCCCGGCCTGTCGGTCACAGGTCCCCTCCGGCAATCGGCGGCTTCGGGCGAACTTATCAAGAGGTGGCGCCCGCGCGGGATTCCCACGGCGGCCCTGCCCTTCCCCTGGATGCCCGAAATGCGTCATTCTGGCGTCGTGCCGCCGTACCGGCCGCCCGTAGCGTTCCCGGGCAGCCCACCCCAAGGGAGGCGTGAGCCCATGCCAAGGACCCGGACGCCCGCGACGCGCTCCACTTCGATGCCCCTCGCCGGCGCCTTGCTCATCCTGCTGGTCGTGCCCGCCACCGTGGCCGGTGCCGTTCCGGACAGGGAGGCGACGGCGTCACACGGCCACCGGGCGCCGATCGTCATCGGCCACCGCGGTGCCAGCGGCTACCGGCCGGAGCACACCCTGGCCTCCTACCAGCTGGCGATCGACATGGGCGCCGACTACATCGAGCCGGACCTGGTCTCGACCAAGGACGGCGTCCTGGTCGCCAGGCACGAGAACGACATCAGCGGCACCACCGACGTGGCCAGCCATCCCGAGTTCGCCGGCCGGAAGGCCACCAAGACCATCGACGGGCTGCCGGTCACCGGCTGGTTCACCGAGGACTTCACCCTGGCCGAGCTCCGCACCCTGCGGGCCAAGGAGCGGCTGCCCGACCTCCGCCGGACCAACACCGCCTTCGACGGGCTCTACCAGATCCCCACGCTGGACGAGGTCATCGCCCTGGCCAAGCGGCGCAAGGTCGGGATCTACCCGGAGACCAAGCACCCCACCTACTTCGACTCGGTCGGCCTGTCGCTCGAGGAGCCGCTGGTGGCCGCGCTGCGCCGGGCCGGGCTGGACCGCCCGCGGTCGGCCGTGTTCATCCAGTCCTTCGAGGTGGGCAACCTCAGGCAGCTCAACGGCCTCACCCGGGTGCCGCTGGTCCAGCTCCTCGACGCCACCGGCAAGCCCTACGACTTCACCGTCTCGGGCGACCCCCGCACCTACGCCGACCTCGCCACCCCCGAGGGCCTGGCGGAGATCGCCACCTATGCCGACGGCGTCGGGGTGAACAAGAACCTGATCGTCCCCAGGGACGCGCAGAACCGGCTCGGC
Source organism: Actinomycetota bacterium (assembly GCA_035535495.1). Lineage (GTDB taxonomy): Bacteria > Actinomycetota > CALGFH01 > CALGFH01 > CALGFH01 > DASUZB01. The sequence goes on along the minus strand of DATLQA010000161.1, from coordinate 9,800 downwards.
CAGCCGACCGGGTTGGTGCGCGACGCCCACCAGGCCGGCCTGATCGTGCACGGCTGGACCTTCCGGCGGGAGAACAGCTTCCTGCCAGAGGACTTCCGTGCCGGGAACCCCGCCAGCGACGTCTACCTGGCGGCGACCGGCGACTTCCCGGCCGAGCTGCGACTGTTCTACGGCCTGGGCGTCGACGGCGTGTTCAGCGACAACCCGGACGTGGCGGTGGCCGTGCGGACCGAGCGCTTCGGAGGGCGCTGACAGCACGTCGACCAGCAGGGACCAGGCCTGACATCCAGCCCGAAGGCCGTATCATGAACGAAGCTTCATCGGGGCCGTGTTGAGCGGCCCTGCCGCCGGGCAAGGACCAGTGCCATGAAGCTCCTGGTCGTCGAGGACGAAGCGCAGATCCTGTCGTTCCTGCTGAAGGGCTTGCGGGCGGACGGGTATGAGGTGTTGCACGCCAGCACGGGCGAGGAAGGCCTCGCCATGGCACAGCAGGCGGGCATCGACCTGATCGTGCTCGACCTCGGACTGCCCGACCTGGACGGCACCGAGGTGCTGCGCCGCCTCCGGGACCGGGGCGACCACGTCCCGGTGATCGTGCTGACCGCCCGCGGTGAGACCGCCGACCGGATCGTCGGGCTGAACCAGGGCGCCGACGACTACCTGGGCAAGCCGTTCGAGTTCGACGAGCTGCTCGCCCGCATCCGCGCCCGGCTGCGCTGGCGTGACGAGGAGCAGGGGCTCGTGCTGCATGTCGGCGGCCTCGCCCTTGACGTGCGGACGCGGCGGATCCGGGTGCAGGGCCGGGAGGTCGAGCTCACCGCCAGGGAGTTCGAGCTCATGGAGATGCTGATGCGGAACCGGGGGGAGGTGCTCAGCCGGGAGCACCTGCTGTCGCGGGTGTGGGGCATGGAGTTCGACCCCGGCTCCAACGTGGTGGACGTCTACATCGGCCATCTCCGCCGCAAGCTCGGGGAGGATTCGATCGAGACGGTGCGCGGCGCCGGCTATCGCCTCGGCACCGGCCCTACGGGGATGAACAGCCAGAACGTCACCCCGTAGCCGGGGCGGTTGCGGACCCCGACCGCGCCGCCGTGCGCCTCGGCGATCCCCCTGACGATCGCCAGGCCGAGCCCGGTCCCAGGCGCCTTGGTGTTGAGCCGGCGGAACGGCTGGAAGACGCTCTCCTCTTCGCCGGCGGGCAGGCCGCGGCCGCGGTCCTCGACCTCGAAGCTGACCCCTTCCGGCTGGTGGCGCACGCGCAGGTCGACCGGGCTGGTCCCTGGCGCGTGGATGTTGGCGTTTCCGAGCAGGTTCAACAGCGCCTGGGTGAGCCGCTGCGGGTCCGCCCACACCACCACGTCCGAGGCGACCGGGCCGGCCCGCAGCCGTCCGTCCAGCAGCGGCGACGCGGTGGCGGCCAGCTCCTCGACGAAGCGGTCGACCCGGACCTGCTCGGGTTGCAGGAACTCCGGGTGCTCGGTCCGCGCGAGCGTGGCCATGTCCTCCACGATCCGGCCCATCCGGGCCAGCTCCGCGACCACCAGCGCCCTGACGTCGGCCCACTCCTGGGGGGTCGGGTCGGGGCCGAGCACCTCGAGGTGCCCGCGGCAGATGGTGAGCGGCGTGCGCAGCTCGTGCGAGGCCTCGCTGATGAACTGCCGCTCCCGCTGGAACGCCGCCTCGAGGCGGTCGAGCATGCGGTTGATGGTGCCCGCCAGCACCGCGGCCTGGTTACGCTCCTCGGTCTCGGCCACCCGCCTGGTCAGGTCGCCCTGCTCGGAGATGGCGTTGGCGGTGTGCGCGATGTGCCGCATCTGGTCGCGTTCCCGCAGCCGGGCCTGCCACCCGCGGTGCGCCAGGTAGGACAGCACCAACGGGGTCAGCAGCAGGGGGATGCTCGCCGGGGTGGTGGCCCACAGCACCCCGCCGAGCAACCCGACCGCCAGGTTCCCCGCCCAGTTCACCAGGGTGAGCCGCCACGGCTCCCGCAGCAGCCGCCAGAACGGGGCCGCTTCGGTCAGCGTGATCACCAGCGCCGTGGCCATCTCGTTGAACAGGTACAGGGCGCCCATGGCGACCGCGGCCGCCGCCCAGGCGGCAGGCTTGGTGGGGTCGGCGGGGGCGAGGCTGGCGTAGACCAGCTGGGCGATGGTGATCCCGATCAGGTGCTGGCCGATGTTGAAGGCGCTCTTGTGCAACGGCACCGGCCGGAAGGCCTGGTCGATCAGCAGGCCGGCGGCCACCGTGACGGTGAGCAGGCTGGGCTCGGCCACCAGCAGCGCGGCCACCCAGACCGCGTCGACCAGCGAGAAGATCTGGTAGCTCTCGCCGATCGGCAGCGGCATCTGGAAGCGCTCGAGGGCGACGCTCAGGGCGACCAGCGCCAGGCAGGTCCAGACGTCGGCGAGGGTCCAGTCGGCTACGTCGGGGAGCCGGACCAGCAGGCAGGCGAGGCCGCCGAGCATGACCAGCGCCATGAACGCGCGGGCCGCCGGCCGTGGCCGGCGGCCCGCGCTCGCGCTGGTCCTAGCCCCAGTGCTTGACGCCCCAGTGCTTGACGCCCCAGTGCTTGACCTGCCAAGGCTCGTCGCCCCAGCCCATTCCGGCCCAGTCCTCGCCGTCCCAGCGCGTGACCCCCCAGCCAGGGGTCTCGGCCACCAGGCGAGACCAGGGCGACCGCGACCAGGTCGGTCGCGTCCATGGTGTGGCCGTCCACGCGGCCGCATCCCAGGCCCTCCCGCGCGCGTCCTTCTCGCCGACGATCGGCTCGATCGAGCCATCACCGTCGAGGTCAGTGTACGCATATTGCGAACCTCGGCTCGCTTCGAGGTCGCCGGTCCCCTTCGAGGGCCGCAGGCCCTGGTTCACGGTGCCGGCGTGGTAGGCGCCGTCCCGTACCGCCTCGACCGCGGCGCGCGCGTCCACCATGCCGGCACCGGCGCCCGGCTGGTCGGAGAGGTGGCGCTGCGCGGTCCGCACCAGGACCGCCTTGGCCTCGTCCGGTCGCAGGGCGGGGTCGGCCGCGTACAGCCGGGCCGCCACCCCGGAGACGATCGCGGCCGCCTGCGAGGTGCCCGTGCCCTTGAAATAGTCCCGGTGGAACCTTGCGGCGGGACGCATGCGGTCGATGGTGCTGCCCTTGGCACGGATGCCGAGGATCGACACGCCCGGGGCGACCAGGTCCGGCTTGGCGATGCCGTCGACGGTCGGACCTCGGCTCGAGAACGGCGCCACCGCGTCGTCGGCGGGCGTCCGGGTGCTGCCGAAGTCGGCCGCCCCGACGGTGAGCACGAACGGGTCGTCCGCCGGCTTGGCCAGCCGGCCCGGCCCCAGCTCGCCGTCGTTGCCGGCGGCGACCACCACCAGGATGCCGGCGCGCCACACCTTCTCGACCGCGAAGTCGAGCGGGTCGACCAGGTAGGGCTGGACCGCGTCGGTGCCGAAGGAGAGGTTCAGCACCCTGATGCCGTAGCGGGCGCGGTTGGAGACCACCCACTGCAGGCCGGCCAGCACCACCGAGACGTCGGTGGCGCCGGTGCCGTTGGCCACCTTCACCGAGACCAGCCGGGCGCCGGGGTCGGCGCCCTGGTAGCCGCCGCCGCGCGCCCCGCCGGGGCGTCCGTCGGTCATCTCGCCGTTGCCGGCGATGACCCCGCTGAGGTGGCTGCCGTGCCCGTAGCGGTCGTAGCCGTCGTGCTCCTCGGTGAGGTCGACCCGTGCCAGCATCCGCGCGCCGAGATCCGGGGTGGGGGAGACCCCGGTGTCGAGCATGGCGACGGTGGCCCGTCCGAGGTCCTTCCCGAGCCCGTCGAGGTTGATCACCTCATGCCAGGCGCCGACGGGCACGGGGCTGTCGGCCGTCGGGTCGGCCCGCGGGAGCCCACGCATGCCGACCGGGCCGTCCGGCCAGACCTGGCCGATCGCCGGCGAGCCGAGCAGTGCCGGCAGCTGGCTGGCGGGGACCCTGGCCGAGAAGCCGCCGACGACCGGCAGGTCGCGGGTGACGGTCCCGCCGAGCTCGCGCACCAGCCGCGCGGCGGTGCCGGCGGCTGGTGCCGGCTCGCGGACGATCACCGGGACCGTCCCGGCGCGGTCGGTGACGCGCGCGCGCGGCGGCGGGCCGCCTGTCCGTTGCGGGCCCGCCGCCGGCGCCAGCTGGCGGACGAGGAGGAGCAGGAGCATGGGGACCAGGATCAGTACGGGGAGCATTCGGGGGGAGCACCGACGAACGGCCATGCGGGACGCCTGCCATGCCATATGAGCCCGCTCCTGTCGTCGCACCTGGGGGTTCAGGAGTCGCTGCCGGTCGCAGGCGGCTGGTGCCGAGCGTCGGGAATCTCAGGAACCAGTCGACCTGGACGCCGCGCCGCGTACCGTCGCGTCCGCCGCCAACGGACCGCTAACGGTCTCGGATGAAATGCCTACGCAGGTGGGTCGAGCGCTGGCCGGCCGCGCTAGCGGTGGTCGAGGGCCTCGAGGAGCCGGTCGACCAGCTCTGCCTGGGCGGCGAGCAGCTTGGCGCGGGCCGTTTCGGGGTCGAACCAGCCGGCCCGGTCGATCTCGGGGAACTCCTGCTGGACGCCGGAGCGCGGCGGCCACTCCATGGTGAAGCGGTTGCTCACCACGGTCTCCGGGTCGAGGTCGCCGGCCGCGGCCCACACGGTCAGCACCTTGCCGCTCCGCTGCCGGATGGTGCCGAGCTCCACCAGGCCGTCACCTGGCGGCTCGTGCCCGGTTTCCTCCTGGAACTCCCGCAGCGCGGCCCCGAGCGGGTCCTGGCCCGGCTCGTACTCGCCCTTCGGGATGCTCCAGGCGCCGAGGTCCCTCTTCGCCCAGAACGGCCCGCCGGGATGCACCAGCAGGACCTCGACCGCGCCCTGAGGGGCACGGTAGAGCAGGATGCCCGCGCTCAGCTTCGGCATGGACGCCTCGCCTCCCGGTCGAGAAGCTCCGGAGCGGCGACAACGGTAGCGCGAACCCCCGTCACGGTGGCACGCCGGCGCCGCACGTTCGGCGGGACCCGCCCGCGACGCCATCATGAGCTGGCAACGGCCCACGTGGACGGGCCCTGCCGGCCGCCACGGCAGGGTCCACCAGCGACGGCGGAAGGCAGGGCATGGCGCGATGAAGCGATTCGCTGGGAAGGTGGCGTTCATCACCGGTGCCGCGCACGGGCAGGCCGCGCCGCGGCGGGCGCCGTCGAGGCGACGGTGGCACGCCTCGGCGCGATCGACCTGCTGTATCAACAACGCGGGGATCTGCGCCTACGGCCTCACGCACGAGCTCAGCGAGGAGGAGTGGGACGCGATGATCGGCGTCAACCCCAAGGGGGTGTGGATCGTCGGAAAAGATATGGGTCAAGCTATTACCCTGATCCCGAGCAGAGGGAGGGAACATGGATGTCGGCTTGGCCAGGGTCTCGACACTCGACCAGGACCCGCAACTACAGCTCGACGCGCTTGAGCGTGCCGGCTGCTGGCCCATCTACGAGGAGCGCGTGTCCGGTGCCGCGGCGCACCGGCCGATCCGCGATCAGGTACTCGCCGAGCTGAAGGACGGCGACCGGCTCACGACCTGGAAGCTCGATCGGCTCGGGCGCAGCGTCATCGAGCTACACCAGATCATCGAGGACCTTCAACGCCGCGGCGTCATCTACCGGAGCCTGACTGAGGCCATCGACACCACCACCGGCCAAGGGCGATTCTTCTTCACGCTTCTGGCCGCGTTCGCCGAGTTCGAGCGGAACATGATCATCGAGCGGACCAAGGCCGGCAAAGCGGCACGGGCCGCGAGCGGGAAGCACCCCGGAGGCAATCGTCGCTTCGGGTTCGAGCCTGACCACGAGACCATCCGTGAGGCCGAGGCCAGGCTGTTGAGGGACGCAGCCACACGGCTGCTCGCGAGCGAGAGCACGTCCAGCATCATCGACGGATGGAACGCCACGGGCATCCCCGCCCACGGTGGCGGACGCTGGGAAGCGACCCCGCTACGCAACATGCTCGCCAACCCGCGCGTGGTCCCCATCATTGGCGAGGAGACCTACCAGGCACTCGTGCGGCTGTTCCGCGCGCCTGGTCGTCAACGTCTCGGCCGACCAGCCGAGCACCTGCTGAGCGGTATTCTCCACTGCCCGTGCGGCCAGCCGATGTACGCCATCGACATCGGCAAGGGCCAGTCCGCCTACCGGTGCCGCAGGGCGGAAGGCAGCGGTGGCCGGTCACGAGGCTGCGGAAAAGGCAACGTGAGCGAGCGTGCCGCTGACCGTTGGGCCGCGGAGGCATTCATCGCCGCGGTCGTCGCTCCGGAGTTCACCGCCGCGCTCAATCAGCGCCAAGCCGAACTGCTCGCGGGCGAGGTGACTGCTCAGGAGCTGGACGAGTGGCGCGCGGAGATTGGGGAGCTGGAACAGGTGCTTGGCACACGCTTCGCCGCGGACGCGCACCGGACCCGGCACGCCAAGCTGCTGGTGTTGGTCCGTCAGGCGACAAGCCAGCTCATGCAGCGTCCCGACCTGAAAGCCCTCCTGGACCTGCCCAAGAGCGAGGCCAAGCTGAGGGAACGGTGGGCAGGCTGGACGATCACCGAGCGGCGCACCTGGCTGCGGCGCGTGCTTGAGTACATCACCGTGAAGCCAGCCACAACCACGGGCCGCGGATCGGACATTGGAAAGAGGCTTGAGCCGAGGTGGCGAATCTGATTGTTAACTGCCTGTTAATTCCTCGGTCCGGCTCGCTCATTGGACTAAATTCTCGCGGATTTCGCGCCATGACTCGGATGGCACATTGGGCTTTTTGCGGCCACTGGTCTTGAACAATAACGTTCGAGCCAAGGAGCTTTCAAATGCCCATGTCCAAACGCGCTCGCCTCGGTGGCCGGCCTGCGCGGGCTCGGGCGGCTCAGCCACTACACCGCCTCGAAGTGGGGCGTGATGGGCCTCACCAAGTCGTGGGCGATCGAGCTCGCCCCCCACGGCGTGCGCGTGGTCGCGGTCTGCCCGACCGGCGTCAACACGCCGATGAACGACGGCCTGGCGGCGCTCGAAGGAGCCACGCCGGAGGAGATCGGCGAGCGCTCGGCCGGCAACCTGCTGCCGGTCCCCTGGATCGAGCCGGACGACGTCGCCGAGGCGGTGCTGTTCCTCGCCTCCGACGGTGCCAGGTACGTCACCGGAAGCCCCTTGGTGGTCGACGCGGGCCTGCTCACCCGCTGAGCGGCCGGGCGCGGCGGACTGAGCATCCGAGCCTGGCTTGATTACCCGTGAAGGCGCCCGGCGGGTGCTCGGATTCGCCCGGGCAGATGCAACCCGGATGCGCAATGTTACCGAGAGCGCCGGCCGCGCCATTCGCCGGTCCGAAACCCGCCACTCCGACCGCCGCGGCGCCATTGCCCGCGCCGATCGTCCAGGTCAGAATGGTGGTCGTCGGCCGGAACAATTCGACCGCGGAGGTGGCGCCGGTGGATTTGACGTTTCGCCAGGCAGCCGGAAAGCTGGATCCATGATGATACCCCCCGGTGAGTACCGAATTGGCCCGTCCAACGGACGCCTGATCCTGCGAACGTTTCGCGAGGGCATGGCCTCCAAGGTCGGGCACGACCTGGTCATCGAGGTGACCAGGTGGCAGGGCATCGTCGCCGTCCCGGGTAACGGCGGCATGCCACACGTGGCCGTCGAGGCAGACATGCGCTCCCTCGAGATCCTGGAGGGGACTGGGGGGGTGAAGCCGCTGACGGACAAGGACCGCGAGGAGATCAAGAGGAACATTGCCGACACCCTGATGACGGCGCAGCACCCGCAGGCCTACTTCGAGTCGACCAGCATCCAGGTCAACGGCGACAGCGCGGTCATCGACGGCAGGTTCACCATGGTCGGCAGCGCCCAGCCGTTGCGGCTGATGGTGCGGAACGGCGGCGGTGCCGCCATCGCGACCGGCACCGTCCAGCAGACCCAGTGGGGCATCACCCCCTACAAGGGGTTCATGGGCGCCCTGAAGGTGCGCGACAACGTCGACCTCGAGGTGACCGTCCCGCTGGCGGGCTGATCCCCCCATCATCCCGACTGGGGCACCGTGCCCGGACACGGTGCCCCACTGCGTTGAACTCAGGGATCTCCCCGGGTCGGGACGGCCCGACGCAGGTGACCGCCTAGAACAGCTGGAAGCTGCTGGAGGTGGTGAGGGTGCCCGCGGCCGGGTTGCCGGGCGCGTCGGTGAGGGAGGTCGCCGGCGTGAAGCTCAGGCCTCCCTGGCTGGTGGCGATGGCGCAGGTCCCGGTGCAGGTTCCGGCCACGCTCACGGTGACGGTGTTGGTGGACAGCGTCACCGTGGACGAGGCGAAGGAGGCGCTGCTGTTGTTGCTGCTGATGTAGCCGTTCGTGCCGGTGTCCAGCTCGCCGTCGGTGATCCCGGTGATGTCCAGGAGGTCGTCCCCACCACCGTTCGGGTCGCGCTCCCGCACGGTGGTGGCCGCCGGCACCGAGCCGGCCAGCAGCGGCTCGCTGAAGGCCACCACGAGCTGGTCACCGGACTCCATCCGGCCGCGGATGCCGCCGCTGCTGGTGATCGAGACGACCACCGGGCCAGCCTTGTCGGCCGGTGCGGTCGCGGCGAACGAGGCCAGGTTGGCGGCCGCGTCGCGGATCCCGTTGGCCGCCGTGGCGAGCGCCACCGTCAGGCTCCCCACCTTCGTGTCGGCCGCGCCGGCACCCTCCGCGATGGTCAGCGTCGCCGTGCTGCCGGACACGCTCACCGAGCTGAGAGTCCCGCCGGACGGGATCCCAACCAGGGTCCACGGTCCGGTCCCCGCCGAGTAGGACGACAGCGTCTCGGTGAACTGCGCGGTCACACGGTCGACCTTGCCGTCTCTGTCGTTGTCCAGCATCTGCAGGGCGAGCAGCACCGGGGTCGCCTCGTCCGCAGGGGACGTCGACCCGAACGAGGACAGGTTGCCGGCGGTGTCACGGATCCCGGCGGCGTTGGCGGCCAGCGCGACCGTGAAGCTGCCGACCGCGGTGCTGGCGCTGCCGGCGCCCTCGTTCAGCGTCAAGGTGACCACCGCGCAGGCGGTGCCGACCGCGCTGAGCGACCCGCCTGAGGGCACGTTGCTCAGCGTCCACGGGCCGGTCGCGGTCGACGCCGCCAGCGTCTCGGAGAAGGTCGCCTTGACCTGGTCGACCTTGCCGTTGGCGTTGCTGTCGAACAGCTGCAGGGTGTTGGTGACCAGGACGGGCTCCGCGCCGTCGGCCGGCGCGGTCGCCGCGAACGACGACAGGTTGGCGGCGGCGTCGCGGATGCCGTTCGCGGCGGTCGCCAGCGCCACCGTGAAGCTCCCGACCGACGTGCTCTGGGCGCCGCCACCCTCGGCGAGGGTGAGCGTCGCGGTCGCCGAGGACACGCTGACGCTGCTGAGCGTCCCGCCCGACGGGACCCCGGTCAGGGTCCACGGTCCGGTCCCCGCCGAGTAGGACGACAGCGTCTCGGTGAACTGCGCGGTCACGCGGTCGACCTTGCCGTCGCTGTCGTTGTCCAGCATCTGCATGGCGAGCAGCGCCGGGGTCGCCTTGTCGGCCGGGGCGGTGGACGAGAAGGACGCCTGGTTGCCGGCGGTGTCACGGATCCCGGCGGCGTTGGCGGCCAGCGCGACCGTGAAGCTGCCGACCGCGGTGCTGGCGCTGCCGGCGCCCTCGTTCAGCGTCAAGGTGGCCACCGCGCCGGCGGTGCCGACCGCGCTGAGCGACCCGCCCGAGGGCACGTTGCTCAGCGTCCACGGGCCGGTCGCGGTCGACGCCGCCAGCGTCTCGGAGA
>DATLQA010000160.1:0-29878 GCA_035535495.1 Actinomycetota bacterium | reverse complement strand
CAGCGCCGCCACCGTCCCGACGCCGCCGCCGAGCGCCGCGTCCAGCTCCGGTACCAGCCTTGCCAGCACCGGGTTCCAACCTGTGGACGGATGTCCAGCTCTGTGAATTTCCATGGCTTCTGCGCATGACCGCCAAGGAGCGTCGAAGGACTTGAACAGCCTGGCTGATACAAAGTGAATAAACGCTCCCGTTTTCCAGATTTGTGCCGGATCGTCCGCTCCATCTAGACTCCGCGCCGGGTCGAAGGGGTTGCCAGGAGTCCGGCGGGTGGTGACGGTCCCTTCGAGCTGCGTCGCGGACACGTCGAGGGCAAGGGTGCCCGGTTCAGGGGGGGACGAACTGCAAAGCTGTGCGCGGCCATTTCGGCGACAGACGTGGCCGTGTATCGCCGCGCGAGCATCACGCGGCCAGTCGCTGAGAGGTATCGCGGTGCCAACGGAAGACCGGAACGAAAACCGCAGGCGTGAGCTCGAGGAGATCCTCGAACTGCGCCGCTCGTTCGGAACGCTCGGTCGTCGCCTCGTGAATCGCCAGACGCCGATCTCGACCAGTCTGAAGCCGACCGTGATCCCATTGGGCACGCAGTCCGCCACGGCCGACCCTGATGCCGCCGCGCGGCCGGACGAGGCCAAGGAACAGGAGCAGGCCCAGCAGCCGGAGCAGGCCCAGCAGCCAGAGCCGGAGCAGGCCCAGGAACCGGAGCCGGAGCCGGAGCCGGCTGAGCCGGACCAGGCGGACCAGCAGCCGGTCCAGGAGACGGAGCCGGACCAACAGGAGGACCAGCAGCCGGAGCTGGACTGGGATCGGGTTTCCACCGCCGTCCAACGGATCGCGCCGGTCGTCGACGAGTCGTACCGCCTCCAAGCCCAGACCGCCAACCAGCCCTTCCGGATCCCCGACCCGCCGGCGGCCAGGCGCCGGCCGCGGTGGCCGTGGCTCGTCGGGCTGGTGGCCGTCTTCGCGCTCGGCATGGCGGTAGGCCACGTCGTCCTGCAGCCGTCCCAGCGATCAGCCCCACCGGCGTCCTCGCAGGCCGCGCCGGCGCCCAGCACCCCGCTGAGCAGCACGGCACCGCCCCCTCCGCAGGTCAGCGTGCCGCCGTCCTGCCTCCTCACCGCCCAGCGCGCTGACGTCCTCATCCACCTGCTGGTCAGGAAGGCCCGCGGGATCGAGGTCACCAGAGCCCTCAAGGAGTACACCCTAGCCAGCCAGACCTGCCGCAAGGAGGCATCGTCCAGATGAGGCCAAGATCAGTCCTGAAGGTGCTCGCCCTGCTCGCCGCTCTCGTGCTCGCCGGCGCCCTGCCGGTGCGGGCGGCCGAGTCGCTCGTGCTGACCTGCACCGTCTGCACCAAGGTGGTCGCCACCGGCAAGGGATTGCCGGCCAACCAGACCGTCCGCCTCAACCTGGCCGACCTGAACACCGGCCAGCCGGTGGTGTCGCCGGTCTCCGTCAACACCGACGCGGCGGGCAGCTTCGTCAGCAAGGTCAACGTCGACCTGACCAAGCACCCCTCGCTCGAGTCGAGCGTGTGGACCTCGCAGAACGGGACGCTGGTGGTCGCGGCCCACAGCCGCTTCCTCTCGCCGTGCAAGCCGAAGGCGCAGTTGGCGTTCACCGGGTCGAACGGCGCGCTCGAACTGCTGGCCGCCATGCTGCTGCTCAGCGTCGGCGTGGTGCTGGTCCGCGCCGGCCGCAAGCCAGCGCAGCGCACCTAGCCAGCCGGGCCACACCAGGCCAGCACGGATCCGTCCTCCGGTCTTGATCGCGGCGGCGGGGCACGCGAGACGGCCACCCATCGCACAGGGGAGTGGGTTGATGTCGCGCAGGCTCGCGGTCATCCTCGCGCTGGTCTTCTCCCTGGTCGCCGTGACCGTCGGCAGCGCCGGGGCGGACATCATCGGTGGGGGCGGTGACGACGACGTCCTGCCCCTGCCGGCGCTGCCGCTCGGTCCTGGCCCGCTGTACCGGCTCGACGCCTACGGGCCGAGTCCCACCGACAACGTGGTGCTCAGGTGGGACGAGCAGACCCTGGCGGCGATCCGGGCGGTGAAGCAGGGCCCGACGATGAACGCCCGCGCCCTCGCCATCGTCCACACCAGCATGTACGACGCCTGGGCGGCCTACGACCCGGTCGCGGTCGGCACCCGTCTTGGCGGCACGCTGCGCCGCCCGCCGGCCGAGCGGACCCTGGCCCGCAAGAGCAAGGCGATCAGCTTCGCGGCCTACCGGGCGCTGCTGAACCTGTACCCCAGCCGGGCGGCCGACTTCACCGCGTTCATGAAGGCGCTCGGCTACAACCCCAACAACACCTCCACCGATGCGAGCACCGCCGCCGGTGTCGGCAACACCGCCGCGCAGGCGGTGCTCGCGTTCCGCGCCAACGACGGCGCCAACCAGGCAAACGGCTACGCCGACACCAGCGGCTACGTCCCGGTCAACACCCCCGACCAGGTCACCGACGTGTACCGCTGGCAGCCGCTGCGCCTGCCCGACGGCAACGGCGGCTTCGTGGTGCAGAAGTTCCTCACCCCGCACTGGCGCAACGTGGTGCCGTTCGCGCTGCCCTCGCCGGACGCGTTCCTGCCACCCGGCCCGCAGAACCTCAGCCTGCTCCTGCTCGACAAGGAGGTCGACGAGACCATCCTGCAGAGCGCGTCGCTCACCGACCTGCAGAAGGTCAGGATCGAGTACTGGGCCGACGGGCCGGCGAGCGAGACCCCGCCCGGCCACTGGTGCCTGTTCGCCCAGGCGATCTCCCGCAAGGACGGCCACACCCTGGACCAGGACGCCAGGCTCTTCTTCACCCTGGCCAACGCGGAGTTCGATGCCAGCATCGCCGCCTGGAACGCCAAGCGGCGGTGGGACTACGTCCGGCCGATCACGGCCGTCCGCGAGCGCCGCAAGGGCCAGCTGATCCTCGCCTGGGGCGGGCCGTACAAGGGCACCAGGCTCATCAAGGGCGAGGACTACCAGCCCTACCAGCCGGCAACCTCCGTGACCCCGCCGTTCCCCGAGTACGTCTCCGGGCACAGCACCTTCAGCGCGGCCGGCGCAAGGGTGCTGCGCACGTTCACCGGCAGCGACCTGTTCGGCGCCCGGGTCACCATCCCCAGAGGCTCCTCCCGCATCGAGCCAGGAGCGGTACCGCTGCTGCCGAGCCTGCTGACCTGGCCGACCTATACCACCGCACTCGACGAGGCAGGCAACTCACGCCGCCAGGGCGGCATCCACTTCCTCGACGCCGACCTCGGTGGCCGCGGCCTCGGCGACGCGGTCGCCGCCAACGCCTGGGCCAAGGCCCAGACCTACTTCAACGGCACCGCCGGCCCAGGGTAGACGGCCGCGCCACGGCGGTCCTCGCCAGACGCTTCCCGGGCGCTCCGGCGCGTACTACCGTGAGGCGATCCAGCCCCAACGGTCGAGGACCGCCACCATGCCAGACCCGACCCACCAGGTCACCAACCAGCCGCCGCCGCTGGTCGGCTGGAACCTGTTCGACGCCGACCCGGTGCTGCCGGAGGCGCTCGCCCGCGAGGGCGGCGGCTGGGCCGGCGAGCAGGTCAGGGCGGTCGGCGCCCAGGCCGGCTCGGAGGAGGCGGCCGGCTTGGCGGTGCAGGCCGACGCCAACCCGCCGGTGCTCCGCAGCCACGACCGCTACGGCCACCGCATCGACGAGGTCGAGTTCCACCCAGCCTGGCACCAGCTGCTCGGCAGCGCCGTCTCCCACGGCGTCCACGCGGGCAGCTGGCGCTGGTCGCGGCCTGGCGCCCACGTCGCCAGGGCGGCCATGTTCTACGTGTGGCAGCAGGTCGAGGCCGGGCATGGCTGCCCGGTCAGCATGACCCACGCGGCCGTCCCCGCCCTGCGCGCCGGGGCACCGGCGCTGGCCGCGGTCTGGGAGCCGAAGCTGACCTCGACCGCCTACGACCCGGGGCTCCGCCCGCTGGCCGCCAAGGCGGGTGCGCTCTGCGGCATGGCCATGACCGAGCGACAGGGCGGCTCCGACGTTCGGGCGAACTCGACCCGTGCCGAGCCGCTGCGGGGGGGCGACGGCGAGTACCTCCTCACCGGGCACAAGTGGTTCTGCTCGGCGCCGATGAGCGACGCCTTCCTGGTGCTGGCCCAGGCGCCCGGCGGGCTCTCCTGCCTGCTGGTGCCGCGGCTCCTGCCCGACGGCGGCCGCAACCGGCTGCACCTGCAGCGGCTCAAGGACAAGCTGGGCAACCGGTCGAACGCCTCCGCCGAGATCGAGCTGGACGGGGCCGTCGGGCTGCTGGTGGGGGAGGAGGGCCGGGGGGTGCAGGCGATCATCGAGATGGTCAACCACACCCGGCTCGACTGCGTGCTCGGCAGCGCCGGCCTGCTCCGCCAGGCGGTGGCGCAGGCCGCCCACCACGCCGCCCACCGCGCCGCGTTCGGCCGCCTGCTGGCCGAGCAGCCGCTGATGCGCAACGTCCTGGCCGACCTCGCGGTCGAGGCCGAGGCGGCCGCCCTGCTGGCGATGCGCCTCGCGGGCGCGTTCGACCGGGCGGCGACCGATCCGGCCGAGGCGCTGGTCCGCCGGCTCGGCACCGCCATCGCCAAGTACTGGGTCTGCAAGCGCGGGCCGGCGCTGGCCGCCGAGGCGCTGGAGTGCCTGGGCGGCAACGGCTACGTGGAGGAGAGCGGCATGCCCCGGCTGTACCGGGAGGCGCCGCTGAACTCCATCTGGGAGGGCGCCGGCAACGTCAACTGCCTCGACGCCCTCCGCGCCATGCAGCGCCAGCCCGAGAGCGTCGCCGCCCTGCTGGACGAGGTCCGCGCCGCCCGTGGCGGCGACGCGCGCCTGGACGAGGCCGCCGCCAGGCTGGAGCGTGAGCTGGCCGACCAGCGCGACCTGGAGCTGCGGGCGCGGCGGGTGGTGGAGCGCTTCGCGCTCTGCCTCGAAGGGGCGTTGCTGGTCCGCCACGGCCACCCGGCGGTGGCGGACGCGTTCTGTGCCTCCCGGCTGGCCGGCGACTGGGGCTGGGCGCTCGGCACGCTGCCGCCCGGTCTGGCGCTCGACGCGATCGTCGAGCGGGCCTCGCCCAAGGTCGGCTGACCGCCAGACCGTCGCGAGCACCACACCGGAAGACCGGCTGACGCCGCTCGACCGAGCTTGCGGAGATCGTCGTAAGAGGCGGCTTTGGCCTTGAAACCCGCAATGCTGCTGAGTCGTCGGCCGCCGCGCGATGCGGTAGAAGAAGCCCTTGTGTGCGCGTGCGCGTGGGGCCGCCGGGCAGGCGGCGGTGCGGCACGCGATCCGAAGCATGCCGGTCGCGGGTCGCGCCCGTACCGGCTGGCGACCGCTGCCAGGAGAGAGCGCCCGTGATGCCTGCAGGACCACCGCTGCCGCTGACCACCGTTGCCTCGGATCCGTGGCTCCTGCGCTTCCGGATCATCCTCGTCTCGGTGCTCGGCGCGGCCGTCGCCGGCATCGCCTGCCTGGCCTTCTACACCAGCTTCGAGGCGATCCGCGCGTTCGCGATGCGCTCGGACGGCATCGCCCCCGAGCACGCCTGGGCGATCCCCCTGCTGGTCGACTCGTTCATCGTGGTCGCCACCGGCGCCGACCTGTGGTTCGTCACCACCGGCAAGTACCGCGCCTGGTGGGAGGTGCTCTGGCCCAAGCTGCTGCTGGGCGGGGCCGCCAGCGTCAGCTTCGTGCTCAACGTGGCCCACGCCGAGCACAGCTGGGCGGCCAGGGGCGTGGCCGCGATCCCGCCGGCCGCCCTGGTGCTCGGTGTCGAGCTGCTGATGATGGTGCTGCGGCGCGCGAGCAACCTGCGCATCGCCCGCCTGGAGCACGCCGAGCGGCAGACCAAGGTCGGGCAGGGCCTGCCTGGCGGCGGACCCCCCCTGCCGGCGCTGCCGTTCCCGGTCGAGCTGACCCGGACCGACGGCGGGCAGGCCGGGGAGCCGGCCGCGCGCAACGGCGAGCAGGCCGCGGAGCTGTCTGAGGCGCCCACGGCGGCGGAGCGGCGGAACGGCGGGCAGGAGCAGCAGCACCCGGCGGCGTCGCCGGTGCCGGCCGCTGCCGCCGCGGCGGCCACCCCGGCCACCCGCGCCGGCGAGCGCGACCAGCCGCCGGTCCAGGACCAGCAGCCCGCGACCACGGCGCGGGCCACCGCGCCGAGCACCAACGTGGTGCTGACCGACCCCACCCGCAAGCGCGGCCCGGTGGTCGTGGAGGCCGGCAGCGAGCTGGCTCCCCGCACGGCCGCGCCGCTCGCGTCGTCGGCGGGGCTGAGTTCCTCGGGGATGCTGCGCCGCAGCGGCAAGGCGCCCGCGCCGTTCGCGGTCGCCAGCCGCATCCTGGCGGAGCGCAAGCCGGGCGAGGCGATGACCGCGGAGCAGCTGCTCGCCGCGCTGGGCAACAAGGGCATCACCGTCGACCTGAACACCGCCAGGCGGCTGCTCCGTGAGCTCCGCCCGGCCACCAGCGCTGGCAACGGACGGCCGAGCAGGATCGCCGCGGCGGAGAGCGGCGACGGCAAGTCCGCCGCCTCGCCGGGCAAGCCGGCCAGCGTGTCCACCCGCCGCGGTGCGACCCGTCCGGCCACGCAGGCGCCCAAGCGCACGGGGAGCTGAGCCCGACCTGACCTTGTTGTCCGCGCCGGCCAGGCGCGGCGGGCCAGGGCGCTGGTGCGAGGCGACGGCTAGGCCGGGACCGGCCGGCTCTTCGGTGCGGGCTCTTCGAGGGCGTCGCGGCCCAGCGCCGCCTCGGCGGCGGCCTTGGCGCGGTCGGGTCCGACCAGGCCGGTCAGGCCGGACAGCAGCGAGCGGACGTCGAGCGCCTGCAGCTTCTCCCCGGCGTGGACCGCCTGGTCGAAGTCGACCAGCCAGGGCTGTCCGCGGTCGTCGACCATCAGGTTGGCCGGGGTCAGGTCGCCGTGCGCGATCCCCGCCTGGTGCAGCAGCGAGGCCTGGCGCCAGCTCTCGGCGAGCAGCGCGTCGTCGACCTCGCCTGGGTCGAGGTCCGCCAGGCCGCGGCCGTGGATCCGGCGCTCCACCAGCAGGCCGGCGCCGTAGCCGAACTCCCGCAGCAGCAGGACCTTGGGAGCGCGGACCCCGGCGGATGCGGCCAGCAGCGCCATCGAGGCCTCGTGCTCGACCTTGTGCAGCGGCAGGGCGAAGCGGAGCCGTGAGGTGCGGCGGCGGGCGAGCGCGCGCCAGGCCCGGTAGAGCAGGTCGGTGTCGCGCCATTCCCTTCCGACCGCCTTGACGAACAGCCCGTCGTTCTTGGCGCCGCCGGTGACGTAGGTGGACGAGTTGCGGAAGTCTGCCTTGACCGGCTCGAGGTCGCCGGCGTCCAGGCCGTGCTCCTCGAGCGCCTTGCGGACCCGCTTGATCGACGGGCGGCCGTCGGGCGCGCCCAGGATCAGGTGGGTCAGCCCACCGGCCGCCCAGCCGAGCGCGGCGCCGCCGATCACGTCGAGCGGCAGGTGCGCGCCCACGTAGACGCGGGCGACGCAGACCGCGGCGGCGAGCGTCCACGCCACCCGCCGCCCCCGCCTGCCCAGGTACGGGCTGGCCACCGTGGCCAGCGCGACCGCGACTGCCGAGTGCCCGGAGACGTAGCCGAGGCCGCGGGCCGGCTCACCCAGGATGTTGATCCCGTCGAGCAGGGTCTGCGGCCGGCCGCGCTGGACGAACTCCTTCACCAGCTTGGCGATCAGGTAGATGCTGCCGGCGGCCAGGACCGCGTCGAGCGCCAGGCGGAGCCGCCGCAGCGCCAGCGCCAGCGCGGCCACCAGGGGGACCGCGCCGATCACGCCGAGCTGCATCACCAGCCACACGCCCGGGTCCGTCCAGCTCGGCAGCGCCACGCCGTTGATCAGGCGCTCGAGGTTGGCCTCCCTGGCGCCGACCCGGTCGGCGTGGACCGCCGCGGAGGCGGCCAGCAGGATCAGGACGCCGAGCACCACCCGGAGGGCGTCGCCGGGATGGCGGGCGTAGCCCAACGGGAGCCACTTGGTGGCCAGGGAGGAGCGACCGGTCGTGCTGGCCATTACGCGCCTCCGGCTTCCTGACCGGGCACGGCGGCGGCCGGCCGCGGCTGGACGTCGCCGGCGGGGGTGCCGAACAGCCACCGGACTGCGCCGGCGACGCCGAGGCCGAGGGCGGCACCGCCGATCATGTCGAGCGGGAGGTGCGCGCCGACGTACATCCGGGTCAGGAAGACCGCGACGACCGCCGCCCCGGCCGCCCAGCGTCCCCAGCGGGGCAGCCACGGCCACGCCACCAGCGCGAGCGCGGTCACCACCGCGATGTGGCCGGAGACGAAGCCGAGGCCGTGCGCGACCGCGCCCCGCACGGTCACGTCGTCGAGCAGCGTGTCCGGACGGCCGCGCAGCACGAAGTGCTTCACCACCTTGGCGAGGACGTAGACACCGGCGCCGGCGGTGGCGAGCGAGGCGGCCAACCGCCACCGCCTGGCCAGCAACGCGGCCAGGACCGCCGCGGGGACCACCAGGAAGTTGCCGAGCTGCATGGGGACCCACACGATCGCGAACGGCAGGTCGGGCAGGTGGTTCACCAGGCGGAAGGCGTCGGCTTCGAGCGCGGCGATGCGGTGGGCGTGGACCGGCAGCGCGCACAGCACCAGCAGCACCGCGCCGATGCCGAACAAGACCAGGTCGGCGGGGCGGCGCCTGATCCGCACGGACCGGGAGCGGCGCTCGGTGGCGCCGAGGCCGACCGGCTCGGGACGGGAGGCGGCGCTCACGACGGTTTCACCGCGGCCGGGTCGCGCACGCCCTCCACCACCGCCACGACCCCCTTCCGCCGCCACCACAGGTAGGTGCAGATCCCGACCAGGATCGGCAGGGCCCAGGTGAGGGCGCGGTAGACCAGCACCGCGGCGGTGACCTCGGTGCGGTCGCCACCGGCGGCGACCAGGCCGCCGATGAGCACGGCCTCGACCAGGCCGGCGCCGCCGGGGGTGATCGGGATGGCGGTGGCCAGGCGGGCGAAGGAGAACACCGCCAGGACCTCGGCCCAGCTCACCTCGGCGTTGCTGATGCCGACGTGGCGGAGGGTGACCAGCAGGACCAGGTAGAGCGACAGGTGGCTGACCAGCGTGGTGGCCGTGATCGCGATCCAGCGGTGCTCGACCAGGTCAACGGTGCGGGTGCGGAACTTGACCGTGGCCAGCTCCCAGCCGTGCACCGGCGGCCGCTTCACCAGCGCCAGCACCCGCGACGCGACCCGGCCGGCGAAGATCCCGAAGCGCCTGGCCATCTCCTCGCTGCGCAGCATCAGCGCGAAGACCACCAGCGCGGCGATCAGGCCGGCGATGCCGGCCAGCGCCGCGGTCACCCGGCCGCCGCCGGCGTTGCCCTGCAACGCCACCAGGGCCAGGGCGAGCACCGGCAGGGCCAGCTTGGCGAAAGTGTTCCAGACGCCGGAGACCAGCACCGCGGTGGTGGTCCTCGACTTCGAGTACCCCCACGACCCGAGCATGGTGTAGGTCATGACGACGCCGATCGCCGAGCCGGCCGGGACGGTGTTGGTGACCGCGGTGGTCGACTGGGTCAACACGTTGGCGCGGCCGAACGACAGCCCGGGCGTCACCGACATCCACACGAACGCGTAGGTGGCCAGGTTCCAGATCGCGACCAGCCCCAGGGTGACCCGCTCCAGCCAGGTCATGCTGGTGATCTCGGCCCAGACCGCGCGCAGGTCGATGCCCTTGAGCAGGTACCAGAAGATGGCCACCACCAGCACGAGCGAGATCACCACCCGGAGGGCCATGCGTCCTGGCCGTGACCGCTTGGTGGTGGCCTCCGCTTGCTCGCTCATCACGCGCGCCCCCTCGGGTGACCGGCGGCGTCCAACCGCCACGGCCGGGTCATGAGGTCGTTCCAGGGTCGAGATGCAGCCGGCCGCCGGAGCGCCGTTCGAGCTCGTCCCGCAGGTGCTGGCGGCTGGTGAAGCTGAGCAGCACGCGCGCCTCGGTGGCGAACCGGCCGATGGGGTCTCGCTGCGAGTGCAGCCGGTAGGTCACGCAGCCGCCCTCGAAGCGCTCGTACCAGGTGGCGTCGAAGCCGCCGCCGACCTGGTCCGGGCTCTCGAACCGCTGCCCCCGCGCCACCTGGGACGGGGACTCGACCGCGTCGCCGGTGTCGCAGGTGGCGGTCAGCTCCATCACCACCGCGGCGGTACCGGCGCGGTCCTGGTCGAGGGTGATCACGCTCCGGCCGTTGTTGACGGCGACGCCGCTGACCATCCAGCCCGGCAGTTCCTCCGGGACGCACGGCAGCTGGGAGGCGGACGGGACCGACTGCGCGACCAGCCACAGCGTCTCGAACCGGTCACAGTCGAGCCTGGCGATGCCCAGCGACGTCTTGTTGGCGGCGTCGTTGTTGAGGAGCGAGCTGACGGAAATCCCGACGACGAGCGCCACCAGCGCCGCCACCAGCGCCATCAGGCCGACGCGGCGGAGGCTCCAGCGCTGGATCCGGATCGGCTGGGGCCGCACCGGCAGCAGCTTGACGAACTCGGCGTGCAGGTCGCGGCCTTGGGCGCGGATCATGCGGCGCAGCTGGGACGGCAACGCCAGGCCGCGGGCGGCCGCGAACGCCTCGGTGATCTCCTCGACGGTGAACTGGCGCAGCGCCCGCTCGTAGACCATCCCTGGGGTGCTGCGCAGCGCCAGGCAGAGCATCATGTTGGCCAGGTCGACCGCCTGCCGCCAGGGGCTCGGGCGGGTCTCGACGAAGGCGACGTCGATCAGCAGCACCCGCCCGTCGCGGACCAGCAGGTTGGCCGGCTTGATGTCGCGGTGGGCCAGGCCGGCGTGCCACAGCTTGCGGACGATGCCGAGGCCGTCGTCGATGATCCGCTCGTCGCATTCGGCCTCGCCTAGCTCGACGGCACCGTCGAAGAACTCGGTGACCAGCATGTACTCCCAGTCGGGAGTGAGCTCGACGAAGCCGTACGGCGCCGCGCTCGGCAGCCCGGCGTCGCGGCACAGCCGCAGGGCGTAGTCCTCCTGCTGCACCAGCCGCTGCACGGTGTTGAACGGCTTCTCGTCTTCGAGCCGGCCGTACAGCAGCTCGCGGCCGAGCTTGTACCAGCGGTCGGCGCGCAGGTGGTTACGCGCGTACAGCTTGGCGAACAGGATCCGTGGCGGCCCGCCGTCCTCGCCGGCGACGGTGATCCGCAGCGGCGTGGAGCCGGCCGAGCCGGCCAGCCCGAACGGCTTGACCGACTGGACCACCAGGCCGAGCTGCTCGGTGAGGGCCCGCCGGATCGCCTGCCCGCGGGCCCCGCCGACGTCGAGGTGGGCGCTGCGGCCGCGCCGGTAGACCACCGGGAAGATCTCGTTCGGGGTGAACAGGCGGAAGGCCAGCAGCGGGACGGTCACCCCGAGTACGGCCCCGACGATGACGTCGGTCGGGGCCTCCGCGCCGAGCGCGATCCTGCCAACGGCGAGCAGCGCGACCAGCACGGCCGCGGCCGCCTTGCCGACGTTGCGCCAGCGGCCCTCGGGCACCATCGTGTACAGGACCGCGACCAGCAGTCCCGCGAGGAAGGTGACCTGGTGCGGCGGCAGCGCCCAGCCACCCCAGGCGGCCTTGATCTCCACCCCGAACGGCCGCGGGCGCCTGCCGAGCATCGCCACCAGCTCGACGATCACGACCAACAGGTTCGAGACGATCAGGAAGACGATCAGGTGCCGCCAGCGTCGCAGCACCAGGAGCGCCAGAATCAGGCCGTAGAGCAGCGGGTTGAGGACCCACCACGACCCGATCGCGGCCAGCAGGCGCCAGAACCCGACCAGCCCGGGGACGTCGAGGCCGGCGAACCACCTGACCACGGCGTCGTCGGCGACCGTGACGGACACCGCCAGGCCGCGCATGCCGCCGCCGAACACCACCGCGGTCAGCGCCACCACCGCGACCACGGCCGCCAGCCAGCGGACCCCGCTGGTCTGCAGCTTGCGCGGCAGCGGCGGCGCCTCGCCCGACGGCCGCCGCCGGCGGGGGGCGCGCTGGACGGGGACAGGCGCAGTCGAGACCTGCTGGCTGCCGGTCCGCGACAGCTGGTCGCCGGGCACGTCCATGGCCCCTCCCCACTGGGGGCGACGACCAGCCCGGGACGACTCCCGGCATCTCCGGGCGCGAACGAGCGCCCACCGCCACCTGCGTGACCGCCGGTGATGACGGCCGTCCAACCCCCCAATCGGCCCACACGACCGGGCACCGGGACCGGTACGATGCGACGATCGACGGCTCAGCTTACGTGGTCCGCCCGGAAAGCAGAAGCGTCGGGCTGGGATCGCCGCGGGCCGCCGTCCGTAGTTGTCGCCGCATCCGGAGGCGCTGATGGACTTCCGTGACACCCCCGACGAGGCCGCCTTCCGTGCCGAGCTGCGCGCCTGGCTGCGCGACAACCGGCCGTCGGAATGGCAGCCCGACAGTGACCCGCGGCGCGAGCGCTGGGGGCTGGAGCAGTCCAGGGCGTGGAGCCGCCGCCTCTTCCAGGCCGGCTACATGGGGCTGACCTGGCCCAAGGAGCACGGTGGCCAGGCCGCTCCCTACACCCACCAGGCCATCCTGCTGGAGGAGATCGCCAGGGCCGAGGCACCGGAGCACGTCGGCATCATCGGGCTGGCGATGGCCGGCCCCACCCTGATCGCCCACGGGACCGAGGCGCAGAAGAAGGCCCACCTCGACAAGATCCTCTCCGCCGACGAGATCTTCTGCCAGGGCTTCTCCGAGCCGGGTGCGGGCTCTGACCTGGCGTCGCTGCGCACCAGGGCAGAGCGCGACGGCGACGGGTTCGTGCTCAATGGCCAGAAGGTGTGGTCGTCGTTCGGCCACATCGCCGACTGGTGCATCCTGCTGGCCCGCACCAACCCCGACGCCCCCAAGCACAAGGGCCTGACCTACTTCCTGGTCGACATGCACGCCCCCGGCGTCGAGGTCCGCCCGCTGCGGCAGCTCACCGGCGACCCGGAGTTCAACGAGATCTTCCTCACCGACGTGCGCGTCCCGGCCGACCAGGTGGTGGGGGAGGTCGACGGCGGCTGGGGGGTGGCGATGACCACCCTACTGCACGAGCGCGGCACCCTCGGCTTCGCCCTCACCGTCCGGCTCGAAGTGACCCTCCGCAAGCTGGTGCAGCTCGCCCGCGGGAGCGACGGGACCGGCCGCCGCGCCGCCGATGACCCGCTGGTGCGCGACCGCGTCGCCCGGCTCTGGGTCGACCTGCAGGGCCTGCGCTACACCAACTACCGCGCCCTCACCAGCCTGGTGCGGACCGGCATCCCAGGCCCCGAGGGGTCGGTGGCCAAGCTCCACTGGTCGGAGTCGAACCAGCGCCTTGGCAAGCTCGCCCTCGAGGTGCTCGGCGCGGCGGCGCAGCTCGACGGTGGCGACAGCGCCTCGGGCGGCTACTGGCAGTACCAGCAGCTCCGCAGCCGGGGCAACACCATCGAGGCAGGCACCTCCGAGGTGCTGCGCAACATCATCGCCGAGCGGGTCCTCGGCCTGCCCCGCAGCCGCTGAGCGCGCTCGGACGAACCCAGGAGGACACCGATGGACTTCGCCTTCTCCGACGAGCAGGAGCTGCTGCGCCGCTCGGTCCGCGACCTGCTGGCCGGCCGCTGGCCGCTGGAGCGCGTGGCCGAGCTGGCCGACGGCGACGCCGGCTGGGACCCCGACTCCTGGCCGCGCCTGGCCGAGCTGGGCTGCCTCGCCCTGTCCCTGCCCGCCGAGCGCGGCGGCTTCGGCGGCGACACGGTCGACGAGGCGGTGGTGTTCGAGGAGGCCGGCCGCGCGCTGTACCCGGGGCCGCTGTTCGCCTCGGTGGCGCTGGCCCAGCCCGCCCTGCTGGCCGCCACCGACCCGGCGCCGCTCGACGCGGTGCTGGGCGGCGAGCGCTCGGCCACGCTGGCCGTGGCCGAACCGGACGGCCCCCGCGGCCTCGCCGAGGTCGACCTGGTCGCGTGCGCGGCCAAGCGGGACGGGGACGGCTGGACCCTGACCGGGACCAAGACCCTGGTTCCCGACGCCGCCATCGCCGCCGACGCGGTGGTCGCCGCCAGGGCCGAGGACGGCGTGGCGCTGTTCGGCGTCGACCTGACCGGCAACGGCGAGGTGGTGGTGGCCCGCTCGACCGTGGACACGACCAGGCGGCTGGGCGACCTGGTCCTCGACGCCACCCCCGCCAGCCTGCTGGTCCCGCCGGAAGCGGCCGGGGCGGTGCTGGCCGCCACCCGCCGGCGCGCCCTGGCGCTGGCGGCCTGCGAGGCGGTCGGGGTGGCCGACCGCGCCCTCGCGTTCGCCCTGGAGTACGCCGGCCAGCGCCAGCAGTTCGACCGCTACATCGGCTCGTTCCAGGCGGTCTCCCACCGCCTCACCGACGCCTGGATCGCCATCGAGCTGGCCCGCTCGGTCGCCTACTGGGCCGCCTGGTGCGTGGCCACCGGTGACGAACAGGCCGCCAGGGCCAGCGCGGCCGCCAAGGCGTCCGCCGGCGAGGCCGCCGTGACCGCCTGCGAGAGCGCCATCCAGTGCATGGGCGGGATCGGCTTCACCTGGGACCACCCCCTGCACCGCCTCTACAAGCGGGCCCAGTGGGTCGACGCCTTCGAGGGGTTCGGCGCCGCGCACCGCCGCGAACTCGCCGCCGCCCTGCTCGACGGCTGAGATCGCGCCGCCATCCTGGACACGGCGCCGCCGAGCCACGAAGATCCGGCAGTCCAGCCAGGACCGGCGCGGCCGCCGGCCGCGGCCGCCCGCGCATCCCGGCCGGTAGCCGTCCGGGGCGCGCCGCCGAGGGAAGGAGCTGCCCGATGGCCGACAGCGTCTACGCGGTCAGCGAGATCGTGGGGACAAGCACGGAGTCGTGGGAGAGGGCGACCGCCAACGCCGTCGAGCGGGCCTCCCGGACCCTGCGGGATCTCCGCATCGCCGAGGTCGTCGAGCTCGACGCGACCATCGAGGACGGCAGGGTCCACAGCTACCGGGCCAGGGTGAAGGTGTCCTTCAAGTACGAGTCGCCCGCCTGACGCGGCCGCCCGCGGCTCGCGGGGCGGCGGTCGACCACGCCCGGGAGCGGTGACGCTCCCGGGCGCGGTCGTGTCCCTGGGGTCGGGCTTGTCGACCGGCCGGGAATGGACTATGCAGGGACCAGTCGCATGACCCGCGGCGGAGGTGGCGCGATGGCAGTCGAGGCGAGACCCGGGGCACCGGGCCGAAAGCCCGCGCCGCCCACCGGTCCCGACGCGCGCCTCGGGTGGTGGCGGCCGCCAAGGGTGGCCGGGTGGGCGCTGCTGCTGTTCCAGTTCCAGCAGGGTGTCGGGCTGCTGTGGGACGAGCGCTGGCACCAGGCGGTCGGCCGCGACCGCTTCCTCACCCCACCGCACCTGCTCCTGTACAGCGGCGTGGCGCTGTCCGGCATCACCTGCCTGGTGATGGTGATCTGGGCGACCCTGCGCCACCATCGCGGCGCCGGCGTCGACGACGGCAACTCGCTGCGGGTGCTCGGGCTGTTCCACGCGCCACTCGGCTTCGTGGTCACCGGCTTCGGCTGCCTGGTGATCGCCGCGGCGGCCCCACTGGACGACTACTGGCACCAGCTCTACGGCCTGGACGTCGCCCTCTGGGCCCCGTTCCACCTGATGGCCCTGACCGGCGGGTTCCTGGCGGTGCTCGGCAGCGCCTACCTGTGGTCCGCGCTCGCGGTGCGGGCCCGGCAGGCCGGGCGCGACCCGAGGGCGGAGCGGGCCAGCACCGCCTTCGCCCTGATGCTGCTGGTCGGGCTGGTAGTCAACCTGGCCCAGCCCGGCCTGGTCCTGTACCCGACCATCGAGCTCGGACCGCTCTCGGTGATGACCTACCCGGTGCTGCTGGCCGCCCTGGTGCCCTGGCTGCTGGTGGCCGCCAGGGGGGCGCTCGGCTGGCGCCGGGCGGCCACCCTGGTCGCCCTGGTCCTGTTCGTGCAGGACGTGGTGCTCAACCTGACCATCCCGGCGGTGGTCCGGTCGGTCGCGGCGGCCGAGGGGCTGCCCTTCCGCAGCCCGGCGCTCGCCCCCACCTTCCGTTTCCAGCAGGTCCTGCCGAGCGTGACGGTGCTGCTGGTCGCGGTCCTGCTCGACCTGGTCGCCGCCAGCGAGGCGGGCGGGCGGCGGCGCCGCCCGGTGGTGCTCGGTGCCTCCGTCGGGCTCGCCCTGTGGCTGCTGGCGGCCCTGGCCGGCCAGGTGTCGGCCACCGCGGCGGCCAGGCTCGCCCCTGGCGCACTGCCGCCAGGCCTGTTCGTGCCGCCGCCCGCGACCGCCCTGGCGGTGCTGCTCGCCCTGCCGTGCGCGGTGGCGCTGGCCGCGGCCAGCGCCACCGTCGGCGACGGCCTCGGCCAGATCCTGCGGGAGAACCCGCGATGAGCGCCGGCCCGACCGGCCGGCGCGGCGCCGTCCTGGCCGCGGTGCTGCTCGCCCTGGTGCTCCCTGCCGCGAGGCCTGGTCAGGCGGTGGCCGCGGACGTCGAGCGCCGTGCCGGCCCATACCAGCTCGCCGTCGACGTGCCGGCCGCGCCGCGGACCGGGCGGGCCCTGCCGGTGGCGGTGCGGGTCGACCTCGACGGCCGGCCGCTCGAGGGCGCGACCGTGACCGTCCAGGGCTTCCCCGGCCTGGGCACCAGCGCCAGCGCGATCCGGCCGCTGGTGCTCACCCCCGACCCGGCCGCCCCGGGGCGCTACCGCGGCGCGCTGACCATCCCCATCCACGGCGGCTGGCTGCTCGACCTGCAGGTGAGCGGCGCAGGCGGCCTGCACCGCGCGGAGGTCCCGCTGCTGGTCGGCGCGCCGGCCGCGATCCCGCACTGGCTCGGCTGGGTGATCGGCCTCTCGCCGCTGCTCGCGGTCGCCTGGTTCGCCTGGTGGAACCGCACACTGCTCCGCAGGGAGGGCGACGGGGAAGGCTCGGCGGCCGGGACGGCTCGTTGAACCGGGGTGAGGACGACGATCACGATGCCAGGCGGCTGCGGACAGTGGTGCCGCTCACCGGCATGGAGAAATGCGACTGCCCCGCAGGGACGGCGACTGGAAGGGCTTGGCGGGCGGTCAGCCAGGCTGGTTGGTGAGCGCGTGGGCCGCCGTGGTGACGTAGTCGAGCAGCGCCGCCGATAGCTCCGCCGGCAGGTCGAGCGAGTCGATCGCCGCGGTCATGTGGCGCAGCCAGGCGTCGCGCTCGGCCGGGCCGATGGCGAAGCGGGCATGGCGCATGCGCAGCGCGGGGTGGCCGCGGCGCTCGTTGTAGGTGGCCGGTCCGCCCCAGTACTGGATCAGGAACAGCCGCAGCCGCTCCTCGGCGTCGGCCAGGTCCTCCTCCGGGTAGACGGCGCGAAGGACCGGGTCGCCGGCGACGCCCTGGTAGAAGCGGGCCACCAGGCGCCGGAAGGTCTCCTCGCCCCCGACCGCCTCGTAGAACGTCACCTGCTCGCGCATGCGCCCACCATACCGCCGGGGCTCACCGCCCCGAGGCGTCGTGCGGGTCGCCCGGGCCCGGCTCGACGCAGAACTCGTTGCCCTCGGGGTCGAGCATGGTGGTGATGCCCTCGTAGCGGGCCACCACCCGGGCGCCGAGCGCCTCCAGACGCCTCACCTCCTGGTCCATGGTGGTCGGCGAGCGCAGGTCGAGATGGACCCGGTTGGGCGCGGTCTTGGCGCCGCGACCACCGCGGAACCAGATGTTCGGCCCGCCCCAGCCGGCCGCCTCCACGTAGGCGCGTTCCGGGGTGGAGTCCTCGTCGACGTCGGAGCCGAGGGCGGCCGCCCAGAAGCGCGCCACCCGCAACGCGTCCTCGCAGTCGACGGTGAGGTTCTTGATGAAGGACGGCATCGGCTCAGGCTAGCCGCTCCAGGACCCTTCCGTCGGCCGCGACGCTGAACGCGGTCGGGACGACCGCGACGTGGTAGCGGCGGGCCAGCTCCGGCCGGCGCGACACGTCCACCGTGACCAGTGGGCGGGTACCCGCCCGCAGCCGCTCCTCCAGGTCGCGGCAGTCGCCGCAGAGCGGGTGGGTGAACTGCACCACCGTCTCGTCCAGCCGGCCGGCGCCGAGCTCGGCGAGGTCGACCGAGGCGACCTGGCCGGGCCGGACCCCCCGGAACCGCGCCAGCAGCTTGTACAGCTCACAGCCGACGCACAGGCCGGTGGTCGCGGCCAGCAGCGCCAGCAGCCCGACGATCCCGCCGAGCACCGCGCCGGCGGCGGGCAGCCCGACCAGGTAGGCGAGCGTGGCCGCGGACAGGAAGACGGCGCCGACCTTGTTGGCGAAGCGGGGCGGCCTGGCGTCCTCGACGGTGCCTTCACCGAAGCGCGGCTGGACCACCTCGAAGTAGAACACGCACGGCAGGCACCAGCGCCGCCCGAAGGTGAGGCCGAGGACGAGCTGGAGCGCGAGCAGGGCGAGCAGCCACCACCAGCCGGTCAGCAGCGCGACGGCGCTGACCACGGCGATGGTCGCCTGGTTGAAGCGGGGAGCACGGGCGTCGATCACGTCGGTGTCGGCGTAGGGATGGGCGGTACGGGGCGCCATGGAGAGACCACCTTGGCTCGCACGGAAGGTTCGCCGCGAAGCTGAAACGGGGCCCTGGCGGTCGTCGCGGGCGCCGGGACTCCTCAGCCCGTCAGGTCCGGCCGCCGGGCCCACCGACAGGCGCAGTCCACCACGCGCCCGTGATCGAGGGCGCGGTTGCGCGTCAGCAGCAGCCCGACCATGCCACCACGGTGCCGAAGCCCGCGCCGACCTGTCAACCCGAAGG
Organism: Actinomycetota bacterium; assembly: GCA_035535495.1. Classification (GTDB taxonomy): domain Bacteria; phylum Actinomycetota; class CALGFH01; order CALGFH01; family CALGFH01; genus DASUZB01. Next base: position 11,082 of record DATLQA010000160.1, on the reverse strand, counting down.
CCGGAGAGCGATGGACACGGAAGTTCACCACTGGGTAGCCTCCAGTCACCGCACACCGGGTCAGACGGGACTGTCGGGCCTGATCGCCCAGTCTGACGGAAGCGCCTCGACCCGGCCGGGTCACGGAGGAGGCCCTATGCAGACACGGGACGCGGCCGCCGAGCGCGCCTCGCTGGACGCCGAGGTCCAGGGGATGACCCTCTGCGACGTGCTGCTGCGCAACGCGCGGGAGCGTGGCGACCGGCCCGCCCTGGCGTGGAAGCAGGATGGCGCCTGGCAGCACCTGACCTGGAAGGACTACCGGCAGCGGGTGGCCGAGCTGGCCATGGGCCTGGCCACGCTCGGGGTGGCGCGCGGCGACTTCGTGGCGCTGATGCTGCGCAACCGGCCCGAGCACGTGCTCGCCGACCTTGGCGCGGTCCACCTGGGCGCCACCGCGGTGTCGCTGTACAACACGCTCGCGCCCGACCAGATCGGCTACATCGCGGGCCACTGCGGGGCCAAGGTGGCGGTGGTCGAGGACCGCGCCTTCATGGAGCGCTGGGAGAAGGTCCGCGGGGACCTGCCCGAGCTGCGCTGGGTGGTCCTGCTGGACGACGCGGACGCCTTCGCCGACTACGACTGGGTGCTGTCCTGGGACGACCTGCTGAGCAAGGGGCGGCAGGCGCTGGCCGGAGACCCGGGGGCGTTCGAGTCGGCGTGGAAGGCGGTGCAGCCGGACGACCCGGCCACGCTGATCTACACCTCCGGGACCACCGGGCCGCCCAAGGGCGTGGTCATCACCCACCGCAACGCCCTGTGGACCGCCGCGTCGGTGCAGCGGTGGAGCGCCCCCAACGAGGAAGGCCGCTGGCCCGACGACCCCCGCTACCTGTCCTACCTGCCCCTGGCGCACAGCTTCGAACGGCTCTCCGGGCACTACAACGCCCTGTGGCGCGGCCTGCACGTGCACTTCTGTCCAGAGGTGCTGCGCGTGGTCGAGTACCTGCCCGAGGTGCGGCCGTTCACCTTCGTGGCGGTGCCGCGGCTGTGGGAGAAGGCGCACGCCGGCGTCGAGGCCGCCATCGCCGCCGAGCCGAACGAGCGGCGGCGCAAGCTGGCCGAGCGCGCGATCGAGACCGGGCGTGAGGCGGTGCGCCTGCGCCTGGCCGGCGAGCCGGTGCCGCTCGGGCTGCGGCTGCGCCTGGCGCTGCTGGACCGGTTGGTGCTGGTGAAGATCCGCCGGCGCATCGGCCTGGACCAGTGCCTGCTGGCGGTCTCGGGGGCGGCCCCGATCGCCCCCGAGATCCTGGAGTTCTTCCTGGCGATCGGGGTGAACATGGCGGAGGGCTACGGGCTCACCGAGAACACCGCCGGCGCGCTGGTCACCCCGCCCGAGCATCCCAAGCCAGGCACGGTCGGCCCGCCGATGCCCGGCGTGGAGGTACGCCTGGCCGAGGACGGCGAGGTGCTCATCCGGGGCGGGAACGTGACCGCCGGCTACTACAAGGAGCCGGAGCGGACCGCCGAGACCTTCGACGCCGACGGCTGGCTGCACACTGGCGACGTGGGCGAATTCGACGACGAGGGCTTCCTGCGCATCGTCGACCGCAAGAAGGAGCTGATCGTCACCGCCGGCGGCAAGAACATCTCGCCGGCCAACCTCGAGAACCTGCTCAAGCGGCACCCCCTGGTCGGGCAGGCCTGCGCGGTGGGCGACCGGCAGCGCTACATCGCCGCCCTGATCGTGCTCGACTCCGAGGTCGCGCCGGCGTGGGCGAAGCGGGCCGGGCTGGAAGCCGCCGGCGTGGCCGAGCTGGCCGGTGACGAGCGCGTGCTTGCCGAGATCCAGCGCGCCGTCGACGAAGCCAACCAGCACGTCTCCAGCGCCGAGGGGATCAAGCGCTTCGCCCTCCTGCCGGCCGAGTGGACCGTGGACACCGACGAGCTGACCCCGACCCTGAAGCTGAAGCGGCGCGTCATCCACGAGCGCTACGCCGCCGAGATCACCGCGCTGTACGAGTGAGCCGGATGCCCGGGACCGCGCCGTGAGCGGCCCCAGGCATCGCGGCGCCGTCCGTCCGGCCGGGCTCAGCTGACGCGGAGATGGTCGGGCCTGGCGGTCAGGTCCCGGAAGGCGTCGTAGGCGAGCACCAGGGAGACCAGGCCGGCGGCGGTGTCGACCATGCGGGTGGCGCGGACGCCGCCGGCCACGCTGACCGGCTCCTCCGCCGCCTCCGCGGCCACCAGCATCGCCGCGGCGACGAACAGCCCGGTGCGGAACCAGGGATCCCAGGTGGCGTGGATGTCGACCGGGTAGGTTGGGGCCGGCGGCAACGAGCCGGTCAGCCGGGCGAGGTCACTGGCGACCGCCTCGGCCGCCGGGTCGCCGGCCCGCTCGTTCAGGAACCAGCCGAGCTCGACCAGGCCCTCGTGCAGCAGGACCACGTAGGACCCGGCGGCCTGGAACCCGTTGGCCACCTTGCTCAAGGTCACCGAGACCTGGCCGTACAGCCTGGCGGTCTCCAGCCGGGCGAGGTTGGCCATGGTCCATTCCATGATCGGCCAGCTCTCCGAGACGCGGAGGATGGAGAACGCCTGGCCGCAGAGCTGGGCGCTGCGCAACCGTGAGAGGTTGGCGAAGACCCGCTCGAACAGCACCGCCTGGTCGACGCGGGCCAGTTCCGCGAAGACCTGGTCGTACAGGAGGCCGGTGTCGAGCCGGTAGAGGTCGTCGGTGAGGCGGCGGACGGTGACCAGGCGCGCGTCGACCATCTCGTACACGGCGGCGTCCGACCGGATCCTGTGGCCGAGCGTGGGTGCGTTCATCTGCTGCTCCCCGAGGAGACCCGTCTGGGGGTGGCGGGCTACCGGCTCCGGCGAGGTGCGATCGTGGGGGACGATCGTGGTGCTCGATGAGCGAGTTGGAGCGAGTTGGAGCGAGTTGTCGGAATCTTTGCGGTCGGGGGGCTCTTACTGTATCGATCTATTACCCGGCGATCAATCGCGAACCGTTACCCGAGGCGGTGCCTCGGACAATTTCCGGTGGAAACACCAGCCCGCGCGCTCCACCAGCTACCATGACCGCCTGCCCGTCACCACCTTTGAGCTGCGCCGATGGAAGCGTTCGGGGCCGATCCACCTGGCGCCACCCGACCGCCACGGCCCGCCCACCGGCAAGCCCGGTAAGTTCGCCTAGGCGAGACTGCGTATCCACCTGGTAGGAATTGCCTTCCCGCGTCAGGGCGCTGACGGGAGGTTTCCGGTCACGCAACCGATCGAACATCCGGCGCGACTCGCTTGAACCAGTACAGGTGCGCCGATCCAGCCGCGGGATCGTTACCAGGGCGAAGCGGTGAGTTAGGCTGTTCGCCGCCATTGCGTGCCTGCCGCTGGGTGGCCTGAGGGATCGAGTCACATGATCGACTTCCTGAAGATCCTCCGCGAGGCCGGCCTACCGGTCCGGGAGGTGAGCGGCTGGCGCAACCGCGGCCGGCCGCCGAGCGGCAACCCTCGGGACCCGGCCTTTCCGGCGGCGACCAGGTTCGTCGGCATCGGCCTGCACCACACCGCCGGCCACAACGACCTCGACGTGGTCGTCGGCGGCCGTCCCGGCATCCCGGGGCCGTTGGCCAACCTGTACGTGGCCCGCGACGGGCGCGTGTTCGTGGTCGCTGCCGGGCGGGCGAACCACTTCGGGCCAGGCGCCCGCGAGGTCTACGACCGCACCAGACGCGACCAGGCGCCGCGCGGTGACGCCGCCAGGCTCGGCCTGTCCGACAGCATCGTCGGCAACGGCGTCTACGTCGGCATCGAAGTGGAGAACCTCGGCACCAGCAGTGACCCGTACCCGCGCGTGCAGATCGATCATCTGGAGCGCGCCTGCGCCGCCATCTGCGAGCGGCAGCACTGGACCGCGAACCGCTGCGTGCAGCACCGGGAATGGACCCGGCGCAAGGTCGACATGAGCTACCGCGGCCCGCTCCGCCAGGCGGTCGCCGTCCTGCTATCGAAGGAGGACCTCATCTTGGACGCAGCCACCAAGGCGTACTTCGACCAGCAGTTCGAGCTGCTCCGCGTCGGCGACCGGCCGAGCAGCCAGGACGACACCCACGACTTCAGCTCCATCGAGGGCGTCCGCCGCCGTGTCGACCGGCTGACCGAGCTGGTCGAGCTGCTGCGTATGGGGGACAACCCCGACCCGGCCGGGGGCGACACCCACCCCCAGAACCTCGACACCATCTACAAGCAGAACGAGACCATCCGAACCGACCTGGTGGCCATCAAGGACGAACTGCGGGCCATCCGCGAGCTCCTGGAGCAACCGTCCGGCGCCTGACGACCGCCTTGCCCGCCTGCGTACGCTGAGGTTGACCATCTGCGGTCTCAGGGAGGCGCGAGGTGCACCAGGGCGGGCCGGCGGCCGAGGCGGCTGCCGCGGTGGGCGCGGTCTCGCGCATCGCCGACCTCGGCGGGCCAGTGCACTACCTGGACTTCGGCGGCCAGGGCCCGACCATGGTGCTGGTGCACGGTCTGGGCGGCTCGCACGTCAACTGGCTGGCGGCGGGACCGCTGCTGGCTCGGAGCGCGCGCGTGCTCGCGATCGACCTGGCCGGCTTCGGCCACACCCCGCCGGCCGGCCGGTCCACCCGCCTGCGCGCCAACCAGCGCCTGGTCGGGCGCTTCGTCGAGGACGTGGCCGGCGCGCCGGCGCTGCTGGTCGGCAACTCCATGGGCGGGACCATCTCGCTGCTCGAGGCGTGCGAGCACCCGGAGCGGGTGGCCGGCCTGGTACTGGTCGACCCGTCGCTGCCGCGCCCCCCGGGCGTGCCGCTCGACCGGGTGGTCGGAGCCGCGTTCGCCGCCTACGCCGTCCCCGGAGTGGGGGAGCGGCTGCTGGTCAGCCGGCGCGCCAGGCTCGGCCCCGACGGGGTGGCGCGCGAGACCCTCCGACTGTGCTGCGTCGACCCGAGCCGGGTGCCGCCCGAGGTGGTGGCGGCCGGCCTGGCGCTCGCCCACGAGCGGGCCGAGCTGGCCTGGGCCGACGCCGCCTTCCTGGCAGCCGCGCGCTCGCTGCTGGCGGTGCTCGGCCGCTCCCGCGCCTTTCTGCGGTCCGTCCACGCGGTGCGGGCACCGACGCTGATGGTGCACGGCAGCGCCGACCGGCTGGTGCCGCTGGCCTCGGCGCGCCGGGTGGCCCGGCTGCGGCCCGACTGGGCCTTCGTGGTGTTCCGGGAGGTCGGCCACATCCCGCACGTCGAGGTCCCCGAGCAGTTCGCCACCACGGTGGAGCGCTGGCTGGCAGGCTCCGGCCGCGCCGCGGCCCGCGCCGCCAGCCAGCAACCAGGGGCGTCTCGGGAGGCGTCGCCTCGGTGAAGGCCGCAGGATCTCCTTAGAACCCCAACCCCCGCCAGCAGCGGAACAAGGCCAGCAGACATCCGGTCGGGCCGTTCGTCCGGTGGATGCAAGACGATCCGGCCCCGGGTGATGCCGGGGCCGGATCGGATGGGTGCGTTGGTTCAGCGCTGCTTGCGGAGGGCGGCGATCAGCTCGTCCTTGCTCATCGTGGAGAAGCCCTCGATGTTGAGCTCCCTGGCCCGGTCGCGCAGCTCCTCGACGGTGCGCTCCTCGTAGGGGCGGACCGCCCCGCCGCGCCTGGCGCCGGTCGACGTCGCGGTCCGCTTGGCGGTTGCGGTGGAGGTCCCGGTCCGCCTGGCGGCGGTGGACTCGCCCTCGGTGCCCGGCTCGGTGCGGCCGGCGACGATGGTGCCGGCCCGGTCGACCGCCTTGGCGGTGTCCTCGGCGGCCCGGCCCACGCTGGTGCCCGCGGCCTTGACGCGGCTCCGCGCGGTGCGGGTCTGGCCAGCGGCCTGCCGCACGGCGGCGCTGTCACGGACCGCGCCGACCAGCCCGCGGCCGCGCTTGGCCAGGTCGTCGAACTCCTTGGTGGCCTGGTCGCGCAGGTCCCGCGCGCCGGTGACGCCCTGCTCGCGCAGGGTGCGGACGCTGGTCACGCCGGTGTCGAGCGCGCTGCGGGCGTTGGCGACGCCCTGCTCGCCGAGCTGGCGCAGCCGGATGGGGGCGTCCTTGCCGAGGTTGCGGGCCTGCTCGGCGCGGACGCGGTCGATGGAACGCACGAACTCGATCGCGGCGCCGCCGGCGCCGATGGTCGCGTAGGCCGAGTCGGCCAGCAGCGAGCGGAGGCGGCGCTGAGCGCGGTCGGTCCGCTCCTTGGTCCTGTCAGTGACAGCCGTCATATCGACAAAGCTCCTTGTTGTCTCGCAGGTCGGTCGCGGGTCTAAGTGCTTACTATTGTAGCACTTCTGCTAGCAGTTGCAAGCACTGGCCATGGCGGCGGCAGGGCGCCGGGGAGTTCTGGGCGCCCCGGCCGGGCCGCGCCGGGCGTTTCCGGACAGCTCCGCAGCCGGGTTGACGCGGCGTCGGCCGGGTTGACAACATCCCGGGCTACGGCGCCAGGAGCCTCGGCTCCGACCGGCGCCGCGGCGGCGGGTACCAGGAAGCCGGTGGGAGTCCGGCGCGGTCGCGCCACTGTGACCGGGGAGCGACCTCCAGCATGGCCACTGCTCTTGGGTGGGAAGGCCGGAGGGAGCCAGGATCCGGGAGCCAGGAGACTGGGCCGTCGCCGACGTCCGACCGGGGCGCAGGACCCCGAGGAGGTTCGATCGCGTGACCACCCGCACCGCCACCCCCAGGGCCGCGACCAGGCCCATACCCGGCTGGGTCTGGCTGGCCGTCCTCGGCCTGGCCCTGATCGTCTACGCCGTCGGCTTCGACCAGGGAATGCTGCTCGAGCCCGTGTTCGGCAAGGCCGCCTTGGCCGACAAGTACCTCCACGAGCTGTTTCACGACGGCCGTCATCTGCTCGGCTTCCCCTGCCACTAGCGCGTCCACCCTCTCAGAGGAGCTGAGCTTCCATGGCGCTCGTGCTGCGCCGCGGGCTCCTGGCCGGCGTGATCGCCGGTCTGGTCAGCGGCGTCTACCTGTTACTCGTCGGTGAGCCGGTGATCGACCAGGCGATCCGGCTCGAAGCCGCCGCCTCCGGTGGCGCGCCGGCCGTCGAGGTCTTCTCCCGCGGCACCCAGCGGCTCGGGCTGGTCGGTGCCGCCGTCCTCTACGGGCTGGCGGTCGGTGGCGTGTTCGCCATCGTCCACCAGCTGCTGGAACCTCGCATGGCGGCCGGCACGCCCTGGGACAGGGCCATGCGCCTGGCCGCGGCGGGCTTCGGCACGCTGTTCCTGGTGCCCTTCTTCGAGTACCCGTCGAACCCGCCAGGGGTCGGCGATCCGGGGACCGCCGGCACCCGCACCCGGCTGTACCTGGCCGCCATCGCCATCTCGGCGGTCATCTCGCTGCTCGCCTGGCTGGCCGCCCGCCGCCTCGCCGAGCTGGGCGTCGAGCGATGGCGCCGCCAGCTCGCCGTCGGCGCCGGCTACCTGGTCGCGGTCAGTCTCGCCTACACCGTCCTGCCCGAGGTGTCGCAGCAGGTCAACGTGCCGGCCGAGATCCTCTGGGAGGCACGGCTGGCGTCGGCGTCGGGGCAGGCACTGCTCTGGGCCTGCATCGGTGCTGCGTTCGGCGCGCTGGGGATGCGCGCCGAACGCAGAGCGGCCAGTGCCGCGGCAGCGCCTGCCCGCGCCTGACCCGAGGCATGAGGGATGTGACCGCTGTCGGCGTCGCGGCTGGGTCAGTGGCCGACCTGGCGATCGGCGACCCGGCTCGCTGGCACCCCGTCGCCGGGTTCGGCGCGCTCGCCGGGGCGCTGGAGGTGCGTTGCTGGCGGCCATCCCGGCTGGCCGGTGCCGGCTACGCGGGGGTGCTGGTCGCCGGGACGGCCGCGCTCACCGTCCTGGCCGACCGGCGCCTGCGCTCCCGTCCGGTCGCCCGTGCGGCCTTCGCGGCCGCGGTGACCTGGGCGGCGCTCGGCGGCCGGTCGCTCGGTCAGGCGGCCGGCGCGCTGGCCCGCGAGGTCCGCGCCGGCGACCTGGACGCCGCCAGGCGGCTCGCGCCCGCCCTGGTCGGGCGGGACCCGGCCGGGATGGACGCGCCGGAGCTGTGCCGGGCAGCGGTCGAGTCGGTGGCCGAGAACACCGCGGACGCGGTGGTCGGGCCGCTGCTGTGGGGCGCGCTGGCCGGCCCGGCCGGGGTGGCCGCCTACCGGGCCGCCAATACCCTCGACGCCATGGTGGGGCACCGCAGCGCCAGGCACGCCCGCTTCGGCTGGGCGGCAGCCCGCCTGGACGACGCCCTCACCTGGCCGGCCGCGCGGCTCGCCGCCGGGCTGGCGTGCCTGCTGGCACCGGCCGCCGGCGGTGACCCGGGCCGGGCGTGGCGGACCCTGCGGCGCGACGGGGCCGCCCACCCGAGCCCCAACGCCGGCCGGCTCGAAGCCGCGTTCGCGGGCGCCCTCGGCGTGCGCCTCGGTGGCCGCAACCGCTACCCCTGGCAGGTGGAGGAGCGCCCGCCGCTCGGCGACGGGCCCGCGCCAGGCCCGGACGCGGTCGCGCGGGCGGTCCGGCTCTCCCGTGCCATCGGCCTGGCGGCGGCCGCCCTCGCCACCGCCGCGGCGTGGGCCGGCCCGGCGGCGGCCCGGCGCCTGCGGGAAGGCAAGGTGGCCCGTGGCCGCGCGCTGGCTGGACCGAGGAGCGACCACCGGCGAAGCAACCACCGAGCGCTTCCATGAAGGGCGCGCTGCTGGTGGCGGGGACCGCTTCGGACGCGGGCAAGAGCGTGGTGGTGGCGGGCATCTGCCGGCACCTGGCCAGGCAGGGCGTGCGGGTGGCGCCGTTCAAGGCACAGAACATGGCGCTCAACTCGGCGGTCACGCCGGGTGGGGCGGAGATCGGCCGCGCCCAGGCCGCCCAGGCGGCGGCCGCCGGCGCCGTGCCCGAGGCGGCCATGAACCCGGTCCTGCTCAAGCCGAGCGGCGAGCGGCACAGCCAGGTGGTGGTGATGGGCAAGGCGGTCGCGGAGGTCGACGCCCGCTCCTACCAGGACCTCAAGCCGAGGCTGGCCGGGGTCGTGCGGGACGCCCTCGCCGATCTCCGCGCCCGCTACGACGTGGTGGTGTGCGAGGGCGCCGGCAGCCCGGCAGAGATCAACCTGCGCGCCTCCGACCTCGCCAACCTCGGCCTGGCCAGGGCCGCCCGCCTGCCCGTCGTGGTGGTCGGCGACATCGACCGTGGCGGGGTGTTCGCCAGCCTCTACGGCACCCTGGCGCTGCTGGAACCCGCCGACCAGGCGCTGGTGGCCGGCTTCCTGATCAACAAGTTCCGCGGCGACCCCGCCGTGCTCGCCCCCGGCCTCGACCAGCTCGCCCGCCTCACCGGCCGGCCGGTGCTCGGCGTGCTGCCGTGGCAGCGCGGCCTCTGGCTGGACGTCGAGGACTCCCTCGCCCTCGAGGCCCCGCGCGACGGCGCCCTGCCGCCGCGGGGGCCGGACGCGCTGGCCGTGGCGGTGGTCCGGCTGCGCTGGATCTCCAACTTCACCGACTTCGACGCGCTCGCCGCCGAGCCCGGCGTCGCGGTGCGCTTCACCCAGTCGCCGGCCGACCTGCTCACCGCCGACCTGGTGGTGGTGCCTGGCACCAAGGCCACCGTGGAGGACCTGGCCTGGCTCCGCTCCCGCGGCCTTGACCGGGCTTTGGCACGCCGGGCCGAGCGCGGCCAGCCGGTGCTCGGGGTGTGCGGCGGCTACCAGATGCTCGGCAAGCGGATCGTCGACCAGGTCGAGAGCGGCGCCGGCGCGGTCGAGGGCCTCGGGCTGCTCCCGGTCGAGACCACCTTCGCCGCCGACAAGGTGCTGGCCAACCCCGACGGGCACGCTCCCTGGCTCGGCGACGTGCCGGCGGCGGGGTACGAGATCCACCACGGCCGCACCCGCCGCTTCGGCGGCGAGCCGCTGCTGGCCACCGCCGGCGCCGAGGACGGCTGCCGCTCGGGCAGCGTGCTCGGCACCTCCTGGCACGGCCTGCTCGAAGGCGACCGGCTGCGCCGCGCGCTGCTCGGCTGGGTGGCGGCCGTCCGCGGGCTGGACTGGGTGCCAGGCGAGCAGCCCTTCGCCGCGGTCCGCGAGGCCCGTCTGGACGCCCTTGGCGACCTGGTCGGCCGGCATGCCGACACCGATGCCCTCGCCCGCCTGATCGAGGGCGGTCCGCCCGCCGGCCTGCCCGTGGTCCCCCCGGGAGGGTCGCCGTGATCCTGCTGCTCACCACGGCCGACACCGAGGTCCTCGCCGCCGCCAGGGCGGTGGCCGGGCTGCCGCCCGGCTTCCCGGCGGTGCGGGCGGCCAACCCGGCAGGCGAGCCGGACCATGCCGGCTTCTGCGAGCGGCACCTGCCGGGCGCCAAGGTCGTGCTGGTCCGGCTGCTCGGCGGCCGCCGAGCATGGCCGGCAGGGTTCGACCTGCTCCGCGGGCGCTGCGCCGAGGCCGGCGTGCCGCTGCTCGCCTTTGGCGGCGAGTCCGAACCCGACCCGGAGCTGGCGGAGTCCTCCACCGCGCCGGCCGGGGTGGTGGCGGAGGCGTTCGAGTACCTGCGCCACGGCGGCGTCGAGAACACCACCAACCTGTTCCGCTTCGTGGCGGACACGCTGCTCTACACCGGCTTCGGCTTCGAACCGCCGGCCGTCCTTCCCGGCCACGGCCTGTACCGCCCGGAGCTCGCCGCCGGGCGCGTCCAGGACCGCCCCACCGTCGGCGTGGTCTTCTACCGGGCCCACTGGATGAGCGGCAACACCGGCTTCGTCGACACCCTGGTCGGCGCGCTCGACGCGGCCGGCGCCAACCCGCTGCCGGTGTTCTGCGCCACGCTGCGGCCGGAGGCGGACGGGCGCGTGCCCGCCGCGGAGCTGCTCGCCGAGCACGGCGTCGACGCGCTGGTGGTGACCGTGCTGGCCGCCGGCGGCTCAAACGCCGCGGACGCCATGGCCGGCAGTGACCCTGAGGGCTGGGCGTCCTGGCAGGTGCCCGCGCTCGACGCCCTCGACGTGCCGGTCGTCCAGGGCATCTGCGTCACCACCAGCCGGGCCGCCTGGGCCGCCGCCGACGGCGGCCTGTCCCCGCTCGACGCCGCCATGCAGGTCGCCA
>DATLQA010000159.1:0-7701 GCA_035535495.1 Actinomycetota bacterium | reverse complement strand
TCTCGATGCCGACCGCGAACCCCGCCAGCGCGCGCGTGCTCGAGGACCTCGGCGTCTCAACCATCAACCTGCCGTTGGACCTGAGCCTCGCGCAGGTCGCGGCGATCCGCCAGGCGGTCGACGTCCCGCTCGACCTGTACGTCGAGGGCGCCGACGACTTCGGCGGGACGGTCCGCTACTACGAGATCCCCGAGCTCGTCCGCGTCGCCGCGCCGGTCCAGCTCAAGTTCACCGTCCGCAACGCCCCCGGGATCTACCCCTCCGGTCAGCATCTCGCCACGCTCGCCGTGCAGAGCGCCCGCGAGCGCGTGCGGCGCGCCGCGATCGGCCTCGGCCTGCTCGAGCGCTACTACCCGGGCGCGACCACCAGCCCGGCCGGCACGGTGGAACCGGCGCCAGGCCGCGCCGGCCCCGCCGCCGGCGACTGAGCCGATGACCGGTGGTCGCGCCTGGCTAGCCGCCCTCTGGATGGGCGGCGCCGTGGAGCACGGCCGACGGATGGGACAGGATCTCCTTGACCACCGTCCCGGCCGCGCCACGCACCGCCGCGTCGGGGCCGAGGCGCGAGGCGAGGACCCGCACGGGCGACCAGCGCTGCGCCACCACCCGCTCCGAGAGCTCCTCGGAGAATGGCGCCCGCAGCCACGGTTCCAGCAGCGTGTACAGGCCGCCGAGCACGACCGTGCTGGGATCGAGGAGGTTGACCAGCGCGGCGACGGCGACGCCGAGCCCGCGCCCTGCCGCCTCGATCGCCTGCAGGGTGCGTGGCTCGCCGCCGCGCGCCCGCGCCAGCAGCTCGGCGACCGAGCCGCCCGGCTGGCCCATGCTGGTGCCGGCCTCCCCGGTGAGCCCGGCGGCACGGAGGATCGCCTCCTGGCCGGCGACCAGCTCGAGGCAGCCGCGCGCGCCGCAGCGGCAGCGCGGGCCGTCGCGGTCCACGGCCACGTGGCCGACCTCGCCGGCGAAGCCGCGGACCCCGCGGAACAGCTCCCGCCCGACGATCACGCCGGCACCGACCCCGATCTCACCGGAGACGTGGACGAAATCGGTGAGCCCGTCGTGGCCGCCGAACCAGAGCTCGCCGAGCGCCGCCAGGTTGGCCTCGTTGTCCACCGTCACCGGCAGGGGAGGCGCGAGGCGGCTGGCGAAGAACTCCTCGACCAGCACGTCGGTCCAGCCGAGGTTGGGCGCCAGGTGGAGCAGCCCCTGCTCCGCCTCGACCAGGCCGGGAACGGCCACGCCCAGCCCCGCGACCGTGTAGCCGTCCGCTTCGACCGCGTCCACGGCGGTGCGCGCGATCCGCACCGCCCGCCCGAGCACCCGGCCGGGCGACTGGCGGCGGTTGTCTCCCAGCCGGGTCCGCAGGTAGCGGACCCCGCCGGCGAGGTCGGTCACGCACACGGCGATGTAATCGACGTTCACCTCCAGGCCGAGGCCGACCAGGCCGGCGCGGTTCAGCGTGAGCGCGCTCGCGGGCCGGCCGACGGCGCCGCGTGCCTCCGGGCCGAGCTCGGTGACCAGCCCCGCCTGGACCAGCGTGTCCACCAGGCTGGAAACGGTCGCCTTGGTCAGGCCGGTGCGCTTGCTCACGCTGGCGCGGGAGAGCGCGCCGCCGGTGGCGATGTGCTGGAGGACCAGGACGAGGTTGTGTTCCCGCAAGGTGTGCTGGCGCGCGGGCGAACGCCCGAGCCGCATCGGCGTTCCCTGCCCGGCCGCCGCCCCGGTCACCGAGCGCTCATCTCCCCCCGCCACGCCCCCTCACCCGCCTGGCGCCGGCGGCGGCGGACCGAAGAGCCCGCCCATGGCGCCCTCGCGGGCGTCGGCGTACCGCGCCCGGACCTCCGCGCCGCCGGCGCGGTCGTCGGGCTCGCTGACCGCCGCCTGCGCCAGCGGCCAGGACGGCGGCTCGGCCGCGCCGCTCAGCGCCCAGGCCGCCTGGCGGGCGGCCCCGCGCGCCACGTACTCGCCTGGTTCCGGCACCTCCACCGGCGCGTCGAGCAGCAGCGGAGCGAGGGCCTGCACCGCCGCGGAGCGGCTGCCCCCGCCGACCAGCAGCAGGCGCCGCACCGGGACACCCTGGGCGCGGAGCGCGTCGAGGCCGTCGGCGAGGCCGCAGAGCACCCCCTCGACGGCGGCGCGGGCGAGGTTCTCCGGCTCCATGTTGGCCAGCCGCAGGCCCGCCAGCAGGCCGCTGGCGTCGGGGAGGTTGGGGGTGCGCTCGCCTTCCAGGTAGGGGAGGAGCACCAGGCCGCCCGCGCCTGGCGCGGCGCGGAGCGCGAGCTGGTCGAGCGTGGCCAGATCGACGCCGAGCATGGCGGCCGCCGCCGACAGCACGCGGGCGGCGTTGAGCGTGCACACCAGCGGCAGGAAGCGGCCGGTGGCGTCGGCGAAGCCGGCGACCAGACCGCTCGGGTCCTCGCTCGGCGCCTCGTGGACGGCGAAGACGGTCCCGCTGGTGCCGATCGACACCACCACGTCCCCCGGCCCGGCGCCGAGCCCGAGCGCGGTGGCCATGTTGTCCCCGGTGCCGGCGGCGACCACCGCGCCGGTCCCGGTCTCGCCGGCGGCGGCGCTCGGGCCGAGCACCCGCGGCAGCGCCGGGGCGCGGCCGAAGGCCAGCTCCAGCAGGTCGTCCCGGTAGGCGCCGAGCCGCGGCGACCAGTAGCCGGTGCCGGAGGCGTCGCCGCGGTCGGTGACCGGCTCGCCCTCGCCGGCGAGCAGCCAGGTCACCCAGTCGTGGGGGAGCAGCACGGAAGCGACCCGGCCGGCACGCTCCGGCTCGTGCTCGGCGAGCCAGCGCAGCTTGGTGACGGTGAAGCTCGCCACCGGCACCGACCCGACCGCGCCGGCCCATGCCGCCGGCCCGCCGAGCTCGCGGATCAGGTCGACGGCGGCGCCCGCGGAGCGGACGTCGTTCCAGAGCAGCGCGGGCCGCACCACCTCGCCGGCTTCGTCCAGCGCGACCAGGCCGTGCTGCTGGCCGCCGACGGCGACCGCCGCCGCGCCGTCGAGCAGCCCGGCGGAGGCCGTCTCGAACGCGTGCCACCAGGCCCGCGGGTCGACCTCGGTGCCGTCGGGGTGGGGGGCGGAGCGCTCAGCGAGCACCCGCCCGCTGGCGGCGTCGCAGACGACGACCTTGGTGGACTGGGTCGAGCAGTCGACCCCGACGACCTCGGTCATGGGCGAGCTCCTCGGCGAGCCGGCGCCGCTGACGCCGGCACCTTTGTTCTCCCGCTCAACATACTCCACGATGACGCCGGCCGGACCGAGCTGCCGGTTCACACTCCTGACATGCGGTTCTGCCGATCGGACCAGCGCCTGTCGGTATTGACATGGCTCCGGACCCGGAGGTTTAGTTCGGATAGCAGTCTGAACAAATGCGAAGGCGGGTTCGCATGACGGACGGCGTCGCGACACTGCCCCCGCGCCGGGGCGCGCTCGGGATCGGGATGGTCGGCTACGCCTTCATGGGCAGGGCGCACTCCCAGGCGTGGCGGACGGTCGGCCACGTCTTCGACCTCCCCCTGACGCCACGCCTGGCGGCGATCTGCGGACGCGACCGGAGCGCGGTGGCCGCGGCGGCGGCCAGGCTCGGCTGGGCCGCCTGGGAGACGGACTGGAAGCGGCTGGTCGACCGCGACGACGTCGAGCTGGTCGACGTCTCGAGCCCGGGGTCGACCCACGCGGAGATCTCGATCGCGGCGCTCGAGGCCGGCAAGCACGTGCTCTGCGAGAAGCCGCTCGCCAACACCGTCGACGAGGCACGCGCCATGGTCCGTGCCGCCGAGCGCGCCGCCGCCCACGGGGTCCGGTCGATGGTCGGCTTCAACTTCCGCCGGGTGCCCGCGGTGGCGCTGGCGCGCCAGCTGGTCGCCGACGGCCGGCTCGGCACCATCAGGCACGTCCGCGGCGCCTACCTGGCCGGGGCGCTGGTCGACCCGGAGTTCCCCCTGGTCTGGCGGCTCGAAGCCGAGCACGCCGGGTCGGGGGCGCTCGGCGACCTCGGCGCGCACGCGGTCGACCTCGCCCAGTACGTGACCGGCGACCACGTCACCGGCGTGGCGGCGCTGACCGAGACGTTCGTGAAGGAACGCCCGCGGCCCGGTGGCGGTCGCGGCCCCGTCACGGTCGACGACGCGGCGCTGTTCATCGCGCGCTTCGGCGGCGGCGCGCTGGCCACCTTCGAGGCGACCAGGTTCGCCACCGGCCACAAGGAGGGGCTCCGCCTCGAGGTCAACGGCGATGCGGGCAGCCTGGTGTGGGAGCTCGACACCCTCAACGAGCTGCGCTTCTTCGACGCCACCGAGGAGCGCGCCCTGCAGGGGTTCCGCCGCATCGAGGTGACCGAGCAGGAGCACCCCTACATCCCGGCGTGGTGGTTCACCCACGCCCTCGGCTACGAGAACACCTTCACGCACCAGGCACGCGACCTGGTGGAGGCGATCGCCACCGGCCAGGACCCGGTCCCGTCCTTCGCGGACGGCCTGCAGGTGCAGGAGGTCCTTGACGCGGTGCTCCGCAGCGCGGCCTCGGGGTCCAACTGGACGGCGGTGACGGCATGACACAGGACCCGTACCAGCCCACCAGGGAGGACAGGTTCAGCTTCGGGCTCTGGACGGTCGGGCACCCGGGCATGGACCCGTTCGGCGACCCGGTACGGCCTTGGCTGGACCCGGTCGAGATCGTCCAGCGCCTGTCCGACCTCGGCGCCTACGGGGTCACCTTCCACGACGACGACCTGCTCCCGCCCGGTTCCGACGGCAGCCCGGCCGACCGCGCCAAGGCGCTGGACCGCTTCAGCCGCGCGCTCGAGACGACCGGGCTGGTGGTGCCGATGGCCACCACCAACCTCTTCCGTCACCCGGTCTTCCGGGAAGGCGCCTTCACCGCCAACGACCCGGCGGTCCGCCGCCACGCGATCCGCAAGACCCTGGCCAACGTCGACGTGGCCGCCGCCCTCGGCGCCGAGGTCTACGTGCTGTGGGGCGGCCGGGAGGGCTGCGAGTCCGACACCAAGGACGTGCGTGCCGCCCTCGACCGCTACAAGGAGGCGCTCGACCTCCTCTGCGCCTACGTGCGCGAGCGCGGCTACGACCTGCGCTTCGCGCTGGAGCCCAAGCCCAACGAGCCGCGCGGCGACATCTTCCTGCCGACGATCGGGCACGGGCTGGCGTTCATCGAGCGTCTGGAGCACCCGGAGCTGGTCGGCCTCAACCCCGAGGTCGGCCACGAGACCATGGCCGGGCTGAACTTCCACCACGGCGTCGCGCAGGCGCTGTGGGCCGGGAAGCTCTACCACATCGACCTCAACGCGCAGCGCGGGGCGCGCTACGACCAGGACCTCCGCTTCGGCTCCGAGGACCAGAAGAACGCCTTCTTCCTGGTGGACCTGCTGGAGCGCGGCGGCTACCAGGGACCGCGCCACTTCGACGCGCGCGCCTACCGCACCGAGGACACCGACGGGGTCTGGGAGTTCGCGCGCGGCTGTATGCGCACCTACCTGATCCTCCGGGCCCGCGCGGCGGCCTTCCGGGCCGACCCGGAGGTCGCCGAGGCCATGGCCGCCGCGGGCGTACCCGACCTCACCACCCCGACACTGCGGCCGGGGGAGACGCTGGACCAGCTACGCACCGACGAGTCGTTCGACCCGGAAGCCAACGCCCGCCGGGGGCGTGGCTACGAGCGCCTCGACCAACTGGTCGTCGAGCACCTGCTCGGGGTCCGGTGACCAGTCCACGGAGGGGCATGGCAAGGGGGAGGAACCCATGCGCAGGATGCTCGCGACGACAGGGCGATTCGGCAGGACCGCCCGCCGCACGCAGGCGGTGGCACTGCTCGCGCTCGCACTGGTCGCCATGGGTGTGACCGCCTCGGACGCGTCCGGTCGGCGTCCGACGATCACCAAGGCGCCGTTCGGCACCCTGGCCGACGGCACCAAGGTGGACGTGTACACCCTGACCAACTCACACGGCATGGAGGTGAAGATCCTTACCTACGGCGGGATCCTGCAGTCGATCAGGGTGCCCGACCGGCGCCACCGCTTCACCAACGTCACGCTCGGCTTCGACAACCTCGCCGACTACGTCGCCAAGAGTCCGTACTTCGGCTCCATCACCGGCCGCTACGCCAACCGCATCGCCCTCGGCAGGTTCAGCCTCAACGGCACCACCTACCAGCTGGCCATCAACAACCCGCCGAACAGCCTGCACGGCGGCAACGTCGGGTTCGACAAGCGTGTCTGGGCCGCGGCCACCAAGAAGGACAAGCACAGCGTCGCGCTGGCGCTCACCTATACCAGCCCCAACGGCGAAGAGAACTACCCGGGCACCCTGGCGAACAAGGTCACCTACACGCTGACCAACAAGAACGAGATCCGCATGGACTACCGTGCGAGGCTCGTCGGCAACAGCAACCTGTCGACCATCATCAACCTGACCAACCACGCCTACTGGAACCTCGCCGGCGAGGGCTCCAGCGACATCTACGGGCACAAGCTGCGCCTGGTCGCCAGCCACTACACCCCGGTCGACGCGACCCTGATCCCGACCGGCGAGATCGCCAGCGTCTCGGGCACCCCGCTCGACTTCCGGCGCTCGACCGCGATCGGCGCGCGCATCCGCAACGGCCACGAGCAGCTGGTCATCGGCCGCGGCTACGACCACAACTGGGTGCTCGACCGCAAGGGCAGCGGCCTGGAGCTGGCCGCCAGGGTGGTCGAGCCGCGCAGCGGCCGGGTCCTCGAGGTCATCACCGACCAGCCCGGCATCCAGTTCTACTCGGGCAACTTCCTGGACGGGACGCTGGTGGGGACGAGCGGGCGGATGTACCGGCAGGGTGACGGGTTCGCCCTGGAGACCCAGCACTACCCGGACTCGCCCAACCACCCGAACTTCCCGTCGACCGTGCTGCGGCCAGGCGAGACCTACAAGACCACCACGATCTACAAGTTCTCGACCGACTGACCCGCGGCGAACGGCACCAGTCCAGGAGCGTCACGTCAGGAGGATTGCATGACCGCGATCGATCCGATCGATCCGAAGGTCGAGGAAGCGCTCGACACCCTCGCGCTCGGGCCGGTGACCCGGCGCCGGCTCTTCAAGGGCACCGGCCTGGCCAGCGCCACGCTGGCGGCGTCGGCCCTGCTGTCCGCCTGCACCTCCGACGACAACAAGTCGTCGGCGTCGGCGGGAGGCGCCGGCGACTTCCCGTCCACCCCGAAGTGGAAGTTCGTGTTCGTCAACCACGTCACCACCAACCCCTTCTTCACGCCCACCCAGTACGGCGCGCAGGACGCCTGCGCGCTGCTCAACTGCCAGTTCCAGTGGACCGGCTCGCAGGCCTCGATCGTCGGCGAGATGGTGAACGCCACCAACTCGGCGATCTCCGCCAAGGCCGACGGCATCGCGGTCGCGGTGGTCGACAAGAGCGCCTTCAAGGAACCGGTCGACAAGGCGCTCGACGCCGGGATCCCGGTCGTCTCCTACAACGCCGACGGCGCCAAGGACGACCCGGGGACCAACCGTCTCGCCTACATCGGGCAGGGCCTCTACGAGTCCGGGTTCCAGCTCGGACAGCGCGCGCTGGCGTCGGGCCTGGAATCGGGCGAGGTGGTCGGCTTCATCGCCACGCCTGGTGCCCTGAACATCCAGCCCCGGATCGACGGCGCCTCCGACGCCATCAAGCAGTCCGGCAAGTCGCTCA
>DATLQA010000158.1:0-23776 GCA_035535495.1 Actinomycetota bacterium | reverse complement strand
AACGGCAACCCGCTCTCCGCCCGGGCCGGGCTGGTCGCCCTGACCGAGATCCTCACCCCGAGCGCCTACGAGCACCTCAACCGCCTCAACGACGCCCAGCTGGCCGGCTGCCAGCGCGTGATCGACAGCTACGACCTGCCGATGTACACCACCGGCTCGGGTGCCAAGGGCGCGGTGATGTACGCCCCCAAGCCGCTGCGGGACTACCGCGAGTACGCCGGCTTCGACGCCCCGGGCGTGGACGCCGACCTCTCCTACCTCTCCTGGCTGTACGAGATCACCGAGGGCGTGTTCATGACCCCGGGCATCGACGAGCAGTGGACCCTGTCGGTGCAGCACACCGACGAGGACGTCGCCCGCTACGTCAACGCCTTCGAGACCTTCGCCCGGGAGGTGACCGGGCGCGGCGGGCCGTGACCCGCCAGGCTGTGACCGGCCAGGCCGCGATGGCCGCGCCGCTTGACCCGGTGGCGGTGGGCCAGGCCCTGGCGCCGTTCGGGGCCAGCCGGACCCTGCCGGCCGACGCCTACCGGTCACCGGCCGTGTTCGCCTGGGAGCAGGCCCGCTTCCTGGCCGGCTCCTGGTACTGCGTGGGACGGGCCCGGCCGGCCGGGCAGCAGCCGCGGCGGGCGGTCACGGTCGGCGGCACGCCGGTGGTGCTGGACGGCGGCGAGGACGGCGTCCCGCGCGCCACCGGGCCGGACGGCGCGCCGGCCCGGCTGGCCACCTGGCACGGGTTCGCCTTCGTCGACCTCGGCGGCGACGCGCCCGACCTGGACGCGTTCGCCGGCGACCTCGGCGGGCTGCTGGCGCCATGGGAGCCGGCCCGGCTGGTGACAGCGGCCCGGGAGTCGTACGTCGTCCAGGCGAACTGGAAGCTGCTGGTCGAGAACTACCACGAGTGCTACCACTGCCCGAGCATCCACCCGGAGCTGTGCCGGCTCACCCCGCCGGACAGCGGCCGCAACCTGGCGCCACGGGGCGCCTGGGTCGGCGGCGCCATGGAGCTGCGGCCCCAGGCGGCCACCATGGCGCTGGGCGGCACCGTCGGGGCGGCGCCACTCCGCGGCCTGGACGAGCGCCGCCGGCGCCAGGTGCTGTACGTGGGCCTGTTCCCCAACCTGCTGGTAAGCGCCCATCCCGACTACGTGCTGACCCACCGGCTCGAACCGCTCGACTCCGAGCGCACCCTGGTGGAGTGCGAGTGGCTGTTCGCGCCGGCGGCGGTGGCGGCCGAACGGTTCGACCCGTCGGCGGCGGTGGCCTTCTGGGACCTGACCAACCGGCAGGACTGGCGGGCGTGCGAGTCGGTGCAGCGCGGCATGCGCTCGCCCGGCTACCGGCCCGGCCCGCTGGCCCCGAGCGAGGACGCCGTGTACCGGTTCGTCACCATGGTCGCCGCCGGCTACCTCCGCGGCCGGGTTGATCCCCTGGTGTCCGCCTCAGCGTAACCTTCTGCCATCGGACGAGGGCCAGGAGCACGGACGCGGGAGCCGAGCCGGCGGTCGCGCCGCGCCGAGCGGGGGAGCTGCGAGTGGCGGACGAGGAGAGCAAGGCCGAACAGCTCGACCGGGAACTGCTCGAACTGCTGAACGAGCTCCGGGTCCTCCTGCCAGGCGTGCAGGTGCTCTTCGCGTTCCTGCTCACCGCCCCGTTCAGCCAGCGCTTCGCCCAGCTCGCCCCGGCGCTCCAGGAGGCCTACTTCGGCGCGGTGCTGTGCGCCGCCGCGGCCACCCTGTTCCTGGTCGCCCCAAGCGTCCACCACCGCTTGCAGTGGCGTGACCGCGACAAGGAGCGGCTGCTGAAGACCGCCAACCGCCTGACCATCATCGGCACCGTCTGCCTGGCCGTGGCGATCGTGCTCGCCCTCTGGGTGGTCTCCCGGGTGCTGCACTCGCCGGGGCCGGCGTTCCTGGTCGCGGGCGGCGCGCTGGTCGCCTTCGCCTGGATCTGGTTCGCGCTGCCGCTGTTCCGGCACCTGCGCCGCCCGCAGGGCGGCGCGGCCGAGCCGGCGGAGTCCGACGGCACCGCCGCCGAGGTGCGCTGAGGCTTCCCCGGCCGGGTTCAGCTCCCGGTCGGCAGCAGCGTCGTCGAGGTGGTCGAGGTGGTCGAGGTCGACGTGCTCGATGTGGTCGAGGTGGAGGTGGTCGTCGACGGCAGCGTCGTCGTGGTCGGCAGCGGCGAGGTGGTCGGCGACGGCACCGCTCCCCTCGAGACCGTCAGGACGATCCCGCCGTCCTTGGCCAGGGCCGGCGCCCTGGGGGACTGGTCGAGTACCAGGTTGGGCGGCCTGGTCGAGGTCCGCCAGGTCACCGTCACCCGGTTGACGTCGAACCCGGCGGCGGTCAGCGCCTGCTTGGCCTTGGCCAGCGTCATGCCGACCACGTCAGGGACCGGGAGGCCGGCGGGGAGGCTCGACGCGGTGGTCGAGCCGGGGGTGTCTCCCAGGCCCGGGTCGGGTACCTCCGCCTGGAACCCGCCCTCCTGCGAGCCGCCCTGGGCCCGGTCGTAGGACGGCGGCCAGCCGGCCATGAACATGCCGACGCCGACGACCACCGCCAGGCCGAGCATCACCGGCCAGCGCAGCAGCGCCCGTGGCCACCCGCCCACGACCCGCCGCCCTCCGAGGACCGCCCCCGGCTCCGGGACGGGCTGCTGCGCGGTCGGGCCGGGTGCGGTCACCGGCGCCACCGGCTCGGCGGGACGCGGCATCGCCACCGCCTGGCCGGCCTGGGCGCTCCGCAGGTCCTCGGAGAACTCGGCCGCGGTCTGGTAGCGGGCGGCGGGGTCCTTGGCCATCGCGCGGGCGGTGACCGCCTCGAACGCGGGGGGCAGGTCGGGGCGGAGGTCCCGCAGCGGCGGCGGCGTCGCGTACACGTGGCGGGTGGCGACCACCACCGGGCTGTCGCCCTCGAACGGCGGCTGGCCGGCCAGGCACTCGTACAGGCAGACGCCGAGCGAGTACAGGTCCGAGCGGGCGTCGACCTGCGAGCCGCGGGCCTGCTCGGGCGACATGTACTTGGCGGTGCCGACGATCCCGACGCTGCCGGTGAGGGTGACCGAGGAGGTCACCGTCCGGGCCACGCCGAAATCCATCACCTTCGCCCGGCCATCGCGGGTGATCATGATGTTGCTCGGCTTGATGTCCCGGTGGATCAGGCCCTTGGCGTGGGCCGCGCCGAGCGCGGAGCAGACCGCGATCGCCAGCTCGGCCGCCCTGCCAGGCTCGAGCGCGCCCTCGGCGCGCAGCACGGCCGCCAGGGTGGCCCCCTCGACGTACTCCATCACCATGTAGCTGACGTCCTCGTCCTGGCCGGTGTCGTAGACGGCCACCACGCCGGGATGGGTGAGGCTCGCCGCCATGCTGGCCTCACGCCGGAAGCGGACCAGGAAGGCGGGATCGCGGGCCAGCTGCGGGTGGGGGATCTTGACGGCCACCTGCCGGCCCAGCAACCGGTCGAACCCCTCGTACACGTCAGCCATACCGCCCGCCCCGATGAGGCGGCCGATCTCGTAACGGTTGCCGAGGACATCGGCGCTGACGGCCATCTTGGTTGTTGAAACTCCCCGAAGCCCTGCGAGGTTCCCTCTCAGTGCCCACTATCACCCGGTTGCCTCGAACACACCAGTGGCCCGTCCGAATGTGCTTGGCCCGGTTGTTCCTCATCGTGCCGTCCCGCCGGCCGGCGGACCTTGCCGGTCGCCCGGCCGGCGCGAGGTGGTCAGCCGCCGTCGGCGGCGAGGCCGAGTGCCTGGCGGAGGAAGGCGACCTCGACGCGGAGCAGGTTCTCCGCGACCAGCTCCTGGCTCGCCATGTGGGTGACGCCGCCGAGCGGGAGCACCGCGTGCGGCCGGCCGGCGGCCAGCAGCGCGGCCGACAGGCGCAGGGTGTGGGCGACCACCACGTTGTCGTCGGCAAGGCCGTGGACGAGCAGCAGGGGCCGCTCCAGCTTGGCCGCGTCGGCCAGCAGGTTGCAGCGCCGGTAGGCGTCCGGGTCGGTGTCGGGCAGACCGAGGTAGCGCTCGGTGTAGTGGGTGTCGTACAGGCGCCAGTCGGTCACCGGCGCCCCGGC
Source organism: Actinomycetota bacterium (assembly GCA_035535495.1). Taxonomy (GTDB): domain Bacteria; phylum Actinomycetota; class CALGFH01; order CALGFH01; family CALGFH01; genus DASUZB01. The sequence continues at coordinate 19,703 of DATLQA010000158.1, read as the reverse complement.
GACGGCCGCGTGGAACACGTCGGGGCGGCGCAGCACCGCCATGGCGGCCAGGAACCCGCCGAACGACCAGCCGCGGATCGCGACCCGGCCGAGGTCGAGGCGCGGGTCGGCCGCTGCCAGCTGGTGCACCGCCTCGACCTGGTCGTCGAGCACCGGCCCGGCCGGGTCGCGCCACACCGCCCGCTCCCAGGCGGGCCCCCTGCCGGGGGTGCCGCGGCCGTCGGTCACCACCACGGCGAACCCCTGGTCCGCGAACCACTGCGCCTCCAGGTAGGCGCCACGGGCGTTGACCACCCGCTGGGCGTGGGGACCGCCGTACGGGTTGAGCAGCACCGGCAGGGGCCGGTCGGGTTCCTGCCCGCTGGGCAGCAGGACCGCGCTGCGCAGCGCGCGCTCGCCGACCCGGTGCAGCGTGACCCGCGGCACCAGGCCCGGCGCGGCGGCGTTGGAGGCGACCGTGGCCACCGCCTCGCCGTCGCGCAGCACCGCCGTCCGCGGGGCGTCGTCGTCCGGGCCGGCGGACGTGAGCACCAGCACCGTCCCGCCCGCGACCGCGGTGTGCAGGCCCGGCCCGTCCGACAGCCGCCGGGGCGGGCCGGCGGCCGGCACCGCCCAGACATGCGTCTCGGTCGGCTCGTCGGACGCCGTAACCAGGACGCCGTCGCCGTAGCCGCCGAGCACCTCGCGGACCTGCAGGCCTGGCGGGGTCACCGGCTCGCCGTCGACCAGCAGGCGGCGCGTGTCGTCCTCGTCCGCCGTCCACACCAGCCGCCCGCCGGGCAGCCAGACCGGCACCCCTGGGACGATCTCCAGCCAGGCCGGGTCGGCGTCCTCGCGCAGCAGCCGGGTCGCGCCGCTGGCCGGGTCGGCGGCCAGCAGCCGGGTGGTGCGCTGGTCGCGCGTCTGCACCAGCAGGGTCAGCGGCCCGTCGGTGGCCCAGACCACGTTGACCAGGTACGGAAAGGCCTCCCGGTCCCAGTCGACCTCGACCCGGCCGCCCGCCAGGTCGACCACGGCGAGGCGGACGTCGGCGTTGGCGGTGCCGGCGGCCGGGTACGGCGCGGACAGCGGCGGCACCATCGGGCTGGTCGGGTCGGACAGCCACCAGCGCCGCACCGCGGTGGTGTCGACCCGGGCCACGGCCAGCCGCTCGCCGTCAGGCGCCCACCAGTAGCCGCGGTCGCGGCCCATCTCCTCGGCCGCGATGAACTCGGCCAGGCCCCAGGTGACCTCCGGGTCGTCCTCGCCGACGAGCCGGCGGTCGACGCCGTCCAGCCCCACCACGTGCAGCACCCCGCCGGCGACGTAGGCGACCCGTCGGCCGCTCGGGTCGGGCCGCGGGTCCAGCACCGGGCCGGCGGTGGCCAGCTCGACCGGGCCGGGCTCGGGGAGCGGACCGGCCGGCTCCTGGCTGGCGGCGCCGCCGGCCGGGCCGGGTTCCTCGCCGCCGGGCCGGTCGAGGGCGGCGGCGAACAGCCGGCCGCCGATGGCGAACGCCGCGGTCCGCACCAGCGGGTCGGCGGCGAACGCGACGATCCCGGTGGCCCGCTCCCGGCTGCGTTCGCGCCGCGCCCGCTCCGCCGGGGTCAGCTGCTCGCCAGCGCCGGCGAGCAGCTGGATCGGGTCGGCCACCAGCCGTTCCCGGCCGGTCGCCAGGTCGAGCACGAACAGCCGGTTGACCCGGTCGTCAGGGGCATTGGACCGCAGGAAGGCGACCCGCGAGCCGTCCGCCGCGACCGTGAAGCCGCGTGGCCGGCCGAGGGTGAACCGTTGGGTGCGTGCGTACCGGCGTGGAAACGACGACGTCTCAGACACGGCCGGTGAGCCCGGCGACGGTGACCACGATGGCGGCGACGGCGAGCAGCCCGGCGAGGATCAGGTAGGGGATGGCGCGCTTCCAGGTGGCCTGGGTGTCGGCGATCACCAGCATCCCGACGGCGAAGGCGCCGTAGCTCGCCCCGACCAGCTCCCGCCGGAAGAGGCTGACCACCGCGACCGCGAGGACCACCACGTAGATCCGGAGCGCGACCCGCGGGTGCAGCACCATGTTCCTGGTGAACACCCGGCCGCGCCGGTCGACGTCGCCGACCTGCAGCTTGCGCAGCGGCGCGGCGGACCCCCGGCCGCCGCTCGCACGGCCGCCGTTGGTCTTGGCCTTGGACGAGGGAGTTCCAGGCGTCGGCTTCGGCTTGGGCGTCGGCTCGTCGCCCGCTTCGCGGCGGGCGCGGTCGATGGCGTGGCGGCGGCGCGCCGCCTCCCGATCCTTGCGTGCCACTGAAGACTCCTACGATTCGCGTTGGACCGATGCGCGCGGGGCCGACAACGGCCGGCGCGGCGGCGCCGTGGCCGGCCGGCCACCGGCGCCCCAGGTCGCCTGGATGGTACGCGGGGCTCCGGCGCCCCGTCGAGCCCGCACCGCCCTACTCGCCGAAGCGCCGCCGCCGCTGCGCGTAGGAGCGCAGGGCACGCAGGAAGTCGACCTTGCGGAAGTCCGGCCAGTAGGTGTCGGCGAAGTAGTACTCGGAGTGGGCCGACTGCCACAGCAGGAACCCGGACAGGCGGACCTCGCCGGAGGTGCGGATGATCAGGTCGGGGTCGGGCATCCCGGCGGTGTAGAGGTGCCTGGCGATCTCGTCAGGGGTCAGGCGCCCGGTGGCCTCCGCCAGGTCCAGGCCCTTCTCCGCGTACTCGCCAAGGAGCCGGCCGACCGCGTCGGCGATCTCCTCCCTGCCGCCGTAGCCGACGGCGACGTGCAGCACCCCTCCGGTGTGGCCGCGGGAGACCGCCTCTGCTTCGAGCAGCCGCCCCCGGGTCTGCTCGGGCAGCTCCTCGAGCTGCCCGACCGGGACGATGCGGTAGCCGTCCGGGCCGGCGTCGCGGGCGAGCTGCAGCACCTTCTGCTCGATGATGGCCAGCAGCTCGGCCAGCTCGTCGCGGTGGCGGCGGAGCAGGTTCTCGGTGGACAGCAGCCACAGCGTCACCACCGGGATGCCCAGCTCGTGCGCCCAGGCCAGCAGGTGGTCGATCTGGTCGGCGCCGCGCCGGTGCCCGGCCCCCGTGTCCATGCCGAGCTGGCGGGCCCAGCGACGGTTGCCGTCGATGATCACGCCGACGTGCTGCGGCAGCCCGCCACGGCGGCGGAGGTCGGCAGCGAGCCGGCGTTCGTACAGCCGATAGAGCAGTCCGCGTCCGCCCACGACAGGCTCTTCACCTTTCCTTATGGAGCGGCTGACCGGGGTGCGGTGGCCACGGCGGTGGCACGGCGGTCATGCTACAGCGGCATGCCGGCCTCCGTGGGCGCTCCGGTCGGGCTAGGCTGGCAGGGGCACGACGACCGAACCGGGAGGGTGGCGTGAGCAAGGCCGACGACTCCGACGAGGTGTACACCTGCGAGCGCTGCGGCAAGGTGCGGCCACGGACGTGGACCTGCGACTGCGGCGGCGAGGGCAAGGGCGGTCAGGCCAGGACCGAGCTGGCCGACTGGGACCCGGCGACGACCCAGTCCTCCCGCCCGCGCCTGCGCCTGGTGCAGCGGCCCACCCCGCCCGACCAGCCGGCGTAACGGCGGCCGGCGATGGCAGACCCGGCGGGCGCGGCGGGCGCCGCCGAGCCTCCGGTGCCGGTCGCCACGCGGACCTGGCACGGACCCTGGCATCCGGGCACCCACCTGGCGCTGCTCCACGCCGGCCCGGGGCTGACGGTGGTGGTGGTCGGGCTGGCCTTCGGCGTGGTGGCGGGCAGGCACGACCCCGACCTCGGCCGTCTCGGGCTGCTCGTCGGGCTGCTGGCCTGCAACCAGTACAGCGCCGGGGCGCTCAACGACGCGGTGGACGCGCCCGCCGACGCGGCCACCGGCAGGGACAAGCCGATCCCCGCCGGGGCGATCTCCCGGCGGGCGGCCGCCACCCTGGCGGTCGGCGCCGGGCTCGCCTCGCTGGTCTTCGGCGCCCTGCTCGGCCCGGCCACCCTGGCCCTGGCGGTGGCGGGGCTGGCCTGCGCCTGGGCCTACGACCTGTGGCTCAAGGGAACCGTCGCCAGCGTCCTGCCGTTCGCGCTGGCGCTGCCGCTGGTGCCGCTGTTCGGCTACGGCGCGGCGGGCCGCTTCCCGGCGGTGCTGTGGTGGGCCTGGCCGATCGGCGCCCTGGCCGCGGTGGCGGTGCACCTGGCCGACTCCCTGCCCGACGTGGAGACCGACCGCGCCGCCGGCGTGCACGGGCTGGCCACCCTCCTCGGCGTCCGCCGGGCGGCCATCCTGGTCGCCGCCGGCTACCTGGCCATGCTGGCACTGGTGGTCGGCAGCGGCCTGGCCGCGGGGGACCGGTTGGTGGTGCTCGGCGGCGCCGCCGTCTCGCTCGTCCTGGCGGCGGCCACGCTGGCGGTCGGCGTCCGCGGCCGGCCCGAGGACCGGCGCGCCGCCTACCGGCTGCTGCTGGCCGCGGTGATCGCCGCGGCGGTCGGCTGGGCCGCCGGTGTCCGTCCCTGACCGCGTCCTCGGTAGAAGTACGCACGACGGCTGGTGGATGAGCAGTCGGATGACTGGTGACAACTACGGTGATTCCGGCAGGCTGGGGACGCCGATTTCTCACCGCACCCTGGTGACGGGTTACCCTTTGGTCGGCCGCCGTGTGGTGGCGGCTGTTGAGGTTGCGCAGTCGCGCACCACGGAGGTCGTGCATGGTGCTCCCTGCCCTGGATGGCAAGACCCGCTGCCGGTGGGCTGCCACCGATCCCGTCCTCGCCGCCTACCACGACTCGGAGTGGGGAGAACCCCCCGTGGGGGAGGCCGGCTGGTTCGAGCGGCTCTCCCTCGAGGTGTTCCAGAGCGGGCTGTCGTGGCGCACCGTCCTGGCCAAGCGCGAGGGCTTCCGGCGCGCCTTCCACGACTTCGAGCCCAAGATCGTCGCCGCCTTCACCACCAGGGACGTCACCGCCGTGCTGCGCGATCCGGGCATCGTCCGCAACCGCGCCAAGGTGCTGGCCACCATCGAGAATGCCAAGAAGGTGCTGGTCCTGGCGGAGGAGCAGGGCTCCTTCGCCGGCTGGGTGAACGCCCAGCCCGGCGAGCTGGAGCAGCAGCAGCGCATCTACCGGCAGACCTTCCAGTTCGCCGGCCCCCAGGTGGTGGAGGCGTTCCTGCAGAGCGTCGGCCGCGTCGAGCCGCCCCACGAGCAGGGCTGCTGGCGCCTGGAGTCGTGACCACCGGCGCGACCGCACCCGGCACGCCCGTCCCGCCCAGCGTCCACGTCGCCGACGACGGCCCGGTCCGGATCGTCACCATCGACCGGCCGGAACGCCGCAACGCCGTCGACCTCGCCACCTCCCACGCCCTGATCGCCGCGTTCACCGAGTTCGACGGTGACGCCGCCGCCTCGGTGGCGGTGCTCACCGGGGCCGGCGGGACCTTCTGCGCCGGCGCCGACCTCAAGGCGCTGGCGGCCGGCGAGGGCCGCCCCCTCCACGAGGACGGCCCCACCGCGCCGATGGGCCCGACCCGCCTGCCGCTGTCCAAGCCGGTGATCGCCGCGGTCGAGGGGCACGCCGTGGCCGGCGGGCTCGAGCTCGCCCTCTGGGCGGACCTGCGGGTCCTCGCCGCCGACGCGGTGCTCGGGGTGTTCTGCCGCCGGTTCGGCGTCCCGCTCGCCGACCTCGGCACCATCCGCCTGCCCCGCCTGGTCGGCCACGGCCGCGCGATGGACCTGATCCTCACCGGGCGGCCGGTCGCCGCCGACGAGGCCCTGGCGATCGGCCTGGCCGACCGGGTGGTCCCGCCGGGCGAGGCGGTCGCCGCGGCGGTCGCCCTCGCCCACCAGCTCGCCCGGCTGCCGCAGCGCTGCCTGCGCAACGACCGCCTGTCCGCGATCGAGCAGTGGTCCCTGCCCGAGGGCGAGGCGGTCCGCAACGAGATCCGCCACGCGCTGGACACGATCGCCTCGGGCGAGACGCTGGCCGGCGCCGGCCGCTTCGCCGCCGGGCTCGGCCGCCACGGCCAGCCGGCCGACGACCCGGCGTAGCCACCGGCTCGCCTCGCGGGCCGGCGCGGTGGTAGAGAGTCGGCATGCCCCAACCCGCGCAGCCCCGCCCGGTGCTCGTCCGTGCGGCCCGGCCCGGCGAGCTGGCGGCCGTCGGCCGCCTCACCGTGCTCGCCTACGCCGAGTTCGTCCCGGCCAGCTCGTCCTACCGGCAGCGGCTCGCCGACGCCGCCGACCGGGCCGCCAACGCCAGCCTGCTGGTCGCCGTCGACGCCGACGGCGACCAGCTGCTCGGCACGGCGACCCTGGTGGTCGGCAACGGCCCCTACGCCGAGCTGGCCGGGCCCGGCGACGCCGAGCTGCGCATGCTCGCGGTCGACCCGGCCGCGCGGCGGCGCGGGGTCGGCGCCGCGCTGGTCCGGGCGGTGCTCGTGGCGGCCAGGGCCGGCGGGGCGCGCCGCATGGTCCTGTCCACCCTGCCGGCGATGGCCGCGGCGCACCGCCTCTACCGGCGCTTCGGCTTCAGCCGCGCCCCCGAGCTGGACCACCGGCCCGTGCCAGGGGTGGAGCTGCTCGCCTTCACGCTCGACCTGGATCCCAGCCCGAGCGGGCCCGACGACAGGAGCGACCATGACCGATGAGCAGGCCCCTGCACACCTCGACGCGATGCCGTTCGCCCGGCTGGCCGGCGTCGAGCTGACCGCCGCCGCGCCGGAGGAGGTCACCGGCAGGCTCGCCTGGCAGGCGGAGCGCGACGCGCGCGGCCGGCATGTCGCCCAGGTGACCCAGACGCAGGCGGTTCAGCTCGGGACGTAGAGGAAGTAGTCGCCTTCCTCGTCGTCCCACTCCATCGCCACCGCGCCGTTGGACGCGGCCGCCTTGACGAACTGGAGGAACCCGGCGTAGCCGAGGTCCTTCTCCGACCAGCCGGGGGCGCGCTTGCGGAGCTGGTCCTTGAGGCCGGACAAGGGCACGTCCTCGTCCTCCCCCTGCAGGTCCCGGACGGTCGCCTGGAGCAGCGCGAAGGCCTGGTCGGCCTGGCCGGCGGCGGGGAAGTCGACCGCCCGGTCGCCGGGCGCGGCGCCGTCGGCCAGCGCGATCACGCCGTTCCGTTCGAGCTGGCGGAGCAGCTCGCCGAAGGCGCGGAAGCCGTAGTCGGCCTCGGAGAAGGTGGGGTCCTTGCGCAGCACCGCCCGCTTCAGGGTGGAGGCGAGCACCGGCTCGGCGCCGCTCTGCTTCAGCCCGGCCAGCGTCTGGGTGAGCACCCGCTGCAGGTCCTGCAGGTCGCGGTCGCCGCTGGTGGCGGCCTGCCCCTTGCCCCGCTTGCTCCCGGCCCCCTTCTTGCTGGCCGCGCCGTTGCCGGAGCTCGCCGGCCGCTTCGGCTCCTCGCTGGCCGGTTCACTCACGCCCGGCAGCCGGTCGTAGAAGAGGAACTCGTCGCACGCCGGTGGGAGCAGGGCGGAGGTCGAGCCCTTCACCCCGATGCCGATCACCCGCCGGTTCAGCGCCCGCAAGGCCGCCACCAGCGGGGTGAAGTCCGAGTCGCCCGAGGCGATCACGAAGGTCGACACGAAGCCGCGCTCGTAGGCCAGCTCCATCGCGTCGACCGCGAGCTTGATGTCGGCCGCGTTCTTGCGCACCACCCCGCTGCGCTGCGGGATGTCGATCAGCTCGCAGTTGTGCTGGACCAGGCTGCGCCGGTCGTCGGCGAACAGCGTCCAGTCCGCGTAGGCACGCCTGGCCACCACCCGCCCCCGCTCGGCGAGGGCGTCCATGATCGGCCCGATGTCGAAGACGCGGCCGAGGTCGCGGGCGCCGAGGACGAGGTTCTCGTGGTCGATGAACAGCGCGATGCGTTCTTCGTCGGTCGCCATGCGGCCAACCTTACGCTGATTCGAGGCTTGCGGGCGCCACCCGCGCCGCGCGTACCCTGGCGCCCGGGGGAGCGGTGGTGGCGGCGTGCCGCTGGGGTGGCGCGCCTGGCGAAGGAGGGACCATGCGCCTGCGAGGCAAGCGGGTGATCGCGCTGGTCGAGCACGACTTCGAGGATCTCGAGCTGTGGTACCCGGTGCTGCGCCTGCGCGAGGAGGGCGCCGAGGTGGTGGTGGCCGGGCTCGGTGCCGAGGTCTATACCGGCAAGTACGGCCTGCCGGCGGAGACCGACGCGCACGTCGACGCGCTCGACATGGCCGACTTCGACGGCATCCTGGTGGTCGGCGGCTGGGCCCCGGATAAGCTGCGCCGCTCCGAGAAGGTGCTGGAACTGGTCAGGGAGGCCGACGGGGCCGGCAAGCTGCTCGGGGTGATCTGCCATGGCGGCTGGGTGCCCGCCTCGGCCGGCATCCTCAAGGGCCGGACCATGACCTGCACCCCGGGCATCAAAGACGACGTGATGAACGCCGGCGCCAGCTACGTGGACGAGCCGGTGGTGGTCGACGGCAACCTGGTGACCGCTCGGCGGCCGCCTGATCTTCCCGAGTACGGCGCCGCGCTGGTCGACGCGCTCACCGCCGGCGCGACCTAGCCGCTCCGCCCAGCCGGCCGCGGCGGGCGTCCTCAGCCGCAGGGCCAGCCCGCGCCGGCGCCGGTGGTGCAGGTGGTCGCCTTCCGGCCGGCGCAGCGGCGCGCCGACTCCCGGGCGACGAAGGCGAGCGTCTGCTCCTCGGTGGCGTGGCGGCGCAGCTGCCTGGCCTCCTTGGTGATCGCCAGGACCAGCCGGTAGTCGGGCGCGGTCAGACCCATCTCCTGGTAGTCGTAGCCCTGGTCGGTGGTGGCCTTGAGGAGCTCGGCGGCCCAGTAGCCGACCTGCAGCGTGCAGGTCTCGGCCGGGGTGCGCAGCCGGCTGGTGGTCGGCTCGGCCGAGGGCCGGTCCGGCGCGCCGCCGCAGGCGCCGAGCAGGAGCGCGGCGCCGGCCAGCGCGGCCATGCGCACGGCGACGCTCCGTGGCTGCACCTCGACCATCCCCACCCCCGGCCTGCTCGCACCTCGCTTGCGACCCTACACCCGGCGCCAGGCCCGCCCTGGCCGAACGGCTCTTGACAGGCAGGGGTCTCGACGCGCACAAACGAGTCGCGCGCGCGCCGTGCCGGCGCGGCGCGGGGGAGGGAGCGCCATGGCCCGTCACCTCATCGTCGCCCACCAGACCGCTGGCAGCCCGGAGCTGGTCGACCGCGTCCGGCAGCTGGCAGAGGACGATCCCGAGGCCGAGTTCGTCCTGCTCGTACCGGCCACGCCCACCAGCCACCTGCTGACCTGGGAGGAGGGTGAGGCGAGGCAGCTCGCCGGGGTGCGTGCCCAGGAGGCGAGCGAGGCGCTGCGCGCCGCCGGCGTCGAGGTGGTCGCCGCCAGGGTCGGGTCGCACTCCCCGCTGGAGGCGGTCGGCGACGAGCTCCGCGCCGAGCCGGGCTATGCCGGCATCGTGCTGTCCACCTTCCCGCCCGGCCTGTCCCGCTGGCTCAAGGGCGACCTGCCCAACCAGCTCCGCCGCCGCTACCGCCTGCCGGTCGAGCACGTGGTGGCGGCGCCGGTCCACGCGCCCACCCGCCCCTGAACCCGCCCGCTCTCGGCGAACATTATGTAAACCAGTGGCGGCTGGCGAGCGGCGGTGCGGCTGGTGCCGCCGGGTCCCTTGGGCGTCCGGCGGTGATGCGCCAAGCCGGCGGTGGCCCTGGCGAGCCGCCAGCCGGCGGCCCGGTAATGCACGGGGAATTCCGGCGGGAATTGGCGGCGACGGCGCGCCGTACGGCGCCTAGGACTCGCCGGCGCGGGCGACCTTGTAGCTGGCGGCCTGCGCCACCGGGCGGATCACCAGCAGGTCGATGTCGACGTGGGGCGGACGGGTGACCGCGAAGGCGACGCAGTCGGCGATGTCGTCGGCGGTCAGCGGCGTCACGCCGCGGTAGACGGCGGCCGCGCGTTCGCGGTCGCCGTGGAAGCGGACCGTCGAGAAATCCGTCTCGACCATGCCGGGAGCGAGCTCGGTGATCCGGATCGGTTCGCCGTTGAGCTCCAGCCGGAGGGTGTCGGTGATCGCCCGCACCGCGTGCTTGGAGGCGGTGTAGCCGACCCCGCCCGGGTAGACCTCGATGCCGGCGATCGAACCCATGTTGACGATGTGGGCGTGCGGGGCGGCCCGCAGCAAGGGCAGGAACGCCCGCGTCACCCGCAGCAGCCCGAGCACGTTGACCTCGAGCATGCGCGCCCACTCGCGCTCGTCCCCCTCGGCGATCGGCTCCAGCCCGAGCCCGACCCCGGCGTTGTTGACCAGCACGTCGGCCTTGCCGAACCGGTCGCCGACGAAGGCGGCGAAGGCGTCCACCGAGGCCGGGTCGGTGACGTCGAGCGCCGTGGTGACGGCGCCCAGCTCGCTGCCGAGCGCCTCCAGCAGGTCGAGCCGGCGCGCCCCTCCCACGACCTGGAACCCGGCCCGGGTCAGGTGCCGGGCGCTGGCGGCGCCGATGCCGCTCGACATCCCGGTGACGACGGCGACGCGCTCCGGCTGCATGCGGTCCTCCCGTCCGTCCGCCTGAGCCCTCGCGGCTCGGCCGGCGGTCATGCTACCCGCCGGAGCGAGCGACCTCGCCGGGGTGGGCACGCCAGCGCAGGCCGGCCGCGGCCAGGTCGTCCCAGAACCCGGGGTAGGTCTTGACCACGCACCCGGGGTCCTCGATCACCACGCCGGGGACCCGGGCCGCCAGCGCCGCGAACGCCATCGCCAGGCGGTGGTCGCCGTGGGTGGCGAGCCGGGCCGGACCGGCCGCGGTGCCGCCGCGCACCTCCAGCCCGTCCGGCCGCTCCTGGACGCCCACGCCGAGCTTGGCCAGCTCGCGGGCGAGGGCGGCGAGCCGGTCGGTCTCGTGGCCGCGGGCGACCGCCACGCCACGCAGGCGGGAGCGGCCCGGCGCCAGCGCGGCCAGCGTGGCCACCGTGGTGACCTGGTCGGGGATGGTGGCCAGGTCCACGTCGACCGGCAGCAGGACCGGCGGGCCGGTGACGCTCAGCGCCGCGCCCTCCCGCTGCACGGTCGCGCCCATCGCGGCCAGCAGCGCCGGCAGGGCGGCGTCGGGCTGGCGGGAGGCAGGTTCGGCGTTGGTCACCGCGACCGTGCCGCCGGTCGCGGCGGCCACGGCGAACAGGTGCGCCGCCGCGCTGGCGTCGTACTCCACCGCGAAGCCGCGGCCCCGGTACGGGCGGCCGGGCTCGACCCGCCAGGCCGCCTCGCCGGCACGTTCGACGGCGGCGCCGAAGGCGCCCATCACCGCCGCGGTCAGCTCCACGTAGCCGGGCGCGCCGAGGCCGTCGGCGACCAGCTCGACGGGCGCGCGCGCGTACGGCGCGACCAGCAGGACGGCACTGGCGAACTGGCTCGACCCGGCGGACGGGACGGTCACCGGCCCTCCCGCCAGGCCGCCACCGGCCACGGTCACCGGAGGGAAGCCGTCCCGGTCGGCCACCTCGGCCCCCAGCGACCGCAGGGCGGCGCTGAGCGGCCCGACCGGCCGGGCGAGCAGGCCGGCCCGGCCGGTGACGGTGGCGCCGGCCGGCGTCAGGGTGGCCAGCGCGGCCACGAACCGCATGGTCGTGCCCGACAGGCGGGCGTCCACCGGCTCCGCCGGGGACCGCGGCCGGCCCCCGGTGCCGCGCACCAGCCAGTCGCCGTCCAGCTCGCTGGTGGCCGCGCCCAGCGCGGCCGCCGCCGCCCGCATCGCCTCGGCGTCGTCGCTGCGCAGCGGGCCGCGCAGCCGCGTCTCGCCGTCGGCGAGCGCGGCGCAGGCCAGCGCCCGGTTGGTCACGCTCTTGGACGCCGGCGCGGCCAGCCGCGCCCGCACCGGCCCGGCCGGCACCACCTCCAGCAGCGCCGGCAGGCCCTGGGAAGGTCTTTGCGGGCGGCTGGGCGACCCGCGGCCGCCGGTCCCGGAGGCTCGGGCAGGCATGATCACCGTCGCTCGTGGGTAGAGGTCCGGCCGGCGGAGCGCCTCGGCGGAAGCCGCGCGGCCGGTGGCCGGGCAAGCCTACGCCAGGGAGATCGCCGATCCAGGGGCCGCCCTTCGCGACGCGAGCCCCTGGGTTTGGCTGCCCAGATACGTCCGGGATGTCCGGTGAATGTGCATTCCCTGGCGACTCTCGCTAGATTGAGCGGCCCCGATTCCCCCAGATCAAGTAGATCAAGCAGATCGACCAGATCAGTCCGGCAGATCGATGCGACGCAGAGGTTGTCGAGCCATGAGGCGACAGTGGCGGCAGTTCAAGCTCGACTGGGAGGAGGGCCTGCGCCGGCTCCCGTTCTTCACCCAGCGGGCGGTGGTGGCCCTGCTGGGGGTCCTGGTCGCGACCCTCGCCCTGCTCGGCGGGCTGGCCAGCCTGGTGCAGGCGCCGTCGCCTCCGCGGGAGGTCGAAGGCACTCCCGGACCCGGCCAGAGCGGCGCCGGCGGGACCACCCTCGCCCCGCCGGGTGCCGCGCAGCCAGGCGGCGCGGCCGCGCCCGGGCCCGCCGGCGCCGGCGCGGCGACCGCTCCCGGTGCCGCCGGCGCCGGTGGCGTCCCTGGCGCCGCGGGCCCGAGGGCCCAGGGAGGCGTGCCGGTCACGACCCTCCCGGCGGCCGGCGCCGCGGCCACGACCAGCAGCAGCGGCGGCCGCACGCCGGGGACGACCTCGACCACCAGCACCACCACGCCCGATCACACCCTGCTGCCGCCGATCACCGTCACGCTGTCCCTGCCGCTCTAGGCCGGGAGCCCGCGCGCCGTCCTGACCGCGCCGGGCACGGGTGGGCGCATCCACGCCGGGTGCACTAGATTGGCGGCGGGCGCCGGCCCGCCGACGCCCGATCGTGGACGCCGCCCGATGGGACCACCCGTGACCGACACCGCTCCCGCCTCCGACCAGGCCACTCCCGAGCCGCCGGCGCCGCGACGGCGGGAGATCTTCGGGGTCACCGGCCTGGTGGTGATGGTCGTGGCCATCTTCGCGTTCACCGCCATCAGCATCGTCATCGAGCTGGCCAACAACGCCGACCGGTCCACCTTCAAGGGCACCGTCGACGTGCTCGGCCCGGTCACCGGCAGCCGCAACCAGGTCCGGGTGGTCTTCCACGTCCGCAACCAGAGCAAGAAGGCAGGCCGCCCCGACAAGTGCGAGGCGACCCTGACCGACCCGGAGGGCGAGCGGGTCGGCACCGCCGAGGTCCGCCTCCGCCAGGACATCCAGCCCGGTCAGACCTGGGACGAGTTCGCCGTCGGCACCTCGGCGTCGATGCCGGTCGCCGGCGCGGTCCGCTGCCGCGGCCTCGAACCAGGCTGAGCCGCCATGCCGCAAGCGAAGCCCCCGGATGACCTGGTCATCCGGGGGCTGTAGGACCTGCCAGCCTGGCTCGCTCAGCTCGCCGCGCGCACGTCCGAGAGCACGGCCACCACGTGCTCGACGGGCAGGCGGAAGCGGCGGCGGAGCTGGTTGGGCAGGTCGACCCTGAGCCAGCGGGACAGCCCGGGGGGGAACGTCGACACCACGATGCCGGCGTAATCAGGCTGCATGCTCAGCTCATCGGCGACCGCCTCGAGCGGGGAATGCGACCCCACCCTCGCGGCCACCACCTCGACGCCCGCGGTCCGCAGTGCCTCGCTCGCCTCCCGGGCACGCAGCGTGGCGAGCTGCCTCGCCTCGCCCTCCTCCCAGTGCAGGAGGTGCCCGGTGGGCGTGGCCGGCACGAGCAGGACGAACTCGGCCTTCGGGTCGCGCTCGGCGAGCTCCAGCACGCGGTCGACCAGCTCGATGCTGCCCGCGGTCTGGTGGGCGACGATGAGGTGACGGGCCATGGCGCTCCCTTCGTTGCAACCGGGTGACCCGCGTGTGACTCGCGCGTTATCCGGTTGTTATGAGGCAGGCGGCAAGAGACTCAATCGAGATTCCAAGGGAACGATTCCCGCGCCGGTCCCCGTCGGTCCGGGACCCGCCTGGTAGCCTTCCCGCAGTGCCGATCCCGACAGCCAACGGGGGCCGGAGGGGCGCCGAGCGACCAGGAGCGGGCATGCGTTTCGCCGTGGAGTCCGAGATCGGCAACCTCCGCATGGTCCTGCTGCACCGGCCCGACCTGGAGCTCCAGCGGCTCACCCCGTCCAACGTCGACGAGCTGCTGTTCGACGAGATCATGTGGGTCGACCAGGCCCAGGCCGAGCACGACGCCTTCGCGGCGCTGCTACGCGCCCACGGTGTCGAGGTGTTCGAGCTGGCCGACCTGCTGGCCGACACGATGGCCCTGGAGCCGGCCCGCAAGGAGCTGCTCGACCGGGTGGTCACCCTGGACGCGTTCGGCAAGGGCCTCGCCCCCGAGCTGCGCGAATGGTTCGAGTCGCTGCCACCCGCCGAGCTGGTCAGGTACCTGGTCGGCGGGGTCATCGGGGAGGACCTGCCGTTCCACCCGGACGGGGTGGTGGGGGTGAGCTTCGAGCCGACCACCTTCGTGCTCCCGCCGCTGCCCAACCAGATGTTCATGCGCGACAGCTCGGCCTGGATGTACGGGGGCGTCTCGATCAACCCGATGGCCTTCCCGGCCCGGCGGCGCGAGACCATCCACCTGGAGACCGTCTACCGCCACCACCCGATGTTCGCCGCCGCGGAGTTCCCGGTGTGGTACGGCGGCGACGGCCTCGACCACTACCCGGCGGTGGTGGAGGGCGGCGACCTGCTCGTCATCGGCGACGGCGTGCTGCTGGTCGGCATCGGTGAGCGGACCACCCCCCAAGGCGTGGAGGCGCTGGCGCGCGGGATGTTCGAGGCGGGCGTGTTGCGCGCGGTGGTCGCGGTGGAGCTGCCCAAGACGCGGGCGTACATGCACCTGGACACGGTGCTGACCCAGGTCGACCACGATGCCTTCGTGATCTACCCGGGCCTCAGGCAGCGGCTGCGCCCGTACGTGATCACGCCGGGCCCGGACCGCCACCTCGACGTGGCCGACGACGACGACCTGCTCGTCACCCTCGGGCGGGTCCTCGACCTGCCCCGCGTCCGCAGCTTCGAGACCGGCGGCAACGCCATGCTGGCCGCCCGCGAGCAGTGGGACGACGGCAACAACCTGCTGGCCATCTCGCCCGGCGTGGTGGTCGCCTACGAGCGCAACGTCGACACCAACCAGCGCCTGCGCGACGGCGGCGTGGAGGTGCTCACCATCCCCGGCTTCGAGCTCGGCAGGGGCCGCGGCGGGCCCCGCTGCATGAGCTGCCCGCTGGCCCGCGACCCCGTCTGACGGCGGCGGCCAGCGCGGGTTAGCGGCGCTCCGGCTGGCCCTGCCGCTCGGCCTCCCCGGTCGCGGTTGGCTCGCCGGTAGCTTCCTCCGCGGCTGGGGCCTCGCCGGCGCCGGTGGCCTCGTCCTCGGCCGCCGCGTCCACGGCGTCGTCGGCGGGGGCCTCCACCTCCACGGCGTCGTCGCCGGAGGTCGCCGCGGTGGCCTCGCCGTCCGCCGGCTCGGTGGCCTCGCGTTCCGCCCGCTCACCCTCGGCCGTCGCGTCCTCCGCGGCCGGCTCCGCTTCCGCCTGGTCGCGGCCGCGGCGCTCGCGCAGCACCAGGACGGTCGCGGCGGCCACCACCACCAGGATCGACACGTAGGCGTTGCGGGACAGCCCCGCCAGCCGGTAGGTGGTGTCGGTGCGCAGCAGCTCCAGCAGGAAGCGGCCGGTCGCGTAGAGGATCGCGTAGCACAGCACCAGGCTGCCGGCGCGCAGCCGCCTGGTGCGGCCGATCCAGATCAGCACCGCGACGACCACCAGGTTGTAGAGCGATTCGTACAGGAAGGTGGGGTGGAACGTCTCGAAGCCCGCGTAGCGGTCCGGCCGGTACTGGGGCTCGACCTCCAAGGCCCAGGGCAGCTTCGTCGGCGTGCCGAACAGCTCCTGGTTGAAGTAGTTGCCCCAGCGGCCGAACGCCTGCGCCAGCGGGATGCCCGGGATGGCGGCGTCCAGCGCCTCGAGCACCGGCAGGCCCTGCCGCCAGGCGACCAGCGCACCAACCGCGAGCCCCAGCGTGAGCCCGCCGTACAGCGCCAGGCCGCCCTCCCAGATGGCGACCACGTGCAGCCAGCGGCCCTGGAAGTCGCCGGTGTGGGTGGCCACGTAGCCGAGCCGGCCGCCGACGAAGCCGGCCAGCACGCCCCAGAAGGCCGCGCGTTCCAGTTCGGACGGGTCGTGGCCGGCCTGCTGCCAGCGCCGCCGGGCGAGCGAGACGGCGGCCAGGATGCCGAGTGCGATGCACAGGCCGTACAGGTGGAAGAAGAGCGGGCCGACCTGGATGCCGTTGGTGGGTGGCGGCGGGATGTACGCCAGCGGGCTCATCGGTCGAGGACCTCCCCGACCGCCTTGTCGATCGCGGTCAGCACGTCGTCGTCCAGGGTGCGGCCGGCGGCCGCGCAGTTCTCCTCGATCTGCTCCGGCCGGGTCGCGCCGACGATCGCCGAGGCGACGTTCCGCTCGCGCAGCACCCATGCCAGCGCCAGCTGGGCCATGGACATGCCCGCCTCGGCGGCCACCACCCGCAGGCGCTCCACCCCGTCGAGGACCTCGTCGGTGAGCCAGTGGCCCACGAACATGCCCATCTTGCGGCTGGCGGCGCGGCTGTCCGGTGGGCGGGCCTCGCCCTTGCGGTACTTGCCGGTCAGCACCCCCTGGGCGAGCGGCGACCAGACCACCTGGCCGACGCCCTCCTCGGCGCAGAGCGGCACCACTTCGGCCTCGATGCGGCGCTGCAGGATCGAGTACTCGGGCTGGTTCGACACCATCCGGTCGAGGCCGAGGTCGTCGGCGATGCGCAGCGCGGCGGCGATCTGGTCGGCGGTCCACTCGCTCACCCCGACGTACAGCACCTTGCCGCGGCGCACCAGGTCGTCGAGCGCCCGCAAGGTCTCGTCGAGCGGGGTCTCGTCGTCGTAGCGGTGGCACTGGTACAGGTCGATGTAGTCGGTGCCGAGCCGCCGCAGGCTGGCGTCGCACTGCTCGAGGACGTGCTTGCGGGACAGCCCGCCGTCGTTGGGCCCGTCGCCCATCGGGAAGAACACCTTGGTGGCCAGCACGTAGGAGTCGCGCGGGTAGCCGGCCAGGGCCTCGCCGAGGACCCGCTCGGCCGCGCCCCTGCCGTAGGCGTTGGCGGTGTCGAAGAAGTTCACCCCAAGGTCGTACGCCCGCGCGACGATGCCCTTGGCCCGCTCGGCCTCGACCCCCACCCCGTAGGTGAGCCACGAGCCGAGCCCGATCTCGCTGACCCGCACGCCGCTGGCGCCCAACCGGCGGTACTCCACCTCACGCCCCTCTCGTCACCCGGACGCGCCCGTCAGGGCGCCATCGCGCATCTAGTAGCCTGCCACGGGCCGCTCAGGTCTGCCGATCAGCTCACCGCCGCCGCGGACGACCAGCTCGTCGCGGAGCGCCCACAGCCCCGGGAAGAACCGGTAGCGCAGGGTGTGCTCCAGGTACTTGAGCGCCATGCCGCCGGTGCCGCGGGCGTGCAGGCCAAGGGTCCGCTCGACCAGCGCGATGTGCTCCTGGCGCCAGCGCGTCCAGGTGGTGTCGTAGTCGACCAGCGCCTCGCAGAGCAGGTAGAAGTCGGCATGCCCGCCCGGGTCGGCGTAGAAGTCGGCCCATGCGGCCACGTCGCTCAGGCCGAGCCGGACGGCCGCGTCGGCGTGCGCCTCCGCCAGGGAGCGCTGGGCCAGCCGCACGGCCAGCGCCGGCGGCAGCTCGCCGCCGTACTCGATCTCCAGGGATTTCAGGTAGGCGGGGTCCCGCAGCCCGGAGAGCAGCTCCAGCTCGCGGAACTGCCGCGACTGGGAGCCCGACGCCGTCCCCAGGTAGCTGCGGAACTGCTGCAGCGCCCACGGCGGCAGGGTGTGCAGGCTGCGCATCTGGTCGAGCCCGGTGGCGAGGTTGGCGTTGACCCTGCCCTGCAAGGCGAGCGCGCGGGCGTGGGCGTCCGCGTCGAGCTCGGCGACGATCCGTTCGAGGTCGTGCAGGGCCAGCTTCATCCACAGCTCGAGGGCCTGGTGGACGATGATGAAGTGCAGTTCCTCCGGGTGGGGCGGCTGCGAGCGGGGATGCTGCAGCCCGAGCAGCTCGTCGATCCGCAGGTAGCTGCCGTAGGTCAGCTCCTCCACCCTGTCCCCACCAGCCTTTCGCGCCGTCCGCGCACGCTCCCAGCCGTGGCGCCGCACCCTCGACCCGGACCCGCCCAACCCCAGCCGCCCACCGGCTGAGCCTATCGCTGCCGCCGCACGGCGGCACCTCTGCGATCGAAGCTCGGCAGGTCTGCTTCGTTGCCGACGCGAACCCGGGCGCCATAGCATGCAACCGGAGCCACCGAGAGGCACCATAGCCGGGCCGGGGCGCCTTGAGCCCGAAGGAGCGAGCTTGCGACGGACCCTCGTGCCACTGACCGCGATCGGCCTGCTCACGCTGCTGTTCCTGCCGGCCACGGGCCATGGCGCCAGCAGCGTCCGGTCCGCCGGGAGCCAGGACACCGAGTCGTTCGGCCGCCAGCTCTACCAGCAGTCGTGTTCCTCCTGCCACGGCCCGAACCCCGCCGGGCCGAGCAACTACTCGACCGTCCCGTCCCTCAAGGACGTCGGCGGCGCGGCCGCGGTCGACTGGGCGCTGCGCAGCGGGCGGATGCCGTGGCGTTCGACCACCGGGCCGGCGGTGCGGGGCGAGCCGGTGTTCAACCAGTCCGAGACCAGCGCGCTCGCCCTCTACGTCGGCGACGCCGTCGGCGACCGTGACATCCCCACGGTCGACCCGAGCCAGGGCGACGTCGAGCGGGGACGGGACCTGTACTCCCAGTCCTGCGCGGCCTGCCACGGCATGAACGGCGCCGGCGCGGCGGTCGGCGGCCAGGACGTGGCACCGACCCTGCAGGGGGTCGACGCGCTCACCGTCGGCGAGGCGATGAAGATCGGGCCGGGCAACATGCCGGTGTTCGGCGGCGGCGACTTCGACGCCGCCGGGGTGAACTCCATCGCCGCCTATGTCGAGACCCTCGACGAGAACACCGACAACCCCGGCGGCTTCCCGATCGGCGGCAAGGGACCGGTCCCCGAGGGCTTCGTCGCCTGGCTGATCGGCCTCGGGCTGCTGGTCCTGTTCGCCAAGGTGGTGGGCGGCAAGCACTGAGACCATGCGGCCGGCGGGCCGCTACCGTGCCGGAATGACGAACCTGTAGGGAGTCGAGCGAGTGGACGAGGACCAGCGCCAGGCGGAGCCGGCCGAGCCGGCGCCCCGGCCGCCCGGCAGGGGCGCGGCGGCCAGCGACGGCGCGCTCAGCCGCGACCAGCAGCGCGCCGCCCGCATCATCGCCGCCTGCTTCGTGGTGGCGATCCTGGCCGGCGTTGCCCTGTTCTTCGTCTACTTCAGCGGCGGCGACACCCAGGTCGAAGGGATCCTGTTCGCGGTCGCGCTGGGGGCGTTCGGCATCGGTATCGTGCTCTGGGGGGAGCGCCTGCTCGCCGCCCGCGAGGCGGTCGAGGACCGGCACGAGTTCACCACCGGCGAGGAGAGCCGCCTGGCCCTGGTGGAGGCGTTCGAGGAGGAGGCCGGCCCGGCGCTGCGCCAGGGCTCGCGGCGCTCGTTCCTGGTGCGGCTGCTGGTCGGCGCGGCCGGCGCCCTCGGCCTCGCCCTGCTGCTGCCGGGCTTGTCACTCGGCCCGGCACCGGGACGGAGCCTGTCGGAGACCTCCTGGCGCAGGGGCAAGCGCGTGGTCGACGAG
>DATLQA010000157.1:0-13019 GCA_035535495.1 Actinomycetota bacterium | reverse complement strand
CACCGCGTGGCCGAGGCCGCCCTTCATCATGTGGTCGGGCCCGGCGGTCTTGCCGACGGTGGCGCCCATGCCCGCGCCGACGTTGCCCATCCGCGCCTCGCCAGGGGAGGCGGCCAGGCAGGCGGCCTCGCCCTCGGCGGGGCCGGGCCGGGCGTCCCAGCTCCCGACGGCCAGGTCGAACAGGACCGCCGCCGGCACGATCGGGATGGGCCGGCCGAAGCGGTCGTAGCCGATGCCGTTCGCCTCGCACCAGGCCACCACCCCCTGGGCCGCGGCGAGGCCGAACGCGCTCCCCCCGGTGAGCAGCACCGCCGAGACGCCCTGCAGGTGAGCCTGGGGCTGCAGCAGGTCGGTCTCCCTGGTCCCCGGGCCGCCGCCGCGGACGCTGACCGATGCCACGTTGCCGGCGGGCGGGATCACCACCGTGCAGCCGGTCAGCCCGGCCGGGTCGGTCCAGTGGCCGACGGCCAGGTCGTCGAGGCCGAGGCTCACGGCCGGGTCACCCGCCAGCGGAGACTGGTCACGGTCCGGGCACCCGGCGCACGCGGCCGCGCAGGCGCGACGGGCCGCGGCGGCGTCGCGACGGAGCCAGCGCCTCGCGGGCGAGGATGGTCAGCTCGGCGTCGAGGACCTCGTGCTCCTCCAGGAACGCGAGGTGGCCGGCGTCCTCCAGGATCAGCAGGCGGGCGCCGGGGATCGCCTCGGCCATGTGGCGCGCGCTGGCCGGCGGCGTCAGCCGGTCGGCGTCGCCGACCGCGACCAGCACCGGCAGGTCGAGCCGTTCCAGCACGTGGGAGAGGTCCAAGTCGATCAGGCTGGGGAAGACCTTGGCCCAGACCTCGATGTCGGTGCCTGCCAGCATGCGGTCGATGAAGGCGACCTGGCCCGGCGAGGGCTTGGAGCCGAAGCCGAACAGCCGCGTGCCGAGGTAGCCGAGGTCGCTGCCGCGGCGGCGGAGCTGGGCGGCCCTGACCGGGTCCTGCCCGAAGAACTTGAAGGCGAACCTGATGGCGGCCCGCTGCGCGGTGAGCGCGCCCCTGGCGGTGACCGCCGCGCTCATCCCCTTGAGGGCGTCGGCGTAGGTCGAGTCGACCAGCGCCAGCGCCGCCACCTGGCCGCCCATGCGCTCGGGCTCGAGCTCGGCGAGCTTCAGGGCGGCCATGCCGCCCATCGAGTGCGCCACCAGCACCACCCGCTCCTCGCCGGTCCAGTCGAGCACCGCGGCCAGGTCGCCGGCCAGGGCGTCGAGCGAGAAGTCGTGGTCGGCCGGGCGGCCGGAGCGGCCGTGGCCGCGCTGGTCGAAGAACACGCAGCGGAACTCGGCGGGCAGGTCGCGGCGCTGATAGTGCCAGGCGTCCTGGGTGAGCGAGAAGCCGTGGGAGAACACCAGGCACGGCCCCGAGCCCAGCTCCTCGACGTGCAGCTGGGTGCCGTCGCGGCTGCTGACCGTGGCCGGCTCCCCGCGCAGGCTGCCGAAGCGCTCTCCCGCCTCCGTATCGGGCCGCTTCCGGTCGCGGCCGACCAGCACCCGTTCCGCGGCGATGCCGGCGCCGACGCCGAGGAGCAGCCCACCGAGGACCATGCCGACGCCGCGGGCGGTCAGCGGCGGTCCGGCCTTGGCGTCGGCCGCGTCGCCACCCGATCCGCTGGTCTGGCTGGCGGGCGCGGCCGGCCCGGGGGGCCGCCTGGCCGGCGCCGCCGTTGACGCGCCCCGGCCCCGGCCCGAGCTGGCAACCTTGGGCCGAGCGGCCCGCTGGCTGCTGGCGGGCCGCTCGCCGCGGCTCTTCCTCGTCGCCATCCTCGCCTGCTCCTTCTGCCCCCCGCGTCGACCTGCGACCAGCTCAGCCCCTGGCCCGTGGCTCCTCGGCGACGCCGGCCGGGCCGGGGGTGACATGGTCCGGCTGGAGGTGGACCCTTGGCAGCCGGGCGGACAGCCCGCAGGTCACCTCGTAATCGATCGTACCGAGGGTGTCCGTCCACTCGCCGACGCCCGGCTCCCCCCTGGCCGGGTCGCCGAGCAGGGTGGCGACCTCGCCGACGCGGACCCCTACCTCGTCGACGTCGACCATGATCTGGTCCATGGTGACCCTGCCGACCTGGGGGACCGAGCGGCCGGCGACGACCACCCGCATGCGCCCCGACAGCGCGCGGCGCACGCCGTCGGCATACCCGACCGGCAGGGTGGCGATGCGCGTGCGGGCCGGCGCGGCCCAGCGGTGCCCGTAGGAGACCCGCTCGCCGGCCTCGACGGTGCGCACGGCGGAGACCGCCGCGCGCAGCGCGAGCACCGGCCGGAGGTGGCTGACCTCCGCCTCCAGCTCGGGGCTTGGAGCCAGGCCGTACAGCTCGATGCCTGCCCGGACCAGATCGAAGCGGGCGTCGTCGCGGAGGGTGGCGCCGGCGCTGTTGGCCAGATGCCGCCACCGCGGCGCGAGCCCTGCCTCGGCCGCGGCCGCCAGCGCGTCCTGATAGCGGGCGAGCTGGGCATCGGTGGTGGCCTTCTTGGCGGCCTCGTCGGCCACGGCGAAATGGCTCCAGAGGCCCTCGACCTCCAGCCCGGGCTCGGCCAGGGCCAGCTTGGTCAGCCCTGGGAGCTCCTCAGGGGCGCAGCCCTGGCGGTGCATGCCGGTGTCGACCTTCAGGTGGACCGCCACCTTGGCACCGGCGCGCCGGCCGGCCGCGCCGAACGCCTGCACGCCGGTCGGGGTGCAGACAGTCACGGCGAGGTGCTGCTGCGCGCAGGCGTCGGCCGCCGCCGGGTGGGGCTCGGACAGGACCAGCACCGGCGCGGAGATGCCGGCCGCGCGGAGCTCAAGGCCCTCCTCGACCAGGGCGACGCCGAGCCACGAGGCACCGGCTCGCAGCGCGGTGCGGGCCGCCGGCACGGCCCCGTGCCCGTAGGCGTCCGCCTTGACCACCGCCAGCAGGCGCGCGGGGACGACCTCAGCGGCCAGCGTGCGCACGTTGTGGGCGAGGGCACCGTGGTCGACCTCGACCCAGGCGGGTCGCAGCCGCGGCCAGGACGCGGGACTCATGCGATTCTCCGGGGGGGCAAACCCCGCCCCCCCGGACCCCCCCGACCCGCTGGCAGGGTCAACTCCGTGAACGCGGCGGGCAGGTGCGCGGCGACGTCGCCGGCGGCCACCGAGATCGGGCTGAGGTCCGCCGTCGCCAGGGCGGCGGCGCGGCCGTGCACCCAGGCGCCGAGCCTGGCTCCGTCGAAGCCGGAGAGGCCCTGGGCGAGCAGCGCGCCGCAGAGGCCGGTGAGCACGTCGCCAGTGCCGCCGGAGGCGAGCGCCGGCACGCCGGTGGGGTTGATCGCGAGCCGCCCGTCCGGCTCGGCGACGACCGTGTGGTTGCCCTTGAGGAGCACGGTGGCGCCCCAGGCGGCGGCCCGGTCGGCGGCCCGGTGCAGGCGGGTGCCGGTGGTGTCGGGCGCCATCCGGGCGAACTCCCCTTCGTGGGGGGTGACCAGCGTCGCGCCGCCGCGGTCGCGCAGGGGTACGCCGGTGCCGAGGGCGAACAGGCCGTCGGCGTCGACCACGGCCGGGCCCTGGTAGCGGGCGAGCAGCGCCAGCACGGCCTCGCCGGTCGCCGCCGAGCGGCCGAGGCCAGGCCCGATCGCCACCGCGCCGGCCTCGTCCAGCCAGCGTTCGCAGGTGTCGACCGCGTCGGGAGTGATGCCGCCGTCGGCCTCTGGCAGCGCCACGGTGAGCGCCTCGGGCACGGCCGCTCCGACCCGCTCGGCCACCGAGGCCGGCACCGCCAGCACCAGCAGCCCCGCCCCTGTCCTGCGGGCGGCCAGCCCGACCAGGGTGGGCGCGCCGGCCATCCCGGTCGAGCCGCCAACCGCCAGCAGCACCCCGCGGGAACGCTTGTGCTGTTCGCCTTGTGGCAACGGCACCAGCCCGGCCAGGTCGCCGGCCTCGCTCACGCCCCACCGGCTCTCCGCCAGCGGCAGGCCGATGTCGGCCACCACCAGGCGGCCGACCCGCCCGCTCCCCGGTGGCAGCACATGGCCAGGCTTGATCGCCTGGAAGGTAACGGTGACCCGGGCGTCGACCGCTTCAGCCGCCACGGCGCCGCTCGCGCCGTCGACGCCTGAGGGGATGTCGACCGCGACCACCGGCGCACCGGCGGCGTTGAGGGCGGCGATCCCGGCGGCGGCGGCACCGCGTGGCGCGCCGGAGGCGCCGGTGCCGAGCAGGCCGTCGATGGCGAGATCGGCGTCAGCCAGCAGCCGTCCCGCCAGCTCGGGGTCGAACGGCCGCACCCGGCCGCCCGCCGCCCTGACCAGCGCGACGCAGCGGCGCTCCTCCTCGCCGAGGGCCTCGGGCGGATGGGTGGTGAGCGCTTCGGCGCCGGCGCCGCGTCCGGCCAGGCGCGCCAGGGCCTCCAACGCGTCGCCACCGTTGTGGCCCTTGCCGGCGAGGGCGACCACCCGGCGTCCAGCGACCCCACCGGCCAGCTCGACCGCGGCACGGGCCACGGCGGCCCCCGCCCGGCCCATCAGCGTCGCCACCGGGATGCCGGCCTCGGCCGCCGCCCTGTCGGCGGCCTGCACCGCGGCCACCTCGACCAGCGGCTTCAGCGGTCCACCCCCTCCGCGGCCACCCGCGCTCCCTGGTCTGCGGCGGCGGCCCGCTGGCGGGCCAGGCGGCGGCGCACCCACGGGGGCGGGCCGCCTGGGCGGCGCGGCCGCTCGCCCTCGGCGACCACCGCCGCCACGGCGGTGTCCCTGGTGTCGGAGAGCGACAGGTGCCAGCTCGTCACCCCGAGCTCGCGCGCCCAGTCGGCCAGCTCGCCGTTGAGCGCGATCGAGGGCGCCCCCGACGGGTGGTTGGTCACCTCCAGGTCGGTGTAGCGGAAGCCGGAGAAGCCGACCCCGAGCGCCTTGGAGACGGCCTCCTTGGCGGCCCAGCGCTTGGCCAGGTAGGCGGCCGCGCCCGCGCCCCTGCGGGCGGAGGCGTCGCGCTCGGCCTTGGTGAAGACGCGCTCCGCGAAGCGGGCGTGGCGCTCCAGCGCGCGGGCGATGCGGGCGATCTCGACGGCGTCGACGCCGATGCCGACGATCATCGAACCCCGAACCGGGTTCTCACCTCGGGCCGGCTGAGCAGGAACAGGATCAGGCCGTCGAACAGCAGCGCGAGCAGGCTGAACGAGGCCAGGTGGAGCAGGGTCAGCAGGCCCGCGGAACCGATCGCCACGTACCAGCCCCAGCGCTCACCTTTGAGGAGCCCGACGCCGCCGACGATCAGCCCGGCGACCAGCACGAACAGGAACAATGCGAACCCCTGGAAGGTGCCGGGCGACAGCACCAGGTCCTGTAGCAGGGGAAAGCCGACGAAGGCCGCATCGATGAACAGCAGGATGGCCACGATGCTGACCGACTGCTCTGGGTCGATCTCGAAGGAAGCCATGGCGCGGCAATCGTAGAGCACCCGCGGGCAACCTTCACCGCGGCGGAGGGAGGTCACCCCGGCTACTGGCGGGTGAAGGTCGCGCTGTAGGTCGCCGGGCTGGCCGGGGCGACGATGACGTGCGTCTGGGCGAGGCCGTCCGACCAGGACGAGAAGACGTACGTCTTGCCCCTGACGCGCTGCGGCGTCACGGCGCTGATCGAGTTCGTGGAGCCGACGATCACCGTCCTGGTGAAGGTCGTCGTCCCGGGCGAGCCGTTGACCACGAGCTGCGCCTTGCTCGGGTTGGAGGTGAACGTCAGGGTCACCGTCCTGGGGTCCAGTCGGACCGAGGTGGAGCCGGACAGGCCTCCGGAGTCGGTCGCGGTCAGCGTCAGCACCAGGTATGACGGGTACTCATGGTCGGGCGCGACGAACGAGCCGTTGGCCACGCCGGGCCAGCTCTGCAGGTTGTGGGTGTGGCAGTTGGACGGGCAGTGCTCGATCCGGAGATTCCAGCTCAGGGCAGAGGCGGGCAGGGCGCCGTCCTGGGTGTCGTTCGCCAAGCCGGAGAACCCGATCAGGTCGCCGACCTTCCAGGTCGTGCCGGCTGGCGGGGTGGCGATGACCGGGACCGGCGGGGTGTTGTTGGCGGTGATGGTCACCGTCGCCGGCGTACTGGTGGCGCCGTGGCGGTCGGTGACGATCAGCCGGGCCGTGTAGGTGCCCGGATCGGTGTACGTGTAGCTGGCGGTGGCGCCGGTGGCATCACCGTAGCTGCCGTCGCCGTTCAGGTCCCAGCTGTAGGCGGCGATCCCGTCGCCCGAGTCAGGGTCGCTCGACGCCCTGCCGTCGAAGCTCACCTGGAGGGGCGCCGCACCGCTGGTCGGGCTGGCCTGGATGCTCGCGGTCGGCGGCGTGTTGGCGCCGGCGTAGCTGATGCGCCGGATGGTGCCGGCGAGGTCGACATAGAACAGGTCGCCGCCGGGGCCGATCTTGAGGTCGACGGGATTGGCCGCCGCGGCCGCGAAGGTCTCCCGCTGCGCGGAGTCGGGCAGGCCGTTCGTGCCCCGGCGCATCGCCCAGATGCAGTCGCGCGAGTAGTCGGCGAAGAACAGCGCGCCGTCGTAGGCGGCCGGGTAGTTGCTGGACGTCTCGAAGGCCAGGCCCGAGATCGACGAGCTGCCGGTCGGGCAGGCCTCGCCCGACACCACCTGGCCGCCGTGGTTGTAGGTGTAGTAGGGGTTCGTCACGGCGCCGGTCTGCGCGTACAGGTTCTCGCAGATGTTGAGGTTGGCGCCGTCGTAGCCGCCCTGGCGGGCGGTGCCCTCGTAGCAGGGCCAGCCGAAGTTGGTCAGCCCGGCGGTTGGGCTGGTGACCCGGTCGATCTCCTCCCAGGTGTTCCAGCCGACGTCGCCGGCCCAGACCTCGCTGGTACCTGGCCGGATGGTGAAGCGGAACGGGTTGCGCAACCCGGAGGCGACGATCCTGCGGGCGTTGGTGTCGGGACCGGTGACGGGGTTGTCGGGGAGCGGGGCGCCGGTGTCGGGGTTGATCCGCAGAACGGTGCCGCTCAGGCCGGTCGGGTCGGCGCTGGTACGCAGATCCTGGCTGCGCAGGGCGCCGCCCTCGGCGGTCGGCGGGGTGAGGGCGGCGCCGACGCCACCGGGCGGGTCCCCGCACGGGTTGACCGGGCTGCCGTCCTGGCCCCAGTCGGTGAAGTTGAAGCTGGCGCCGTCGCCGCCGCTGACGTACAGGGCGCCGTCGGCGCCGAAGGCCAGCGAGCCGATCGAGTGGCTCGGGTACTGCTGGCACCAGTCCTCGACCAGGACCTGCTCCGACCCGGTCATGACGTTGCCGCTGGCCTGCAGTCGCGAGACCCGCCCGCTGATCACGCACCCGTCGTCGGTCGCCCCTGGCGGGGTGGGGCAGCCGTCCGAGCTGGCGCCGGCCGTGCCCCACCGCGGCGCGGTGCCGCCGATGGCCGCGTCGTGGGCGTACAGGACGTACACGTACGGCGTGCTCGGGAAATTGGGGGCGAGGGCCATGCCGAGCAGCCCGCGGTCCCAGAAGTTGTGCACCTTGGTGCGCAGGTCCGCGAAGACGGTAGGGCTGGTATCACTCAGGTTGTCGAAGACCTTGATCAGGCCGCTCTTCTCCCCCACGAAGACGCGGCCGTCGCCGGCGAACTGCACCACGGTCGGCTCGGAGAGCCCGCCGAACACGATCGTCTCCTGGAAGCCCGTCGGCAGGGTGGCCGCCCTGGCCTGCTGGACCGGCGCCAGCGGCGTGGCCGGCACCAGCAACGCGCAGGCCACGGCAAGTGCGAGCCCCGCCACGACGCGTCCCCGGTACGACACCTTCGCCCCCACCCAGGGAAGCCGCCAGTTCGCCCGCAGGGGTGCCCGACCGTGGTCAGGCCCGCTCGGCTACGCCAGCACGCTCAAACCGATGAAATCCGGCTCAGGATGCTGCGGCGTGCATCGCAGGACAATCGAGCGTTCTACGGAGACGGCGCAGGTGGGGACTACTCGACGGTGACGCTCTTGGCGAGGTTCCGTGGTTTGTCGATGGGGCAGCCGCGGATCTCCGCCACGTGGTAGCTGAGCAGCTGCAGCGGCACCAGCGTGACCAGGGGGGAGAGCAGGCTGGCGGTGGACGGCACGCGCAGCACCTGCACCGCGTGGGCGGCGGCGTCACGGTCGTCGTCCTCGGCGATGCAGATCACCGCCGCGCCTCTGGACGCGACCTCCTGCATGTTGGTCACCGTCTTGGCGTGCACGTGGCTGGACGGGTGGACCACCACCACCGGGGTGCCGTCCTCGATCAGGGCGATCGGACCGTGCTTGAGCTCGCCCGCCGGGTAGCCCTCGGCGTGGATGTAGCTGATCTCCTTCAGCTTCAGCGCGCCCTCGAGCGCCATCGGGTAGCCGACATGGCGGCCGAGGAACAGGAAGGTGTCGGCCGCGGCGTACTTCTCGGCGACGGCACGGACCTCACCGGCCCGGTCCAGGCAGGTCTGGATCTTGCCAGGGATCTGGTCGAGCTCCCCGACCACGGTGGCGATCTCGTCAGGGAACATGGTGCCGCGGACCTGACCCAGGTAGAGGGCGACCAGGTACATGGCGAGGATCTGGGCGGCGAACGTCTTGGTGGCGGCGACGCAGACCTCGGGGCCGGCGCGGGTGTAGAGCACGGCGTCGGACTCGCGCGGGATCGACGCCCCGACCGTGTTGCAGACGGTCAGCACCCGGGCGCGCTGGCGGCGGGCGTAGCGGGTCGCGGCCAGGGTGTCGGCCGTCTCACCGGACTGCGAGATGGCGATCACCAGGGTGTTGCGGTCCAGCACCGGGTCGCGGTAGCGGAACTCGCTGGCCATCTCGATCTCGACCGGCAGCCGCGTCCAGTGCTCGATGGCGTACTTGGCCACCAGGCCGGCGTGATAGGCGGTGCCGCAAGCGACCACGAACACCTTGTCGACCTCGCGCAGCTCGTCCTCGCTCATGCGCAGCTCGTCGAGGGCGAGGCGGCCGTCCAGGCCGGTCCGGCCCTCGAGGGTCTGCTTGATGACCAGCGGCTGCTCGTAGATCTCCTTGAGCATGAAGTGGTCGTAGCCGCCCTTCTCGGCCGCGCTCAGGTCCCAGTCGACGTGGTGGGAGTAGGGGATCACCGGGTTGCCGTCCAGGTCGGTGACCTCGAAGCGGTCGGGGGTGACCACCACCATCTGGTCGTCCTCGAGGATGACGCCGTCCCTGGTGTGGTCGAGGAACGCGGCGAAGTCGCTGGCGACGAAGTTCTCGCCCTGGCCCCGCCCGGCGACCAGCGGCAGGTCACGCTTGGCGCCGACCACCATGTCCGGGTCGCCGCTGTGGACCACCGCCAGCGCGAACGAGCCTTCCAGCTCCTTCAAGGCTCCACGCACGGCGTCGGGGAAGGTCTGGCCGGCGGCCAGGCCGGCCTCGACCAGGTGCGCGACGCACTCGGTGTCGGTCTGGGAGGTGAGCACGTGGCCCTCGGACTCCAGCCGCGTCCGCAGGGCGAGGAAGTTCTCGATGATGCCGTTGTGGATCACGGCCACCCGGCCGGTGCAGTCGACGTGCGGGTGGGCGTTGGCGTCGACCGGAGGGCCGTGGGTGGCCCAGCGGGTGTGCCCGATGCCGGTGACTCCTGGCAGGGCCTGGTCACTGCCGAGCTCCTTCTCGAGCTCCTGCAGCCGACCGGCCTTGCGCACCACGCTGACGCGGCCGTCGGCCACGACCGCGGCCCCGGCCGAGTCGTAGCCGCGGTATTCGAGCCGGCGCAGACCCTCCAAGAGGATGGGCAGGGCCTGCTGGTCTCCGACGTAGCCAACGATCCCGCACATGGCAACGACACTCCTTTTCGTTTCCCCCCCGCACGCGCGAGCGCGTGTCCTGCCGCCGCCCGCTCACCGGCCCGCACTGGTGGCTCGGCGGCCGCCCGCGGCGACCACGCCAAGCACCGGCGCCAGACCGTCGTGGCCGGACAATGCTATCAGCCGGCTTTCCGCCGCCCACCTCCACATGGACGAGTGTGGCTACGCGCTGAGAAGCCCCGTCCAGCTCGTGGAGGGCACTCCGCGGCCCCTGGTCACGCGCCGGGACGGTCGTCGCCGTCGTCTGGATCGGTGGGGAACATCTCGCCAAGGCGGCGGGAGGTGCGCCGCTGCAGCAGCAGGATCAGCGCGGCACCGGCGACCGCGACGATCACGAAGACCAGGTTGACGCGGCGGCCCGCCGATGCCGGCTGGGGCAGGGTCGACGAGGTGGTGGCCGCCTGGGCCATGGCGGCACTGGCGCCGAGCAGCACGAGCGCCTGGGCGGCGGCGACCACGCCGGCCAGCCTCGCCAGCATCCGGGCGGGACCGCCACCACGGTCCCCGGCGCTGACCGGCCACACGCTCGCCATGCCCATCCTCCCGTGCCTGGCCTATGCCTGGCCCAGCTGGTCGCCGACCACCTCGGCCAGGCGCTCGGCCACGACCCTGGCGCCTTCCTCGGTCTCCGCCTCGACCATCACCCGGACCAGCGGCTCGGTGCCCGAGGCGCGCACCAGCACCCGCCCCCGGTCGCCGAGCGCGGCCTCCGCGGCGGCCACGGCGCTGGTGACAGCGGCGGAGCTGGTCAGCCCGTCGCGGTCGGCGACGCGCACGTTGACCAGCACCTGTGGAAGCCGGCGCATGACCTTGGCCAGCTCGGACAGCGGCTGGCCGGTGCGGGCCATGATCGCCAGCAGCCGGAGCGCGGTGAGCACGCCGTCCCCGGTGGTCGCCCGGTCGAGGAAGATGATGTGGCCGGACTGCTCACCGCCCAGGGTGTGGCCGCCGGCCCGCATGGCCTCAAGGACGTAGCGGTCGCCCACCGCGGTCTGCACCACCTCGACGCCGTGGGAGGCCATCGCCTGCCTGAAGCCGAGGTTGGTCATGACCGTGGTGACCACCGTGCCGGTCGGCAGGCGGTCTCTCGCGCGCTCGTCCAGCGCCGCCACCGCCAGGATCACGTCACCGTCGACCAGCTCGCCGTGTTCGTCCACGGCGATCAGGCGGTCGGCGTCGCCGTCGTGGGCCAGGCCGGCATGCGCCTTCGTCCGGGTGACCGCCGCCTGCACGTGCTCGGGGTGGGTGGAGCCGACCCCCGCGTTGATGTTCTCGCCGTCCGGCTCGGCGGCCACCGCGGTGACGTCGGCGCCGGCGCGCCGGTAGGCCTCTGGCGCGACCGTGGCGGCCGCGCCGTTGGCGCAGTCCACCACCACCCGGAGGCCGCCGAGGTCGGGGATGCCGTCGAGCAGGTGGGCGAGGTAGGCCTCGACCGCGTCGACCGCCTCGCGGACCCGCCCGACCTCGCCAGCCACCGGCCGTGGCGCCGCCTGGTCGGCCGCGCCGAGGGCGCCCTCGATCCGCTCCTCGAGCGCGTCGGGCAGCTTGAAGCCCTCGGGGCCGAAGAACTTGATGCCGTTGTCCGGCATGGGGTTGTGCGAGGCGGAGATGACCGCGCCGGCGGCGGCGCCGTAGTGGCGCGTGAGGAACGCGACCGCCGGGGTGGGCACCACGCCGACCAGCAACGCGTCCCCGCCCGCGCTGCAGATCCCGGCGACCAGGGCGCTCTCGAGCAGCCGCCCCGACGCCCTTGGATCGCGGCCGACCACCACGAGCGGGACGCTGCCGCCGTCCGGCTGGGTGGCGCGGAGCGCCCCGACGGCCGCACGGCCAAGGGCCAGCGCCAGCTCGGGGGTGAGGTCGGCGTTGGCCCGCCCGCGCACGCCATCGGTCCCGAAGTACTTGCCCAACGCAGGCTCCCGTCGTTGTGAGGTCGGCGATCGGCTGTAGTGAGAGGGCATTGTGCCACGACCTTGCTGACCGCCTTGCCGGATTCGACCGAGGTGCGGCTGGCGCCCGAACCTGGTATCGATCGCACGACCGCCGATCATGCCCCGCCCGCCGCGGGCCTGCCGAACGGAAGCACCATGGAACAACGTCCCTGCCCGCACTGCGGGACCTCGAACGCCCCGGATGCGAGCACGTGCTCCTGGTGCGGCCGCCCGATGGCCGATGACGCGGACCCCACCGAGCCCCTCGAAAGGCCCGTGGCTGGCCCGCCCGACGAGCCGGGAGCGCCAGATGCGCCCCGGCAGCCTTGGAGCGGCTCCCAGGAGGCCCTCACCGAGCCGCAGCAGCCCGCAGAGGGCTCCTGGGGCCAAGGCGGCACCCAGCAGGCCCCAGAAGGCGACTGGGGGCAACCCACCCAGCCGCGGCAACCCCAGGAAGGGTCATGGGGCCAGGGTGGCCCGGCCTACGGGGCGGCTGGTGGCTACGGCGCCGCCGGTGGGCCGCAGGGGTGGGCCGCACAGGGTGGCGATCCTGGACAGGCCCAGTGGGGGGCAGAGGCTCCGCCGGCGCGACGCGGGCACGGCCGGATGCTCTGGATCGCGGTCGCCGGCGTGCTGGTGGTGGTCGTGCTGGCAGCGGTCGTGTTCCGCGTGGTCAGCAACCGGTCCGACGCCAACGAGCCCCTGCAGGCCCCGGCCAGCGTCGGCGGGTTCAACCGCATCGAGCGCGGCGCCGTCCGCTCCGGCCTCGACAACCAGGAGCGGCTGCTCCGCCAGCGCGGCGCCAGCAACTTCGTGGTGGCCGCCTACGGCACCGAGCTGCAGCCCCAGTTCGTCCTGGTGGTGGTCCGTGACGCCAACGACCGCGCGCGCCAGGACGTGATCGAGGGGTTCGACAACGCCCTCGCCCAGCAGCCCGGCGGCCAGGGCGGCAGCAAGGACCAGACCTTCCGCGAGGACGAGGTCGACTACCGCTGCACCTCGTCCCAGCTCGGCGCGACCGTCGCCATCTGCCGCTTCGACGACGGCGACCTGGTCGGCTTCGGCTTCAGCCCCGGCGTCACCCCACAGCGCGTGAGCGAGCTGACCGCCGAGGCGCGCAACCAGATGGCGGACTGACGCCTTCGGCGATCAACTGGCGGGGCACTCGAGCCCGTCGGTGGCGCGGGGGTCAGACCTGGCGGCGGGGCGGGTCCTTGGTCTGTCGATTGGGACGTGCATGACGGCAAGAGCAAGAGCAGCCCGGCAGGCCCCAGGTAGCAAGACGACGCCCGCCGG
>DATLQA010000156.1:0-27470 GCA_035535495.1 Actinomycetota bacterium | reverse complement strand
GAAGTTCGTCGCCGGCATCTTCAAGCCGGCGGTGGTCAGGGTGGGACTCCCCCATCGGCTGCGATTCCACGATCTTCGCCATACCTGCGCGAGCCTGCTCATCGCCCAGGGCGCGAGCGTCAAGGCGGTCCAGGCCCAGCTCGGCCACGCTTCGGCGACGGTGACATTGGACCGCTATGGGCATCTATTCCCCGATGAGCTCCAGCGGCTCGCGGACCGCCTTCAGGACGCCTACGCGGACGCCGTTGCGGACCCAGCACGGACCGAGGGTGCCGAGACGATGCTTCGGGAAAGCAAAGGAGCAGGTCACAGACCTGCTCCTGCTGGTGGAGGTGGGGAGACTCGAACTCCCGTCCCATGGCGTCGTCCCAGGGCTTCTCCGAGCGCAGCCATCGGGTCAGTTTCGGGCCGAGGCTGTCCGATGGCATCGCTCCCCGACCCTAGCCCGCAAGGTGTCCCCGAGACGACGGCGGGCGCCCCGCCTCGGGTGAGCCTGCTCACGTCGCCCAGTCCGCTCCCGCAGGCAAAGAGCGGTGGACGGCTACCTGATCCTTAGATCAGGCAGCGAGCGCGTAGGCGTTGTCCTTGGCGCTTTTAGTTGTCGCGGTTTGGTACGAAGCCCCGCGAACTCCGGCTCGCTTCCCCTGGATCGATCCGTCACGGTCGAACCCAGGCACCCCCATGTGCAGTTGTCAACGCCTCACAGTGTAGCCAACCAGGCGCTGCCTGGGGCTATTCCGGGGAAGAGCCGGCCCGCTCAGGCGCCCCGGGTGCGGACCTTGCGGGCGCGGTCCATCTCGCGGGCGGCGTCGCGCTTGGCGATGGCCTGGCGCTTGTCGTAGGCGCGGCGGCCGCGGGCCACGCCCAGCTCCACCTTCACGAGCTGCTGCTTGAAGTACAGCCGGAGCGGGACCAGGGTGAGGCCGCGCTCGTTGACCCGCCTGGCGAGCTGTTCGATCTCCTTGCGGTGCAGCAGCAGCTTGCGGGGCCGGGTGGGCTCGTGGCCCTCGTAGCCGGTGTGCGAGTAGGTGGGGATCTGCATGTGCAGGATCACGTCGCCGTCCTGGATCACCGCGTAGGCGTCCTGCAGCGACGCCTTGCCCTCGCGCAGGGTCTTGACCTCGCTGCCGCGCAGCACGATGCCGGCCTCGACGTTGTCGAGGATCTCGTAGTCGTGGCGGGCCCGGCGGTTGGTGGCGATCGTCCCGGGCGGCTGACGGCGGGGCATGACGGACTCCTGGCGGCATCGAACGGTGAAGCTCGCAGGTTACATGTGCCCCGCAGGCAGGACGACCGCGGATCTGGCGGACGAATCACTCCATCCTTGCAGGGCTGCCGCGTTGAGCGGGACGTCCGGGCCAGCCGACCCGCTCTGGCTTCGTCCTGACACGACTGGGCGCGGGTAGGGCACCTGCTGGGTTTCGGCAGTCGTGTCAGACCCGCACGTACTTGCGAAGCGCGAGCAGGCTGGCGATGGCCGAGGCGACGATGCCGAACGCCAGCAGGATCAGCCAGGACGAGTAGAAGTCGCCCATCCCGACGATCGGGAGCACCTTGAAGATGGCCACCTGGTCGCGCACCCGCTGCAGGTAGTACATACCGGCGCGGAGCAGCACGAACGAGACGCCGGCGCCGAGCAGGCCGGCGAACACGCCCTCGGCCAGGAACGGCAACCGGATGTAGGTGTTGCTCGCCCCCACCAGCTTCATGATCTGGGTTTCCTTGCGGCGCGCGAACGCCGCCACCCGCACGGTCACCGCGATCAGGACCACGGCGGCCACGCCGAGCACGCCGGCTAGCACCAGGAACGAGTTGCGGAGCAGGTTGAGCACGGCGAACAGCCGCTCGACCAGCCGTTTCTGGTCGACGATCTGGTCGATTCCCGGGACGCACTGCTCCTTGCCGCGGTCGTCCAGCACGCCGTTGCAGAAGCGGTCGTGGACCAGGGCGAACTGCTCGGGGTTCTTGAGCTTGATGCGGAAGCTCTCCGGCAGCGCCGTGGGGGTGACGTTGCGCCAGATGTCCTGGGAGTCCTTGAACTGCTCGCGGAAGCGCTCGTAGGCCTGCTGCTGGGATTCGTAGAAGACCGTCTGCACCGCCGGGACGCTCTGGAGCTGCTGGCGGATGTTCTCGCGCTGCTCGTTGGTGATGCCGTTCTGCAGGAAGACCGAGACCTCGATCTTGTTCGACCAGTAGCCGAAGGAGAGCTCCACCTGCCGGCCGGCGAGCAGGGCGATGCCGAACAGGGTGAGGCTGATCGCCACGATGATCACCAACGACAGCGCCAGCAGGAGGTTGCGACGGAAGCCCCGGTAGGCCTCGAGAGCGATGTAGGAGAGCCTAAACGCCAAGGTCGTACGCTCCTCGCTCCTGGTCCCGGATGACCTTGCCGTGCTCGAGCTCGACCACCCGCTTGCGCATGGCGTCGACGATGCGCTGGTCGTGGGTGGCCATCACCACGGTGGTCCCGGTGCGGTTGATCCGTTCGAGCAACTTCATGATGTCCTCGGTGGTGGTCGGGTCGAGGTTCCCGGTCGGCTCGTCGCAGAGCATGATCAGCGGGCGGTTGACGAACGCCCGCGCGATCGACACCCGCTGCTGCTCGCCGCCTGACAGCTCGTGCGGGAAACGCTCGGCCTTGTCGGACAGGCCGACCAGCTTGAGCACCTCGGGGACGGTCCGCTCGATGTTGTGGCGGCGCTGGCCGATCACCTCCAACGCGAACGCCACGTTCTCGCGCACGGTCTTGTTCGACAGCAGCTTGAAGTCCTGGAAGACGCAGCCGATCGAGCGGCGCAGCGCGGGCACCTTCCAGTTGGAGAGCCGGTTCAGCTCCTTGCCGGCGACCCACAGGCGGCCGCTGGACGGCTTGTCCTCCTTGGTCAGCAGCCGCAGAAAGGTGGACTTGCCTGAGCCGGACTGGCCGACGATGAACACGAACTCGCCCTTGCCGACTTCGACCGAGACGTCGTCGAGGGCGACCACGTCCGAGCCGTAGACCTTGGTCACATGTTCAAGCTTGATCACGAGTTCTGAGCAACCTTTCGCTCTGCGATCCTTCGCGGCCGGCGGCCTGGCGCCAAGGCATGCATCCCAGGCCGGAGGGGCACCGGACGTCGCATGACGTTACCAGACCGGCCAATCGTCCACACACGAGCAGGGCGCGCGGGTCCGCCGGCGGGCCGCCGTAGCAGACGGCAGGCGGTCCGGCTCGCAGGCCGCGGCGGCCCGGCCGCCACCTTGCGCAGTTCTCGGTACCGGCAGGTCAAGGACTGCGGCGGCGGATGCGGCCGGCGGCGAGCGGGACCACCAGCGCGCCGACGGCGCCCACGGTGAGCGCCTTGCCGGCCAGATCCACCGGGGTGTCGCGGTAGACGAGGCGGACCTTGGCCTGGGTGGGCACCACCACCATCAGGCCGGGCGACAGCATCCAGGGTCCCTCGGCGCCCTCGACGTGCCAGTTGGGGAAATAGGAGACCTTGACCACGTGCGGCTCACCGATCCGGTCGGTGGTGAACTCCAGCTGGTCGTCGCCGACCATCCGCGAGGGCACCGGGCCCGGGTTGCGCAGGGCCTGGTGCGGCAGGTTCCGGACGGGAAGCGGGCCGGGGTCGGCGAAGGCGGCCCTGGCGTCCTTGTCGCCCTTGGAGGCGTACGCCAGCTGCACGTCCAGCCATTTGGCCGTGCGGTACCAGGTCAGCGAGTTGCCACGCCAGTCCGGGTCGTCGAGCAGCACCGGCCGGTAGGACGGGACCTCGACCAGGTGCCCGTCGCCGACCTCGTAGATGACGAACTTGCCGCTGGTGCTGACCACCGGCAGCTTGGCGTCCTTGGCCGCCTTCTTGGCCTGGTCGGTGTAGGCGACGTAGTAGCGCACCCCGAACATGCGCAGGTGGCGGAGGCCGGTCGGGAAGTCGAAGCTGGGATAGTCGAGCCCGGGAACCGCTTGCGTCTGGGTCTGTGAGGTCTCGGCCTGGTTGATGAAGTGGAACGGGGCGTTGAGGGACGACTCGATCAGCAGCCCTTCCATGGTGTCCTGGCCGGCGAACACGGGGATGTTCTCGAGCGTCCGGGTGGTGCCGAAGCTCTCGTAGTCGCGGTCGAACTCCCACATCACCCGGCCGGGCGGGAGGCCGCGAAGGGTGTCGAACAGCGCCCTGGCCTGCGGCCAGCCCGACTTCACCTCGAACCCCTCGTAGTTGTAGCGCGCCCAGCCCGGGGTGAAGCCGCGGTGCCGCCAGGAGCCGTAGACCGGGGCGAGTACCAGCACCATGGCCACGGCGACGTAGACGAGGCGGACCGGCGCGCCGGTGTTCCGCTGCACCAGCGCGGTCAGCCGCGCCACCACCACGGCGGCGCCGTAGGCCGCCACCAGCAGCGCGCACAGGTAGATGAACGGCAGCATGCGCGCGTTCCACAGCGACGCCTTGGGGAAGAACTGCTCCAGCAGGGCGTAGACGGCCACCGCCACCACGCCCGGCCAGGCGTAGAGCAGCACGCGACGCTCGGCCCTGGCGACCGCGGCGATCACACCGACCAGGGTGAAGACCAGGTAGGGCCGGATCTCCTCGGGGAACAGGACCCCGAATCCTGGAAGCTGGGTCCAGGCGAAGTGCGCGGTGTAGTCGATCCGCAGGATGAACGGCAGGGCCCAGAAGGCGGCCAGGCAGAAGGCGATGCCGAACACCCGCGCCAGCTGGCCGAGCGCGGCGCCCATGGCCCGCGGCGAGGGGCGGAGCAGCAGCACGGTGACGCCAAGGACCAGCACGATGGTGGTGAGGACGTGCGACAGGACCAGGGCGGTCACCACCAGGGTGGTCAGCCGCCAGCCGCGGCCGTTCTCCTCCACCACCCTCCAGATCAGCGCCAGCGCGAGCGGCAGCAGCGCGAACGAGAACGCGAACGGGAACTCCCCCGCCATGGTGCTGGCGATGTTGCCGCCGTAGATGGTGTAGGAGGTCATGAACAGGAACGGCATCGAGGCGGCCGCGGCCAGGATCGGGGCGGGCTCGGGCAGGCGCAGCACCCGGAACGCACCCCAGCAGGTCAGCGGGAGTGCGAACAGCCCCGACGCGGTTACCACTTTGAAGGCCACCTGGCTGCCGAGCAGCGGGCTGAGCGCGGCGATCAGCGTGTACGGCAGCGGGAAATAGAAGGTCAGCATGGGGATGCCGCCGAACCAGCCGGGCGCCCATCCGGTCACCTTGCCCCGTGGCAGCAGATGCTCGCGGAGGAACTCGGCGACATAGTGGTGGGAGCCCATGTCGCCACCAGCGGCGGTGGTCCGCGACAGGATAAGGTTCACATGCAGGACTCGGACGAGGACGAGGTAGATGGCGGCGAACGTGGCCACCGTGAGGGCTCGGTGCATCCACACCGCGCGCGAGCGGGCCGCGGTCAGTCCCCCCGGTTGCACCGCTGTGATCGTCGCCAGCCGAGTCTCCTCCGGTCGGAAGTCGCATGGTCAATGAAAGCAGGATCGGCATGGTAACGCGGCTCCGGGTCGCCGAGACGGCCGGTTCGGACCCCCGCTCCGAGGTCTGGCTGCCCGCCGCCGACGTCCCCCTCGACGGCGGCCGGACGGCGTGCGTCGCGTTCGACCGCGCCGGGCGGACGCTGCTCCGCGTGGTGCTGGACCACCCGGCCAGCGACCTCGACGTCGAGGTGTTGGAACGGGCGGCCGACGCCCTCCCCCACCTGCGCCTGGAGGACCTGGACGCGGGCGGCGACTACCCGCTGCGCCATGCCCGCCATTTCGGGCTGGAGGTCGCGCTCGGCCCGACCGCGTTCAACCGGGCCGCCGAGGTGGAGCTGGTCGCTCCGGGTGGCCGCCGGCTGCCCCGCGCGCTCGGCAGCTGCGGCCTGCCCGCCCGGACCGTCGTCCCGGCCGGGCCGCGCGACCGGGCCGCACCGGGTGGCGGAGCGGCGCGGGCCACCCCGGCGCCATCGGCCGGCGGCCCGGCCGATGACGCCGGGGAGGCGGAGGAAGCCGCCCACGACGGGCAGGGCCCCGCGCGTGACCAGGCCGAAACCGAGACACCGGCAGCACCCGACGACCAGGACGCACCGGCGGCGCGGACCGCCACCGGCCCGGCGCCAGCTCCGGCCGAGGCGGGCGCCGTCGAGCAGGAGCAGGTCGTTCCGGCCCCGGCTGGCGGCGCGGTGGAGCGGGCGCTGGTCGGTGCCGGCCGGCGGCTGCAGGCGGCCACCGGGCAGTCGGCCTTGACGCTCTGCAACGCCGCCCTCGGGCTGATCATGGCCGTGTTCGTGGGCGCGTTCGTCTACCAGACCTGGACGCTGCACCAGCGCTTCGGCACCTACGGCTATGAC
Organism: Actinomycetota bacterium; assembly: GCA_035535495.1. Lineage (GTDB taxonomy): Bacteria > Actinomycetota > CALGFH01 > CALGFH01 > CALGFH01 > DASUZB01. Next base: position 21,140 of record DATLQA010000156.1, on the reverse strand, counting down.
GTCGGCATCTACGACCAGGGCACCTGGCTGCTGTCCAGGTTCCAGGAGCCGTTCTCGACCATCCGTGGCCTGCCCCTGTTCGGCGACCACGCCTCCTATGTGCTGGTCGCGGTCGCGCCGCTGTACCGGCTCTGGGCCGACCCGCGCCTGCTGCTCGCGCTCCAGGTGATCTTCCTCGCCCTGCCCGCGGTGGCGGTCTACCGGGTCGGGACGCGCCGGCTCGGCCATCCGGCCGCCGGGCTGGCGGTGGCCGTCGCCTACCTCGCCTACCCGGGCATGCAATGGGCGATCGCCTGGCAGTTCCACCCCGAAGCGATCGCGGCGGGGGCGCTGGCCATGGCCGCCCTGGCGGCCGACCGGGACCGGACCGCCAGCATGGCGGCCTGGATCGCCCTGGCCCTGACCTGCCGGGAAGACGTCGGCCTGGTGGTGGCCGGCTTCGGCGCCCTGCTGGCCCTGAACGGCAAACGCGACCTCGGCCGGCGTACCGCCCTGGTCGGCCTCGGCTGGTTCCTGGTGGTGAACTTCCTGCTCATCCCGATGGCCAACGGCCGGCCCACGGCGCAGTTCGAGGCGGCCTACCGGGTCGGCGGCCGCGGGCCGGTGGCGGTGCTGCTCGGCCTGCCCTGGATCGTCCTGCACGCCGCCACCACCGCGCTCACCAACGACGGCCTCTGGTACCTGCTGCTGGTCTTCCTCCCCCTTGCCGGGCTGCCGCTGCTGGCACCTCGATGGCTGCTGCCCGCCGCCGGGCCGCTGCTGCTCAACCTCGCCTCGGCCCACCCCGAGCAGCACCAGATCCGCTTTCACTACCTGGCCACCGCCGCCCCGTTCCTGGCGCTGGCGGCCGTCGCCGGCCTCGGCGTGGTCGCCGCCCGCCGCCGCGCCCTGGTCGCCCCCATGCTGGTGCTGCTGGTGCTGCTCGCGTTCGCGACCGACTGGCGCTACGGCCCGGCGGTCTGGTCCAAGGACCGGGTGCTCCCGGCCGCCTCGGCGCAAGACCCAGCCCGGCTGGCCGCCCTGGCCAAGGTCGACCCGGGCGCGCCGGTGAGCGCGCAGTTCCACCTGGTCACCCACCTGACCCACCGGAAGTTGGCGTACGAGTTCCCCAACCCGTTCCGCGCGGTCAACTGGGGCCGCCCCGGCGACGCGCACGCCCAGGCAGAGGTCGACGCCGTCCGCTGGGTGGTGGTGGAGCCGGGCCTGCTCGGCCAGGAGGACCGCAAGCTGTTCGAGCGGCTGCGCACCAACGGCGAATGGCGCGTGCCGTATGACGCCGGCGGCGTGGTCGTGCTGGAGCGCGTCGCGGAGCCACCGCCGTGACCGCGCTCACCATCGTGCTCCCCTGCTACCAGGAGGCCGACCGGCTGCCCACGGCCCTGGAACGCTACCTGGCCCACTTCTCAGCCGGCGTCCGGGGCGTGGAGCTGCTGGTGGTGGACGACGGGTCGACCGACCAGACCCTGGCGGTGGCCGAGGCGATCGCAGCCCGCGACCGGCGCGTGCGGGTGCTGCGCTGCCCCACCCACCGCGGCAAGGGCTTCGCGGTCCGCACCGGCATGCTCGCCGGCCGCGGCGACCGGCTGGTGTTCACCGACGCCGACGCCTCCTACGGCCCGGACCAGGTCGAACGGGTGCTGCGCGCGCTGGACGGCGCACCGGTGGCGATCGGCCGCCGCGGCGACCTGGAGACCTCGGGGCCGGTGCTGCGCCGGCTGGCCAGTCGGGTCTTCAACCAGGCCATGCGCAGGCTGCTCGGGCTGCCGTTCCGCGACACCCAGTGCGGCCTGAAGGGCTTCCGCCGCGACGCGGCCAGGGAGCTGTTCGGCCGCACCCGGGTGGACGGGTTCGCCTTCGACGCCGAGGTGCTGTTCCTCGCGCGCCGCCTGGGCCTGACCGTGGCCGAGGTGCCGGTCAGCGCGGAGCTGCGCGAGGGCTCCAAGGTCCGGCTGGCCGTGGACGCGCTGCGCATGCTCCGCGACACCTGGCGGGTGCGGCGCGCCGCCGCCGGCGGCCTCTACGACCGGGCGGTCGCACCGGTCCGCGGCCCCGCGATCTGAGCGACCGCGCTCAGCCGTCGCGGGTGCGGGTGGCGACCACGATGCCGTCGCGCCGCCAGATGACGTTGAAGGTTCCCCCTGGTCCGGTGAGCTGCTCGAACAGGTCCTGGTTCTGGCCGTTCAGAGCGGTGTCGAGGACCAGGTAGTCGGCGCTGGCCGGATCGGGCGGGTGTTCGCCGCGCACGCCCCAGTTGGTCGGCACGAACGGATTGGGCCACTCGTAGATGTGGACCCGGTGGGTCAGGTGCGGCACCAGGTAGTAGCTGGCGGCCACCCCGGCGTCGGCCGGCACCCGGCGGATCGCCTCGTTGACGGCGGCGTGCTTGGGCTGGGGCGAGGCCCACACGCCGCTGTGGAACTTGACCCCGATCGGCGAGGGCGACCAGGCGACGTTGCCGGCCAGGGCGGCCGCGGCGACCAGGCCGACCAGGAAGCGCTGGCGGCTGGGCCGGTTGCCGAGCCACGCGCACGCCTCCACCGTGGCCAGGAACACCGCCGCGATCACGATGGCGCTGTAGTGGTAGCGGATGTCGTGGGTGTAGCCGTGGGCCGAGATGACGTTCACGCCCACCTGCGGCACGCCGATCAGCAACACCGGCAGCGCGAACAGAGGCAGGAACGCGACCGGGGCCAGCAGCTGGGTGTAATAGGTGAGCCGGTTGGACTCGACCGCGAGGGCGAACGCCCGGTCGGGGTGGCGCAGCACGTTCAGGAGGATCTCCCCGATGGAGCTGCCGAACTGCGGGAACAGCTGCTCGTAGAGCGGGCCGACGCCGTGGTTGGCCCAGGGGATCACCAGCTTGGTCGCCAGCACGAACCAGGCCGCGCCGGCGAACGCGGTGGCCAGCCCGGCACGGCGCTCGCCGCGGACGGCGAGCACCAGGCCCAGGACGAACACGGCCAGCGCCGCGTCCTCCTTGCACAGCAGCGCCATCGCGACCGCGACGGCGAACAGCCGCCAGTGCCGCCACCTCGCCAGCAGCCAGGCGGCCAGCAGCGGGGTGATGATCAGCGCGTCGGGGTGGAAGTGCCACCAGTTGATCCACTCCAGCGACGGGTAGAGCAGGTACGCGCCGGCCAGCACCAGCGCCGTCCAGGGGTTGCGGAGCCGGTCGCGGGCGAGCAGCCACAGCGGCACCGCGCCGAGCGCCATCCACACGGTCTCCACCAGGTAGAGGAAGTGCGGCCCGGCGCCGAGCCAGTAGAACGGCACGAACAGCAGGGTGACCGGGTTGACGTGGTGGCCGAAGTACTCCAGCCCGCGCACGGTCACGAACGGGTCCTTGAAGCGCGACAGCAGCCAGATCCCCTGGTCGTAGATGCCCATATCGAAGCCGAAGGTGCCGAAGTTGGACTGCTGCGACCAGGTCAGCCAGCCGAACACCACCACGTAGGCGACGATCAGGGCGGCGAGCACGGCGGCGGGGCGGCGGTCGGCCCAGCCCGGGAGGTCCTCCCCCGAGGGGACGTCGGCGTCCGGCTCGGCCTCGGGGCCACGGCCGGAGCGGTCCCGTCTCGAGGTGGCCGCGCCCACCGCCGGGAACAGCCTCGCCATGCTGGCCGCCTCACCCTGTCGTTGACCGGCGCGCCGGCGGACGCCGGGCTGGTCCGCTCCCGCGACGTGCCGCGCGGCACGATCTTAGCGGGCGCGGCGCCCGACCACGGCATGCGGGGACGTCAGCTCGCCGGAGGCAGTTCCGCCGAGGGCAGTTCCCTGCCAGGGCCGGACCAGGCCACCTCGCATCGGCGACAGCTCCAGGCGAAATGACGATGGTGGCGATTTCGGCGCGCCACCGCTTTGGTCACCAGCGCGTCGCAGGACCAGCAGTTGGTCGCCAGCGTGACCCAGCCCGCGCGCTGACCGGCCGGTAGGCCCCCGCGCTCTCGGGTCGACCTGACTCGAACCACCTCCCAGCAACCCAGTCGTCTGCCACCAGGGTATGGCCTGCACCCGGCCCGGGCAAACATCGGCGCAGGTCACCCGCTTGGCCCGCCGGCTGCCCTCCCCTCAGGGGGCGACGCCGCGGCCGCGGCGTCGCCCCCGCTTCGCGCGCCTCCCGGGCGGCGCGGGTCACCTGCGGACCCGGACCACACGGTTGGCGCTACCGGCCGGGGGGTACCCCGCGCTGCCCCAGAACCGGGTGGTGTACTGGGTGCTGGCGGTCGGCCGGTGGACGAAGGCGAAGCGGCCAGCCCGGTCGGTGTAGGCCCCGGCGAGCCGCGTGAACGGGTCGCTGGAGCCGGCCGGGCGGCCGTAGAGGAAGACGGCTTGGCGGGGGGCGCCGTTGGAGGTGCCGCTGCCGACCAGCCGCCCGGTGAACCGCACCGGGTGGCCGGGAGGCACGGTCCTCGCCGAGACGGTGAAGCCGATGCTGAGCGTGCGGCGGTAGCGGGCTGTCCAGGTCGCCGGGGCCGCCCCGGCGGTGATCTCGTGGCTCTGCGCACCCCGGTCGGACCAGCCCGCGAACGCGTAGCCGAGCTTGCCGAGGACCTGCCGGGACGGTGCGGCGATGGTGGTCCGGGAGCCGACCGCCATCCGGCGGGTGGACGGCGTGCGGACCGGGCTGCCCGCCACCGTCAGGGCGAGCCGGGCCGGGCTGGTGGTCAGCCGCAGGTTCACCGTCCGGGGGTCGAGGCGCAGCGAGCTGGTGTCCTGGTTGCCGTCGGTGTCGGTGGCGGTCAGGCGCAGCTCCAGCCAGGACGGCCAGGGATGGTTCGGGGCGGCGAAGGCGCCGCGGTCGGTGCCGTCCAGCTGGGTGAGCGGGTGCTCGTGGCAGGCGCTCGCCGCGGTGCAGTGGTGCAGTACCAGCGTCCAGGAGAGCGCCGCCGCGGACAGCGTGCCGTCCTGCGGGTCGCCGGCGTGGCCGCGGAAGGCGATCATGTCGCCCACCCGCCAGGCCAGGCTGGCGGGTGGGGTGTCGATGACGGCGCTGGGCGCGCCGGCACCGGGCCGCGGGTTCGGCGGCGGCGGGTCGTCGGAGCCGCCGTCGTAGGCGACCCGCCGCACGGTGCCGCTGTGGTCGGCGTAGTACAGGTCCCCGCCAGGCCCGATCTCGAGCGCGACCGGGTAGGCGGCACCGCGGACCAGCAGCTCCCGGCGGGCCGGGTCGGGCACGCCGCCCGCGCCGGGGAGCATGGCCCAGATGCAGTCGCGCGCGTAGTCGGCGAACAGCAGCGCCCCGCGGTACCGCGCCGGCCAGCGGCCGGTCCGGTAGAAGGCGAGACCGGAGGTGGAGGAGCCGCCGCCGAGGTCGCAGCCGTCACCAGGCAGCACCGCGCTGGCGTGCTGGTAGGCGAAGTGGGGATTGGTCACCCCGCCGGCCCGGTACAGCGCGGCGCAGCTCGCCAGGCCGGCGTCGCGGTAGCCGGGCTGGACGGCGGGACCCTCGTAGCAGGGCCAGCCGAGGTTGGTGGCCTTGGCGGTCGGGCTGGCGATGCGGTTGATCTCCTCCCAGGAGTCCCAGCCGACGTCGCCGACCCACAGCTCGTCGGTGCCTGGCCGGAACGCCATCCGGAACGGGTTGCGCAGGCCGTAGGCGACCACCCGGCGGCCCTCGAGGTCGGGCCGGCCGCCCAGTGGGTTGCCCGGCGCGGGCTGGCCGGTGTCGGGGTTGATCCGCAGCACGGCGCCGGAGAGCGCGGCCGCCTGGCCGGCGGGACGGCGGACGCTCTGGGCGCGGAGGGCGCCGCCCTGGGCGCTGCCCGGCGGGCTGGTGCCCATCGGGTCGCCGCACGGGTTGGGGTGGTCGCCGGGGTGGTCGCCGCCGAGCTGGCCGTAGTCGACGGTGTCGAAGCCGGCGCCTTCGCCGGTGCTGACGTAGAGCGTGCCGTCCCGGCCGAAGGCGAGGTCGCCGAGGGTGTGGCTGGGGTACTGCTGGCAGAACCCCTCGAGCAGCACCCGCTCGCTGCCGGGCACCATGGTGAGGCGGACCGGGTCGAGGGTGAGGCGCGACACCCGCCCGTCGACCACGCAGCCGTCGCTGGTCGGGCCGGGCGGGTCGGGGCAGTCGTCCCCCCAGCGCGGCGCCGGGCGCGGGTCACCAGGCGGATGGTCGTAGGTGTAGCTGATGTACAGGTAGGGCCGGGTCGGGAACTGCGGGTCCAGCGCCAGCCCGAGCATTCCCCGGTCCCAGTAGCCGTGGACGATACGGTCGAGGTCGACGACGAGCCGCCCGGTCGGGTCGGCGACCGTGTCGAAGACCAGGACGCGGCCGCGCTGCTCGGTGACGAACAACTGCCCGCCGGGCGTGAAGGCCAGGCCGGTGGGGTGGTTGAGGCCGGCGATCACGACCGTGTCGGAGAAGCCGGCCGGCGGGCCGGGAGCGGCGCCTGAACCAGGGCCGTCGATGGCCAGGACGCCGGCGGCCACGGCGATGACCATGCCGAGCAGCGCCGGCCGCACGGCTCCGCCCCGCAGTTGCACGCCACGGCGCCGCCGCATCCGGCCTCCCCCCAGCGGCCCGACTCAGTGTCCCCTGCGAGGCGCGCTCCGGCAGGTCGCCGGGCCCGCCACCACGAGGCCAGCCGGACGGGTACGCCCGGCCGCCGCACAGGATGCCCGAGGGGTCACGGCGCGTCCATAGTCCGAACTGCTTATTACGTTCGCGACGCTTTCCCGAAAGATCCGAATGAGTAGCCGCGCGGCCGCGCCCGTTCAGGCGCGGCCGCGTACTGCGTGATGGAACGGGCCGAGTCGGGCGTCAGGCGCGCCGGTCGGGGACGAGCGCGGGCTCGCGGCCGCTCCGCGGGACGGCCTGGCTCTCGGGACGCGGCTGCGGCGCGACCCGGTCCGGGTGGACGAACACCCAGCGCTTGTAGGTGGTGAACCGGAACACCATGCCAATGGCGAGACCGGCCACCTGGGCGAGGTTGAACCAGATCGGGCCGCTCTTGTGCAGGCCGTTGTGCACCGTCCAGATGCACGCCTCGGCGATCAGCAGCCCGACGCCGTTGAGCAGGAAGAACAGGGTGTACTCACGGCGCAGGCCGGTCCTGGCGCGGTGCCGGAAGGTCCAGTGCCGATTCATGAAGTAGGAGGAGGTCGCCGCGACCGCCACCGAGCCCGCCTTGCCCACCAGCGGGTCCCAGTGCAGGCCGAACACGAGCAGGTTGGCCAGGCCGAAGTCGACCACCGTGTTGATCGCGCCGACGATGCCGAACTTGGCGAGCTCGTGGACGAGGTGGCGCCAGCGCTCGTAGAGACCGGTGAGGGCGCTCATCCGCAGACCCCGATTCGTGGCGGGGCCACCGCCAGGGCGGTCGCACGAGCGGCGGTCAGCGCCACGGCGTCGCGGTCGGGCTGCTGCCCGGCGAGCGCCTGGCTGCGCACGTAGGCCCCGGCGGGGGCGTGCTCGCGGGCCAGCTCGGCCACGCGCGGACCGCCGAGGGCGAGCACGGCCTCCGCACCGTCCAGCGCGGCGGGTCCGTCGGCGGCGACCACCACCAGCTCGTGGCCGTCGGCGCGCAGCGCCCGGACGGCCCGCTCCGCCGCTTCGAGCACGGCGGCGTCGGCCAGGACGGCGATACGGGCGGGGGCGGGCTGCGTGGGGGCGCAGGACGGGGTGGCGGAGAGGGTGTTCGGGTTGGGTGCGGACATGGCTCTCCAGGGTGCCAAGGTGTGGGAACAGACTGCACAGCCTAGCGCAATCTGGGTTGCATCCGTGTATCGGATCGATCTATTCAATCGTTATCGGTATTCCTGCTGACCGCCCGGCGCCGCAGCTCGGCGGTGACGAAGCGGTCGAGGTCGCCGTCGAGCACGGCCTGGATGTTGCCTGTTTCGACCTCGGTGCGGTGGTCCTTGACCATCTGGTAGGGGTGCAGGACGTACGAGCGGATCTGGTTGCCGAAGGCGATATCGCCCCGGTCGCCGCGGAGCGCGGCCAGGGCCGCCTCGCGCTCCTGGCGGGCCCGCTCGGCCAGCCGGGCGGCGAGGATCTTCAGGGCGATGGTCTTGTTGGCGAGCTGCGAGCGCTCGTTCTGCACCGCCACCACGATCCCGGTGGGCAGGTGGGTGACGCGCACCGCCGAGTCGGTGGTGTTGACGCCCTGGCCGCCCGGCCCGGACGAACGGTAGATGTCGATGCGCAGCTCGCTCTCGTCGATCTCGGGCGCGTCGGCGTCATCGAGCACCGGGATCACGTCGACCGCCGCGAACGAGGTGTGGCGCCGTTTGGCCTGGTCGTACGGTGAGATGCGGACCAGCCGGTGGGTGCCGGCCTCGGCCGACAGCAGGCCGTAGGCGCGGGTGCCTTCGACGGTGATGGTCACCGACTTGATCCCGGCCTCGTCGCCCTCCTGGTAGTCGTTGACGGTGACCTTGAAGCCGCGCCGTTCGGCCCAGCGGCTGATCATGCGCCAGAGCATCTCGGCCCAGTCCTGGGACTCGACCCCGCCGGCTCCCGGGTGGATGGTGACGATCGCGTCGTGGCCGTCGAACTCGCCCGACAGCAGGGCCAGGACCTCCAGCTCGTCCATGGCGGCGGCCAGCTCGGCCAGCCCGTCGCCGACCTCGGTCGCCGCGGCCGCATCCTCCTCCTCGAGGGCCAGCTGGTTGAGGGTCTCCAGGTCGGAGAGCTGGGCGGAGAGCCTGGCGACGGCGTCGAGGTCGGCCTCGACGGCGGCCAGGCGGCTCATCAGCTTGCGGGCCCGCCCCGGGTCGTCCCACAGGTCGGGCGCTGCCGATTGCTCGCGCAGGGCGTCCGCCTCGCGCTGCTTGCCGGCGAGGTCAAAGGAACTCCTTTGCGTCGGCGAGGCGCTTGGCGAGAGCGGCGAGCTCGGGGGCGTGGTCGGTCGGCACGGGATGCTCCTGAGGATGGTGGTGGGGCGGGCCGCCGGCACTGCCCGACGACCCCGCCATCCTACCGGTCGCCCCCGCCGGCGGCGTCCAGGGTCGCGCTCACCAGCGCCTGCGCCTCGCCGATGATGCGCTCCAGGTGCTCGGGCCCGCGGAAGCTCTCCGCGTAGACCTTGTAGACGTCCTCGGTGCCTGACGGGCGGGCGGCGAACCAGCCGTGCTCGGTGACGACCTTGAGCCCGCCGATGGCGGCGCCGTTGCCGGGCGCGGCCGTCAGCACCTCGACGATCGGCTCGCCGGCGAGCTCGTCGGCGCGCACGCCCTCGGCGGCGAGCCGGCCCAGCGCGGCCTTCTGCTCGGGCGTGGCCGGCGCGTCGACGCGCCGGTAGGCGGGGCTGCCGAACTGCTCGGTGAGGCCCTGGTAGCGCTCGCCCGGGTCCTGACCGGTCCGCGCGGTAACCTCGGCGGCGAGCAGGCAGAGCGCGATGCCGTCCTTGTCGGTCGTCCAGACGGTGCCGTCGCGGCGGAGCAGCGAGGCGCCGGCGCTCTCCTCGCCGCCGAAGCCGAGCGAGCCGTCCAGCAGCCCATCGACGAACCACTTGAACCCGACCGGCACCTCGAGCAGCCGCCGGCCGAGGTCGGCGACGACCCGGTCGATCATGCTGCTGGACACCAGCGTCTTGCCCACGGCGGTGGCCGGCGGCCAGTCGCGCCCGCCGCCGAACAGGTAGGCGATGGCGACGGCGAGGTAGTGGTTGGGGTTCACCAGCCCGGCTCGGGAGGTGACGATGCCGTGACGGTCGGCGTCGGCGTCGTTGCCGAAGGCCACGTCGAACCGGTCCCGGAGCGCGATCAGGCCGGCCATGGCGTACTCCGACGAGCAGTCCATGCGGATCTTGCCGTCCCAGTCCACCGTCATGAAGCCGAAGGTCGGGTCGACCCGGTCGTTGACCACGGTGAGGTCCAGCCCGAAGCGTTCGCCGATGGCGCCCCAGTAGGCGACGCTGGCACCGCCGAGCGGGTCGACGCCGAGGCGGAGCCCGGCGCCGCGGACCGCGTCGAGGTCGATGACTTCCGATAGGTCGCCGACGTAGGCGGCCAGGTAGTCGTGGCTGCGCAGCTCCGGCGCGGCGCGCTGGTAGGGGATGCGCTGGACGCCGGCCAGGCGGTCGGCCAGGAGCCGGTTGGCCTCGTCCTGGATCTCGCCGGTGACGTCGCTCCCGGCCGGCCCGCCGTGGGGCGGGTTGTACTTGAAGCCGCCGTCGGACGGCGGGTTGTGCGACGGGGTCACCACGATGCCGTCGGCCAGCGCCCGGTCGCGGCCCCGGTTGTGGGTCAGGATCGCATGGGAGATCGCCGGCGTCGGGGTGTACCCGCCGGTCGCGTCGACCAGCGTCTCGACCTGGTTGGCGACCAGCACCTCCACGGCGGTCTGGAAGGCCGGCTCGGACAGCGCGTGGGTGTCCCTGCCCAGGTACAGCGGTCCGTCGATGCCCCGCTGGCGGCGCCAGCGGCAGATCGCCTCGGTGGTCGCCAGGATGTGCGCCTCGTTGAAGGAGCGGTCGGCGGCCGAGCCGCGGTGCCCCGAGGTCCCGAAGGCCACCCGCTCGGCCGGGACGGAGGCGTCCGGCTGTTCCTCGTAGTAGGCCCGGACCAGCCGGTCGACGTCGATCAGCATCGACGGGTCGGCCGGCCGACCAGCCAGCTCGCTCACGCTCATGGCACCGACTCCTCTGGCCAGCTCGGACTGCACGCTGTTATGTACTACCCCACCGGCCGTTCGCCGAGCAGCTCGGCGAGTCTGGGCGGGTCGGCGCCGCGGCGCGTGCAGGTGATCGCCGAGGCCAGCACCGCGTCGTCGAGCGCCTCCACCAGCTGCTCCTCGGTGATGGCGGCGAGCGCGGCGCGCCGGTCGGCGCCGAGCAGGCCGCGGCGGTAGAGGCCGGCAAGCAGCGCGCTGGTGAACGCGTCGCCGGCGCCGACGGTGTCGACCACGGCGACCTGCCGGGCGGGCCGGCGGACCGTGCCGGTCCGGTTGGCGACCGCCACCACGCCGTCGGCGCCGGCGGTGATGGCGACCAGCGCCGGGCCGAGCGCCAGCCACGCCTCGGCGACCTCCTCGGCGGCGCGGCCCGGCACCAGCCAGGCGACGTCCTCGACGCTCGCCTTGACCACGTCGGCCAGCGCCACCAGCCGCTCGATCCGCTCGCGGGCAAGGGCCGGTGCACCCATCAGCAGGGGCCGGCAGTTGGGGTCGTAGGAGATGGTCGCGCTGCCCCCGGCCCGCTGGAGCAGGCGGAGCAGGGCCTCGGCCCCTGGCGCCATGGTCATCGCGAGCGAGCCGGCATGGACCGCGAGCACCTGCCCGTCGAGCGCGCCGCCCAGCTCCTCGTCACGCCACTGCCAGTCGGCGGTGCCGTCGACCCGGAAGTCGTAGGCCACGCTCCCGTCGGGATCGACCGCGACGATCGCCAGCGAGGTCGGCTCGGCCGCGGCGACCACCCCGGTCAGGTCGACGCCGTTGCCGGCCAGGTGCCGGCGGATGCGGCGCCCGAAGGGGTCGTCGGCGACGCGGGCGAGCATCCGCGCCGGCACCTCCAGCCGGGCCAGGCCGACCGCGACGTTGGCCGGGCTGCCGCCAGGCACCGCCTCGTAGAGCCCTTCCCGGTCCCTCGGCACCAGGTCGATCAGGGCCTCGCCGACGACCGCGACCGTGGTTCGCTCCCGGTCCAGCCGTGGCCTCCTTTACAGAAGCGCTCGATGGCCGATCGTCACCCGCCGCGGACCTCCTCGCCCGCCATGGCGCCGGTCATGATCGCCACCGCGTCGGACATGCTGAAGTCGTGGGGGCTGATGACCGCGACCCGGCGGCCGAGGCGCTGGATGTGGACCCGGTCGGCGACCTCGAAGACGTTGGGCATATTGTGGCTGATCAGGATGACCGGCAGGCCACGGTCGCGGACCTTGCGGATGAGGGCGAGGACCATGTGGGTCTCCTTGACGCCGAGTGCCGCGGTCGGCTCGTCCATGATCACCACGTTGCGGGCGAAGGCGGCGCTGCGAGCCACCGCGACACCCTGCCGCTGCCCGCCGGAGAGCGTCTCGACCGCCTGGCTCATCGACCGGATGCCGATCTTGAGGTCCTGCATGTGCCGTCGTGACTCGGCCACCATGCGGCCGTGGTCGATCATGCGCAGCAGCGACCCGAGGATGCCGCGGCGGCGGACCTCCCGCCCGAGGAACAGGTTGTCGGCGATGTCGAGGGCGGGCGCCACCGCGAGATCCTGGTAGACGGTCTCGATGCCGTGGCGGCGTGCGTCGAGCGGGCCGTGGAAGCGGACCGGCTGGCCGTCGAGGAGGATCTCGCCCTCGTCGGGGACGAGGGCGCCGGAGAGGGCCTTGATGAGGGTGGATTTGCCGGCGCCGTTGTCGCCGATGACGGCGAGGATCTCCCCCGGGTACAGCTCGAAGTCGCAGCCGTCGAGCGCGGTGACCTGGCCGTAGCGCTTGACGAGACCGCGGGCCTCGAGGACCGGGGTCGGCTGCTGGTCGGCGACTGGCGCCCGGGTCGCGACTGCCTCGGTCACCTGGCTTGCCTCCTGCGTGCGATCTGGTCGACGGAGACGGCGAGGATCACCAGGATGCCGGTGATCAGCACCTGGTAGATAGAGCGGACGCCCATCAGCTGCAGGCCGTTGCGGACGATGCCGACGATCAGCGCGCCGATCAGGGTGCCGATGACGCTGCCACGCCCGCCGAACAGGCTGGTGCCGCCGAGCACGACGGCGGTGATGCTGTCGAGGTTGTCGGTCTGGCCGGCCTGGGGGTCGCCAACGCTGGTGCGGGCGATCAGCAGCAGCGCGGCGACGCCGTAGATCAGGCCGGCGGTGGTGTAGACGCCGAGCAGCAGCCGGCGGGTGCGGATGCCGGTGAGGCGGGCCGCCTCGGGGTTGTTGCCGACGGCGTAGACGTGGCGGCCCGCCGCGGTCTGGCGCAGCACGTACCAGGCGACCACGAACAAGACCAGCATGAGCACGGTGCCGTAGGTGATGTCGGTGCCGCCGATGGTGAAGGTCTCGCCGAAGAAGGTCAGGGCCGATGGCAGCCCCGAGATCGTCTGGTCCTCCGAGTAGATGTGGGTGAGGGCGAAGGCGATGTTGAGGGTCCCGAGGGTGACGATGAACGGCGGCAGCCGGACCGCGGTGACCAGAGACCCGTTGAACGCCCCGAACGCGGCGCAGACCGCCAGCCCGAGGAAGACCGCCAGCAGCGGGTTCATGCCGCTGTCGACCGCGAGCTTGGTCATGACGATGTTGCCGAGCGCCATCACGGCGCCGTTGGACAGGTCGATGCCCGCGGTGAGGATGATCAGGGTCTGGCCGATGGCGAGGGTGCCGACGACCATGACCTGCTGGACGACGAGCGACAGGTTGCCACCGGTCAGGAACCGGGACGACTGGGCCGTGAAGAAGGCCACGGCGAGCAGCAGCGCGATGAGCGGACCGAGGGTCGAGAGGGCGAGCGCCCGCGAGACCAGCGACGGCGCGGGCTCGGCGCGCTCCTCCTCGACCTCCTCGGCGGGCGATACCTTGGCCATGGGCACATCCTCCGGTCGGCGATCTCCATGGCGGGTGGTGGGGCCGGCGGCGGGCCCGGGCTGCTCGCGCAGCGAGCCAGCTCCACCGGACCCGCCTTACCGGAATTGGCTGGGGCCCGTCAACCCCAGCAGTTCTCCAGGCCGAACTTGCTGTCCTTGGCGTCGACGCCCTCCATGGCCTTGTCGGTGATGAGGGTGACGCCGGTGTCGGTGTAGCCGGATGCCTTCTTGCCGTTGTTGGCGAAATCGACCACGGCGGCGACGCCCTGGGTGGCCATCTTCAGTGGGTACTGCTGCGAGGTCGCGGCGATCTGGCCCGACTGCACCGCCTTGACGCCGGTGCAGCCCCCGTCGACCGAGACGATCATGACGCCCTTTTCCTTACCCGCCGCCTTGAGCGCGTTGTAGGCGCCGAGCGCCGCCGGTTCGTTGATGGTGTAGACCAGGTTGATGCCGGGGTCCTTCTGCAGGCAGTTCTCCATCGCCGTCTGACCCTTGGCCTGATCGCCCTGCGTGTCCTGGCTGCAGACGACCGCGGGCGCGGTGGCCTGCTGGGTGGCGCTCTGGTCGACCTGGGCGGCGCCGTAGCCGGACAGGAAGCCGTTGTGGCGCAGCACCCCGACCGAGATGCCCGGGGCGAGGTCGAGTGTCGCGATCTTGGCCTGCTTGCCCGCCTCCGCCGCCTTGGCGTACTGGCCGATCAGCACGCCGGCCTTGAAGTTGTCGGTGGCGAACAACGCGTCGGTGGCGTCCTGTGGCTGGGTCGGCGTGTCGAGCGCGATCACCAGCACGCCCTTGTCCCGCGCCTTCTTGATCGCCGGGACGATCGCCTTGGTGTCACTCGGGGTGATCAGGATCCCCTTGACGCCCGCGGCGACCATGTTCTCGATCGCGGTGACCTGGCTGGCGTTATCGCCGTCGAACTTGCCGGCGGCGGTCAGCAGCTTGGCGCCCTTGGCCTGGGCCTCCTTCTGCGCGCCCTCCTTCATCTTGACGAAGAACGGGTTGGTCTCCGTCTTGGTGATAAGCCCGACCTGGACCTGGCTACCGCCCGAGGAGCCCGAGTCGTCGTTGCGGCCGGCGCACCCGGTCGCCAGCAGCGCGACCACGAGCCCGAGCAGTGCGGCCCGCCCGCGGCGGCGCCGTGCCACGGCGTTGTCCATAACCTCTCCCTTCCCCGGCACGGCGGATGCGAGCCGGGCTCTGACAACGTTGTCAGGTGGTATAACATCTGAGCGGGAGAAGTGTCTAGACCTGACGTATTTTCCCTGTAAACTGCGCCTTGAGCAAGAAGGGTGAACGGCGAGGACTGCGGTGACAACGTTAACAGAAGGCGGCGGAAAGCCGTCCCGCAGGGCGCCGACCATGCGGGACGTCGCCGCCCTTGCCGGGGTCAGCCTCAAGACCGTCTCCCGCGTGATCAACCGCGAACCCGGCGTCTCGAGCCAGCTCGTCGACCGCGTCCTCGAGGCTGTCAGGCTGCTCGACTACCACCACAACATGACCGCCAGCAGCCTGCGCCGGGCCGACCAGAAGACGGCCAGCATCGGCCTGCTGCTCGAAGATGTCGCCAACCCCTTCTCCTCGACCCTCCACCGCGCCATCGAGGAGGTCGCCAGGCAGCGCGGCACGCTGGCCTTCGCCGGCTCGAGCGACGAGGACCCGGTCAGGGAGGGGGAGCTGCTGCGGGCCTTCGTGGCCCGCCGGGTCGACGGCCTGATCGTGGTGCCGTCCAGCCGGGCCGACGGTGGCTTCTGGTCGGAGCGCGAGCGGCTGGGGACGCCCACGGTCTGCGTGGACCGCCCGGCCGCCTTCCGCGAGGTGGACAGCGTCACCGTGGACAACCTGGACGGGGCGCGCCGAGCGGTCCGGCACCTGGTGGCGCACGGCCACCGGCGCATCGCCTTCCTGGGGGACCTTGGCACCATCTGGACGGCGGAGCAACGCCGCCTTGGCTACCTGGAGGGCCTTGCCGCCGAGGGCATCCCGCACGACGCCGGCCTGGTCCGCCAGGACCTGACCAGCATCGAGGCCGCGGAGCACGCGGCACTCGCGCTGCTGGCGCAGCGGGAGCCGCCATCGGCGCTGTTCACCGGCCAGAACCTGGTCACCATCGGGGCGATCCACGCGTTGCGGCGGCGCGGGCTGCAGCGCCGCGTCGCCCTGGTCGGCTTCGACGATTTCCTCCTCGCCGACATGCTGGACCCGGCCGTGACGGTGGTCGCGCAGGACCCGACCACCCTCGGCCGGACCGCGGCGGAGTTGCTGTTCGCCCGCCTCGACGGCGACCGCGACCCGCCGCGACAGGTCGTCGTGGCCACCACCCTGGTGCCACGCGGCTCGGGCGAGATCCCCGCTTCCTGACCCTGCCGGCAGCTCCAGTCAGGTGGCAGCGCCGCCTCCCGGCGGCCGGCCCTCCGGCCCGCGGCAGGCTTACGGTGGCGGCCGCCAGGGCAGAACAGGGCCAGCGTACCGCCCGCGCAAAGGAGCGTGTCTATGGGCCCGTCCCCTGTTCTCAATCTCTCCGGGGCTCCCCCCGCCGGCCCGCGGATCCGCCGCGTGACCGCCCAGCTCGCCGTCAGCGCCCTGCTCGCCGTGCTCGTCGGCGTCGCCCTGCCCGGCGCCGCCGTGGCGGCCGACCAGGCCCCGGGCGTCCCCGGCGCCGCCGCCAACTGGTCCGGCGGTGACAAGGACGGCTTCGGCACCGCGCGCGGCACCCGCAGCAAGGTCTGGTACACCCTCAACGACGGCACCCTCAGCGAGGTGTTCTTCCCGCGCATCGACACGCCGGCCACCCGCGACACCCAGCTGGTCGTCTCCGACGGCGCCACCTTCGCCGACCGCGAGACCGACGGCACCGACCACCAGGTGCGGTCGCTCGACGACCGCAGCCTGGTCTGGCGCCAGGTCAACACCGCACGCTCCGGCGCCTACCGGATCACCAAGACCTACGTGACCGACCCGGCCCGCGCCGCCGTGCTCCTCGATGTCCGCTTCGAGTCGCTGACCGGCAAGCCGTACGACGTGTACGTGCTCCACGACGCCGGCCTCGGGCTCAACGCCAACGACGACACCGGCCGCAGCGGCCACGGCGGCCTGCTGGCAACCGACGACCAGGCGGCCAGCGCGGTGCTGGCCTCCTCCGGCTTCACCAAGACCTCCAGCGGCTACGCCGACCGCAGCGACGGCTGGAGCGACCTGCGCGACGACTTCCGCATGGACTGGTCCTACCAGGCCGGCGCCCGTGGCAACGTGGTGCAGACCGGTCGGACCCGCCTCACCGGCCTGCCAGGCAACCAGCACCTGACCCTGGCGCTCGGCTTCGCCGCCGCGCCCGGCGCGGCCGCCTCGACCGCCGCCGCCGCGCTGGCGCGCGGCTTCGCCGACGCGCGGCGGGCCTACTCGGCCGGCTGGCACGCCTACCTCGACTCGCTCCGCCCGGCCCCCGCCAGCGCCAAGCGCTGGCAGACCGTCTACGACCTGTCGGTCATGGTCCTGGCCGCCCACGAGGACAAGACCTTCCGCGGCGGCTTCGTCGCCGCCCCGGGCCGGCCGTGGGCCTGGGCGAACCAGCTCCAGCACCTCCCCGTCTACCACGCCGTCTGGTCCCGTGACCTCTACCAGATCGCCACCGCCATGCTCGCCGCCGGCGACCGGGCCGCGGCGCGGCGCGCGCTCGACTACCTCTGGTCGGTCCAGCAGCGGCCGGACGGGTCGTTCCCGCAGAACTCCCGGCTCGACGGCGAGCCGGTGTTCGGCGGGCTGCAGCTGGACGAGGTGGCGTTCCCGATCGTGCTCGCCTGGCAGCTCGGCCGGACCGGGCCGGGCGACTGGGACCACGTGCGCCGCGCGGCGGAGTTCCTCCTGCGGGAGGGGCCCGACACCCCGCAGGAGCGCTGGGAGAACATCGGCGGCTGGTCGCCGGCGACCATCGCCGCGGAGATCGCCGGTCTGGTGTGCGCGGCCGACATCGCCAAGCGCAACGGCCAGGCCGACGCCGCTGAGCGCTACCTGCGCACCGCCGACACCTGGCAGCAGCGCCTCGAGCAGTGGACGCTGACCCGCAACGGCCCGCTCTCCCCGGAGCCGTACTACCTGCGCATCACCGCCAACGGCGACGCCAACTCGGGGGCGCAGATCCAGATCTCCGACGGCGGCCCGCTGATCGATCAGCGCAGGGTGGTCGACCCGAGCTTCCTCGAGATCGTCCGGCTCGGGGTGAAGTCGGCCACCGATCCCAACGTCCGCTCCTCGCTGCGGGTGGTCGACGAGCAGCTGCGCTACTCGACGCCGAACGGGCTGTTCTGGCACCGCGCCAGCTTCGACGGCTACGGCGAGCAGCGTGACGGCGCCCAGTGGCAGCCGGTCGACCCCGGCTCGGGGCTGACCATCGGCCGCGGCTGGCCGCTGCTCACCGGCGAGCGCGGCGAGTACGCCCTGGCCGCCGACGCTGCCGCCGCCGCCCAGGAGTCGCTCGACACCATGGCCCGTTCCGCCGACGACCAGACCGGGCTGCTGGCCGAGCAGGTCTGGGACCACCAGCCGCCCGCCGACGGCGACCCGCGCTTCCGGCCTGGCGAGAACACCTTCTCCGCCACCCCGCTCGCCTGGTCCCACGCCCAGTTCGTCCGGTTGGCGCAGTCGATCGACGCCGGCCACCCGGTGGAGACCCCCAGGGTGGTCGCCTGCCGCTACGCGACCACGCTCTGCTGAGCCGCCCGGCGCGGCCCGCCGCCCCCGGCCCGACGGCCGGGGGCGGCTCTTTGCCCAGGTCACAGCGCTCGGCGTGCCTGGACTAGTCCCCTCGACCCGGCAGAACTACTCGTTCGCGCTA
Organism: Actinomycetota bacterium; assembly: GCA_035535495.1. Taxonomy (GTDB): domain Bacteria; phylum Actinomycetota; class CALGFH01; order CALGFH01; family CALGFH01; genus DASUZB01. The sequence continues at coordinate 2,853 of DATLQA010000156.1, read as the reverse complement.
TGAATTTCAGCGCCCGAACGACAGAAGAAATACGTACGACAGGATCGCGCCGCTCGGCAAGGACAGCTCGCACGGCCACCCCAGCGGTGGAGAAAGGGAGTGGGATGCCAGCGACTCCACGGACCAGCCAGGGCTCGGCCCGACCGGCCAGGCGGCGTCAGGCATGGCGCCCTGCCAGGCCAGCCGTTGCCGTGCTCGCTGTCGCGCTGGCCGCGGCGCTCGTCGGCGGCATCGCAGGGACGCGGTCCGCCGCCGCCTCGGACGAGCGCGTGTCCGTGATCGTGCGCCAGCTCCCCGGCGCGGGCGGCGCCCCGCAGGCACTGGTCGAGCAGGCCGGCGGCACGGTCGGCAGGCGGCTGGGGATCATCGACGGGTTCACCGCGGTGCTGCCGAAGGCCTCACTCGCCCGCCTGCGGGCGAGCCACGCCGTCCGCTCCGTCACCGTCAACCAGCCGGTCCGGCTGGCCAGCGCCGACGGACTCGCCGCCGACGCCTCCGGCACAGTCCGCCAGGTCGCCGAGCGGCTCACCGGGGCCGGCGACTACTGGGACGACGGCCTGACCGGCAGGGGCGTGGACGTCGCCCTGCTCGACTCCGGCGTGGTCGAGGTCGACGGCCTGGACGGCGACGACAAGGTCGTCTACGGGCCCGACCTGTCGTTCGAGAACCACCGGGCCGACCTGCGCAACCAGGACACCTACGGCCACGGCACCCACATGGCGGGCATCATCGCCGGCCGCGACGATGACGGCAGGGCGGCCCGCCAGGCCAACGGCTTCGCCGGCATGGCGCCCGGCGCGCGCCTGGTCAGCCTCAAGCTCGCCGACGCGGGTGGCGCCACCGACGTCTCCCAGGTGATCGCCGGGATCGACTGGGTGGTGCAGCACCGCAACCGCCACGGCCTCAACATCCGCGTGCTCAACCTCTCGTTCGGCACCGACGGGGTGCAGGACTACCGCATCGACCCGCTCGCCTACGCGGTCGAGGTCGCCTGGCGCAAGGGCATCGTGGTCGTGGTCGCGGCCGGCAACGAGGGCTTCGGCTCCGCCAAGCTCAACAACCCCGCCTACGACCCGCACGTGCTCGCCATCGGCGCGGCCGACACCGCCGGCACCGCCGACCGCGGTGACGACACCGTCCCGTCCTGGTCGAGCCGTGGCGACGGCACCCGCAACCCCGACCTGGTCGCGCCAGGCACCTCGATCGTCAGCCTGCGCGACCCCGGCTCGGCCATCGACCTGGCCTACCCGACCGCCCGCGTCGGCGACCGCTTCTTCAAGGGGACCGGCACCTCGCAGGCCGCCGCGGTCGTCTCCGGCGCCGCCGCCCTGGTCATCCAGCAGCGCCCCGGCATCACCCCCGACCAGGTCAAGAAGCTGCTCACCAGGACCGCGCGGCCGCTGCGCAAGGCCGACCCGGCGGCGCAGGGCGACGGCATGCTCGACCTCGCCGCCGCCCACGACCGGCCGACGCCGCCGGCGAGCGCGTCGACGCAGCGGTTCGTGTACTCCACCGGCACCGGCTCCCTGGAGGCCGCGCGCGGCACCATGCACGTGCAGAGCGACACCGGCGAGGCGCTCGTGGGCGAGCAGGACGCCCGCGGCGAGACCTGGGACGGCCGCACCTGGTCGGACGCTGCCTGGGACGGCCGGACCTGGTCGGGCGGCACCTGGACCGGCCGGACCTGGTCGGGCGGCACCTGGTCGGGCGGCACCTGGTCGGGCCGCACCTGGTCCAGCGGCAGCTGGGAGGGTCGCACCTGGTCCGGTCGTACCTGGTCGGGGCGGACCTGGTCGGGTCGCACCTGGTCGGGGCGGACGTGGTCGGGCCGCACCTGGTCCTCGGACGGCTGGTACTGAGGACCACCGGACGCACCAGCAAGGCGGCCGCCCCGGAACCTGGACCGGGGCGGCCGCCTTCATGCTCCCGGGCGGCGGCGGGCAGCTCACCCCGTCCCGGTCGACCGCTCCTTCCCGGCCCGGCTCGGCGGCGTGCCTCTCCACCGCCTGATGAGGCTGGTGCGGATGGCGGCCAGCCGGGCACGGCCAGCGGCCGCCATCAGCGACAGCCCGCCGCCGCCGACCAGCACGAGGTTGACGAGCGAGTCCTCGCCCAGGTGGTGCGCCAGCGGTCGCATGTCAGCTGGTGTAGCAGTAGGAGTCCGAGGAGGCGTCGCCGGCCTGCAGCCTGGTCTGGTGCACCCGCAGCCCGCGGAACGCCTCGCCGTGCGGGAAGAACCGTGGGTCGGGGGTGAGGCCGCCGTCCTGGCCGGCGTCGAGTTTGGCCGCCCAGGCGCCGACCCCCTCGGGGTAGAAGATGGGGTCCCAGGTCCCGTACAGCGAGTTGGTCACATAGACCCGGCGGCCGTCGCGGCTGACCTCGACCATCTGGGGGCCGCCGGCCAGCGGCTGGTCGGGGGCGGCCGGGTGGGGCTGGCGGCCGACGATGCCGCCGAGCTTGACCGAGCCGGTCTCGCGCGGGTGGAAGATGTCGCTGACGTCGTATTGTTTGAGCTCCCCGGTGCCCCAGCACGACACATACAGCCAGCGGTCATCCACCGACAGGTCGATGTCGGAGACCAGCGGCGGCACCGCCCCAAAGGGCTTGAGCGCGGGGGGGAGCAGCTCGGGGTCGGCCGGCTCGGCCGGGATGGTGATGACCTTGCGGACCGCCCAGCGGTCTCCGTCGCGGTGCCAGAGGAACACCGATCCCGACAGGTCCTCGACACTGATGACCACGCCGACGAACCCCCAGGGCCTGGCGGGGTCGTGGGCCGGGCGGACCTCGAACACCAGCTGGTGGGCGTCGCCGAGGTCGACCCGCTGGGTGAGGGTGCGCTGGCTCATGCTCCAG
>DATLQA010000155.1:0-3755 GCA_035535495.1 Actinomycetota bacterium | reverse complement strand
GTCACATGCGGAGGAACTTGAGCACGGCCAGGACCCGGCGGTTCTCGGTGTCGGTGGGGGGCAGGTCCAGCTTGGCGAAGATGCTCGAGACGTACTTCTCGACCGCGCTGTGGCTGACCCGCAGGGCGTCGACGATGGCGTTGTTGCTCCGCCCCTCGGCCATCATGCCCAGCACCTGGAGCTCGCGGGGGGTGAGCCGGTCGATGGGGTCGTGGCGGTGGCGGACCAGCAGCTGGGCCACGACCTCGGGGTCGAGGGCGGTGCCGCCGGCGGCCACCCGGCGCAGCGCGTCCAGGAAGTCGGACACCTGGGCGACGCGGTCCTTGAGCAGGTAGCCGACGCCGCTGGTCTGGACCGACAGCAGGTCGGTGGCGTAGCGCTCTTCGACGTACTGGGACAGCACCAGGATGGCGACCGACGGGTACTGGCGGCGGATGACCAGCGCCGCCTGGATGCCCTCGTCGGTGTGGGTCGGCGGCATCCGCACGTCGACCACCACCAGGTCGGGGCGCTGCTCGCCGACGGCCCGCAGCAGCTGGTCCGCGTCGGACACGGCCGCGGCGACCTCGAAGCCGCCGTCGGCCAGCAGCTTGGTCAGGCCCTCCCGGAGCAGCACCGAGTCCTCGGCGATCACGACTCGCATGGCAGCTCCACCGTGATCCGGGTCGGCCCGCCGGGCGGGCTGTCGATGGTCAGGGTCCCGTCGACCGCCGCCGCCCGCTGGGCGAGCCCATCCAGCCCGCTGCCGCCGGCGGGAGCGGCGCCGCCCTGGCCGTCGTCGCTGACGACGACCAGGAGCCGGTCGCCGCGGCGTTCCACGGTGACCTCGCAGCGGCTGGCCCTGGCGTGCTTGGCCACGTTGGTGAGGGACTCGGAGACGACGAAGTAGGCGACGGCCTCGATGCTGGGCGAGCAGCGCGACGACATGTCGACGCGCAGCCGGACCGGCAGCGGCGCCCTGGCGACGATCCCGGGCAGGGCCGCGTCCAGCCCGCGGTCGTTGAGCACGGCCGGGTGCAGGCCACGGACGAACTCGCGCAGCTCGGCGAGGGCGGCCACGGCTTCGTCGTGCGCCTTGGCGATGGCCTCCCGGGCGGGCTCGTCCGCGTCGGTGAGGCTGGTGCGGGCCATCCCCAGGTGCATGGCCAGCGAGACCAGCCGCTGCTGGGTGCCGTCGTGGAGGTCGCGTTCGATCCGGCGACGTTCGGCGTCGGTGGCGGCGACGATGTCGGCCCGGCTCCGGGCCAGTGACTGGACCCGCTGGGTCAGCTCGTCGGCGCGGCCGGGGCCGAGCAGGGCCCGGGCCGCGACCTCGTCCACGCCGGCCACGCCGCGCGCCACCCAGGGCGCGGCCAGCGTCACCGCGACCCCCAGGACGACGGAGCCCAGCGCGGCGGCCCCCCGGCCACCGTCGGCCCAGAGGTCGACGGCGAAGCCGGCCGCGATGGGCAGGGCCAGCCAGCAGACCGCCACCAGGGCACCGCCGGCGCCGCCGATGACCAGGGCCAGCAGGTGGTAGGCGAGCTGCCGCCAGGTGGCGGATGCGCCCCAGGGCCGGAGCGGCCGCAGCGGCCAGCCACCCCGGGCCCGGGGCGGCGGCACCGGGAGCTCGACCCCGAGAACGGCGCGGAACCGCAGCCGCTGCAGGGCGCTGAAGGCCCGCACGCACCACGGCGCCACGATCGGGACGCCGACCACCACCAGCACGTAGGCCACGGCGAGCAGCCGGGCACCGGTGGGCCCCTCGATCAGGCTCCAGAGCGCGGCCGCCCAGCCCACCCCCAGGCCGGCGATGACCACCCAGCCGGCGATGCCGAGCGGCAGCCCGAGGAGCGCGTGGAGGGTCGTGCGCCAGCTGCGCGCCGACCACAGGGCGCGCAGGGCACCCTGCGCCGCGCCCCGGCTCCGCGGGGCGGCTGTCGTCTCCATCCAGGTCATGGGATCACACTAACCAGCGCCGGAGCCTCCATCCATGCGGCCACCCCTCGGCTCGACTGCGGAAAACCCCACCCCGCGGAGGCTGCCCGCCCCAACGACAGCTCGCCCCCGACCGGGGACGATGCCCGGCGTCATCGCGTTGCCACACGGCTCCGCACACCCATCGCAGAGGAGGGACGAGATGATCGAGGCACGCGGGTTGACCAAACGGTACGGCGCCAAGCTGGCGGTCGACGACCTGAGCTTCACGGTGCGGCCGGGCGTGGTCACCGGCTTCCTCGGGCCGAACGGCGCCGGCAAGTCGACCACCATGCGGATGATCCTCGGGTTTGACGCGCCGACGCGCGGGTCGGTGACCGTCAACGGCAAGCCGTACCGCCAGCACCCGGCGCCGCTGCGCGAGGTCGGCGCGCTGCTGGATGCCCGCTCGGTCCACCCGGGCCGCAGCGCCCACCACCACCTGCTGGCGATCGCCCAGACCTGCGGCATCGGCCGCTCCCGGGTGGACGAGGTGATCGACGCCGTGGGCCTCCGCGAGGTGGCCCGGCGGCGGGCCGGCGGCTTCTCCCTCGGCATGGGCCAGCGGCTCGGCATCGCCGTTGCGCTGCTCGGCGACCCCCATACGGTGATCCTCGACGAGCCGGTCAACGGCCTCGACACCGAGGGCATCCGCTGGATGCGGTCGCTGCTGGGGGACCTGGCCGCCGAGGGCAGGACGGTGTTCGTCTCCTCGCACCTGATGAGCGAGATGGCCCTGACCGCGGAGCACCTGATCGTCATCGGCCGGGGCCGGCTGATCGCCGACACCGGCATGCGCGAGTTCATCGCCGGCGCGGCCCGCGACGACGTGCGGGTCCGGAGCACCGACCAGGACGCGCTGGCCGCGCTGCTCCGGCCGCGCGCCGCCGAGGTCTCGCCCGACCGGGACGGCGCCCTGACCGTCTCGGGGCTGACCACCGACCAGGTCGGCAGGGCCGCGGCGGCGGCCGGGATCACCCTGCTCGAGCTCACCGCCCGCCAGGCCTCGCTGGAGGAGGCCTTCATCGACATGACCAGCGACGCGGTCGAGTTCCGCGCGCCCACCACCGCACCGGCGAAAGGATGACCACCATGACCGTGCCCACCGCACCGGCCCCGACGGCCTCCCGTGACGACCAGCGGGTCACCCAGGCCAGGGTGATCCGATCGGAATGGACCAAGCTGCGCACCCTGCCCTCGAGCGCCTGGTCGCTGCTCGTGGCGGCCGTGCTGATCGTCGGCATCGGCGCGCTGTACGCCGGGGTCCGGGTCACCAGGCCGCCGCAGGACCCCGCCGCCATCGCCAGCTTCGACCCCACCGCGATCAGCCTCAGCGGCATCAGCCTGGCCCAGCTCGCCATCGGGGTGCTCGGGGCGCTGCTGATCACCGGCGAGTACGCCACCGGCACGATCCGGACCAGCTTCGCCGCCGTCCCGGCCCGGCTGCCGGTGCTGTGGGGCAAGGCGATCGGGTACGCGCTGGCCGTCCTGGCCCTGTGTGTGCCGGCGAGCTTCGCGGCCTTCCTCGTCGGCCAGTCGATCCTTTCGTCCGGGGACCTCGGCACCACCCTCGGCCAGCCGGGCGTGGCCCGGGCCGTGCTCGGCGCCGCGCTGTACCTGGCCGCCGTCGGCCTGCTCGGGCTCGGCCTGGGCGCCCTGCTGCGCGGGACCGCCGCGGCCGTCGGGGCGCTGTTCGGCCTGCTGTTCGCCCCCCAGATCCTGGTCGGCTTCCTACCGTCGACCTGGTCGGACCAGCTCTACGGCTACCTGCCCGCCCCGGCCGGGATCGCCGTCACCAA
>DATLQA010000154.1:0-66595 GCA_035535495.1 Actinomycetota bacterium | reverse complement strand
CCGCCGGCCTCGCCCGTGCCGGTGGCGGCGGTCGCGCCCGCGGGGCGGGCGACCGCCGCCACCGGGACGGCCACCTCGGCCACGCGGGCTCCGGCGCCGACCGGGACCGCCGCGGCCGGGGCGGTGGGGACGGCACGGCCGGCGTACTCCACCACCATGAACGAGCCCATCACCGCGAAGGCGTAGGTGAGCAGGTAGAACATGGAGGCGCTGACGCCCTCCGGCCGGGTCGCGGCGGCGGCCAGGCCGATCAGCAGGTAGCCGGCGTGGGCGATCGACGAGTAGGCGAGCATCCGCTTGAGGTCCTGCTGGACCACGGCGAGGATCGCGCCGAGCAGCATGGTGAGCACCGCGACCGCGGCGATCACCGGCCGCCAGCTCACCACCAGCCCGCCGAGGGCACCGCCGAACACCCGCACGAACACCGCGAACCCGGCCGCCTTGGTGCCGGCGGCCATGAACGCGGTCACCGGGGTGGGCGCGCCCTGGTAGACGTCGGGGGTCCACATGTGGAACGGGACCGCCGCCACCTTGAACAGGAAGCCGACCGCGAGCAGACCGACCCCGGCGAGCAGCATCCCCTCGGAGACCGTCGGGTCGCCCACCGACCTGGCGATGCCGAGCAGGTTGGTGGTGTGGGTGGCGCCGAAGCACAGCGCGATGCCGTACAGCAGGAACGCCGAGGAGAACGCCCCGAGCAGGAAGTACTTCATGGCCGACTCCTCCGCGCGGAGGCGGCGGGTGGCCCCGACCATGACGTAGAGGCTGAGCGAGAGCAGCTCCAGGGCGATGAACACCACCAGCAGGTCGGACGCGGCGGCGAGCAGGGCCATGCCGGTGAGGGCGAACAGCAGCATGGGGAACAGCTCGGCCGGCGCGTCGGGGTCGCGTTCGCCGTCGTGAGCGGCCATCAGCACCGCCAGCGCGCCGACGGCGAGCAGCACCAGGCGGGCGTAGCGGGTGATGCCGTCCAGCGCCACCGCGCCCTCGAACGCCGTCCGTGCCAGATCCCAGTTCCACCAGGTCAGCCACGCCGAGGCGGCCAGGCCGGCGAGGCAGAGGCCGGCCAGCAGGCGGCGCCGGACGTTCGGCCACCACGCCACCACCAGCAGCGCGACCAGGCCGGTCGCGGCGAGCGCCAGCTCTGGCGCGACCGCGCGCCAGTCGATCTCCGGCAGGTTCAGCGGCGTCTCGGCGGCTTGGGCCAGGACGTGCACGGCTTCCTCCAATGGGTCCGGGGCTTGGCCAGCGCCGCGCCCCGGCGGCGGTCAGGGGCTCGGTTGGGTGGGCTGGAGAGCGGCGGGACGCTGGCCGACGGCGCGGCCGGCCAGATCGACGACCCGCTGGACCGACGGCTGGACCCGGTCGAGCACGGGCCCGGGGAAGAAGCCGAGCAGGATGATGGCGGCGACCAGCGGCGCGAGCACGACCCACTCGCGGCGGTCGAGGTCGCCGATGGCGCGGTTCTCGTCGCGGGTGAGCTGCCCGTGCCACATGCGCTGGTACGCCCAGAGCAGGTAGACGGCGCCGAGGATGACCCCGCCGACGCCGAGCACGGCCAGGCCGCGGTTGGCGAGGAACGCCCCGAGCAGGGTGAGGAACTCGCCGACGAAGCCGACCAGTCCGGGCAGGGCGACGGCGGCCAGGGTGAGGACCAGCATCACCCCGGCCATGTGGGGCACGGCCTGCTGCAGGCCGCCGAACTCGTCCATCAGCCGCGTGCCGCGGCGCTCCTCCAGCATGCCGGCGAGGAAGAACAGCCCGCCGATGATGAGCCCGTGGGCGACCGTGTAGAAGACGGCGCCGGAGAGGCCCTGGGCGTTGAGGGCGAACACGCCGAGCACGATGAAGCCGAGGTGGGAGACTGACGAGTAGGCGACCAGCCGCTTGAAGTCGCGCTGCACGGCCGCGATCAGCGCGCAGTAGAGGATGCCCACCGCGGCCAGGGCCATCACGGCGGGGGCGAAGTAGCGCGACGCCGAGGGGAGCAGCGGCAGGCAGAGGCGGATGAACCCGTAGATCCCGAGCTTGGACATGACCCCGGCCAGCAGCACGGTGGTCGAGGTCGGGGCGGTCACGTAGGCCGCCGGCAGCCAGGTGTGGAAGGGGACCAGCGGGGTCTTGACCGCGAAGGCGGCAAAGAAGGCGGCGAACAGCCAGCGCTGCGTGCTCGGGTCCTTGGAGAGGTCGCGCAGGGTCTCGTAGTCGAAGCTGCCCGTGCCGGTCGCCCGCGACTGCAGGTACCAGAGGACGACGATGCCGACCAGCATGAGCAGCCCGCCGAGCAGGGTGTACAGGAAGAACTTCACGGCCGCGTAGACGCGTCGCTCCCCGCCCCATGAGCCGATCAGGAAGTACGCCGGGACCAGCACCGCCTCCCAGAAGATGTAGAAGAGGAACAGGTCGAGGGCGACGAATACGCCGAGCATGGCCGTCTCGAGGACGAGGAGGCCGGCGACGTAGGCGCGTGGGCGGTCGGTCATGTGCCACGAGCCGATCACGGCGAGCGGCACCAGCAGGGTGGTGAGCAGCACCAGCGGCAGGCTGACGCCGTCGATCCCGACCTTGTACCGCACCCCGAGGGAGCGCACCCAGTCCGCCTGCTGGCCGAGCTGGAAGCCGGCCTCGCCGCTCTCGAAGCGCATCGCCAGCGCCACCGCCAGGCCGAGGGTGACCAGGCTGGCGGCCAGCCCGACCCAGCGGGCGGCCTGGTCGCCGCCGGCACGGACGCCCGCGCCGCCGGCCTCGGCGGCGGCGGCCGCCGGCACCTCCGAGCCGCCCGCGGTCCGCGCGGACGGGATCACGGCGAGCAGCACGGCCCCCACCAGCGGGGCGAACACGGTCACGGTGAGCAGCACGGGCGGGGCTCCTAGACGGCGCGGATGACGAGGACGGCGACGATCAGCACGGCGCCTCCGAGGACGCCGACCGCGTAGGTTCGGACCAGGCCGGTCTGGAGGCGCCGGCCCCTGGTGGCGGTGACCGCCACCGCGGTGGCGAGCCCGTCGACGGCGCCGTCGATGACGCGGCGGTCGAACAGGTCTGCCAGTGCCGCCAGTGCCCGGCCTCCGCGGACGGTGACCAGCTCGTAGGCCTCGTCCACGTAGAGCCGGTTGGCCAGTGCCAGCCAGGCGCCGGCCACCCGCCGCCGCAGCGCGAGCCAGTCGACCCGGCCCGACAGGTAGACCCACCAGGCGACCGCCAGGCCGACGCCGGCGACCAGGGTGGCCAGCACCGACAGCAGCAGCGCCTGGCCGGTGGCCTCCGCTTCCAGCGGGGCGGGCAGCTCGCCGACGAGGACCGGTTCGAGGAAGCGGGCGAAGGGGCCGTCCACCAGGCTGCCGCCGGTGAGCAGCACGCCGGCCACCAGCGCGAGCGCGCCGAGCACCAGCAGCGGGACGGTCATGATCGGCGGGGACTCGTGCGGGTGGCGGCCTTCCGGCCAGCGCGGCTCGCCGAGGAAGGTGAGGAACACCAGCCGCGACATGTAGAAGGCGGTGAGCCCGGCGGTGAGCAGCCCGACCACCCAGGCGAAGCGGGCGATGGCCTCGCCGTGCTCGAACGCCGCCGCCAGCACCTGGTCCTTGGAGTAGAAGCCGGCGGTGAGCGGGAAGCCGATGATCGCCAGCCAGGCCGCCACCGTGGTCCACCAGGTGAGCGGCATCAGCTTGCGGAGCCCGCCGAAGTGCTTGATGTCGGTGTCTTCGTCGTTGGCGTGCATCACCGAGCCGGCGCCGAGGAACAGCTGCGCCTTGAAGAAGGCGTGGGTGACCAGGTGGAACAGGCCGGCGGCGTAGCCGATCGGTCCCAGGCCGACGGCGATGAACATGTAGCCGAGCTGCGACACGGTGGAGTAGGCGAGGATCTTCTTCAGGTCGTCCTGGCCGATGGCGATCAGCGCGGCCAGCAGGGCGGTGAGCGCGCCGACGACCACCACCACGGCCGCGGCGGTCGCCGACGCCTCGAACAGCACGTGGGTGCGGGCGACCAGGTAGACGCCGGCGGTGACCATGGTGGCCGCGTGGATCAGGGCGGACACCGGGGTCGGGCCGGCCATCGCGTCGGGTAGCCAGACGTAGAGGGGGATCTGGGCGCTCTTGCCGGCGCAGGCGAGGAACAGGAGCAGGGCCACGGCGGTGGCGGCGGCGGCGCTGAGGCCGGGGATGGTGACCGAGCCGAGGTGGGCGACCCCGTCGGCCACGGAGACGGCGCGCTGCGCGCGGCCGAGCACGTCGTCGAAGTCGAGGCTGCCGAGCTGCTGGAAGATCAGGAACATGGCGAGCAGGAAGCCGACGTCGCCGACGCGGTTGGCGAGGAAGGCCTTCTTGGCCGCTGGCGGCGCCCACACCTCCTGGGTCTCGTCGGGAACGTCGGGGTCGAGCCGCCCGCCCGGCTGCACCACCGGCAGGCGCCGGTTGAACCAGAACCCGATCAGCAGGTAGGAGCAGACGCCGACGCCCTCCCAGCCGAGGAACAGCACCAGGAAGTTCTGCGCCAGCACCAGGACGAGCATGGCCGCCACGAACAGGTTCAGGTAGGCGAAGAAGGTCGGGGCCCGCTGGTCGCCGGCCATGTAGCCGATCGAGTAGAGGTGGATGAGGGACGACACCCCGGTGACCACCAGCGCCATGACCGCCGAGAGCTGGTCGAAGCGGAGGTCGAAGGCGACCCGGAGGTCGCCGGCGGCGATCCACTGGTAGCCGCGCAGCACCGCCGTGCGCTCGGCGGCGGCGTGGCCGAGCAGCTCGAAGAACGCCGCCACCGCCAGCACGAACGCGGCGGCCACCAGGGTGGTGGCCAGCCACCCGGCGGTCCTGCCGAGCCGCCGCCCGACCAGGATGTTGACGGCGAAGCCGGCCGCCGGCAGGAGCGGCAGGAGCGGGACCAGGCGGAGCGCACCTTGGGGGTTCAGGGCACCGTCACCCCTTGAGGAGGTTGACGTCGTCGACGCTGGTCGACGAGCGCTTGCGGAAGATTGCCACCAGGATGCCGAGGCCGACCACCACCTCGGCCGCCGCCACCACCATCACGAAGAACGCCAGGATCTGCCCGTCGAGGCTGCCGGCGGAGCGGGCGAAGGCGATGAACGACAGGTTGACCGAGTTCAGCATCAGCTCGATGCACATGAACACCACGATGGCGTTGCGCCGGATCAGCACCCCGACCACGCCGATGGTGAACAGCAGCGCCGACAGCAGCAGGTAGGCGTTGGTCCCGACCTTCATGCGCGCCGCTTCCCCAGCACCAGGGCCCCGACGGCGGCCACCACCAGCAGCATGCCGACCGCCTCGAAGGCGAACACGTAGCGGGTGAACAGCAGCCGCCCGATGGCCTGGACGTTGCCGCCCTGGTTGGCGGCGGCGAGGCTGCCGGCGCCGCCACCGAACCCGCCGCCCGCCAGCGCGAAGACGACCGCGCCGAGCAGCAGCAGGCCGAGCACGGCCGCGGTGGCCCGCTGGCCGCGGATGGTCTCCTTCAGCACGTCCTCGCTGCCCACGCCGAGCAGCATGAGCACGAACAGGAACAGCACCATGATCGCGCCCGCGTAGACGATCACCTGGACCACGGCGATGAACTGGGCCTCCAGCAGCACGTAGAAGCCGGCGAGGCAGAAGAAGTTGACCACCAGCAGCAGCGCCGAGTAGACGGCGTTGCGGTTCAGCACCATGCCGACGGCCGCGGCCACGCTGAGCACCGCCAGCGGCACGAAGGTGAGGAACTCGGCCCGCTCGGTCGCGGTGACGGCCAGGATGGTCACTTCGGCGTGACCTCGTCGGCGGGCAGGTCGCGGTCGGCCTGGCGGGTCTCGGCGGCGCGGAGCAGGGCCCACACCGGCTCGGTCGACTCCTGGGAGACCGACGCCTGCGGACCGTAGCGGGCGATCGCCGGCGGGGTATCGACCGCGTCGTCGTGGGGCGGCGGCTTGGCGCCGGCCGGCACCGGGGCGAGCAGCTGCGGCTTGTCGTAGACAAGCTCCTGCCTGGTGTCGGCCGACATCTCGTACTCGTTGGTCATGGTGAGGGCGCGGGTCGGGCAGGCTTCGATGCAGAGCCCGCAGAAGATGCAGCGGTTGTAGTTGATCTGGTAGATGGCGGCGTAGCGCTCGCCGACGGAGTAGCGCGCCTCCGGAGTGTTGTCGGCCCCCTGGACGTAGATGGCGTCGGCCGGGCAGGCGTAGGCGCACAGCTCGCAGCCGATGCACCGCTCCAGCCCGTCGTCGTAGCGGTTGAGCAGGTGGCGGCCGTGGAAGCGGGCCGCGACCGGGCGCTTCTCCTCCGGGTACTGCACGGTGTTGCGCTTCCGGAACATGCTCCGGAAGGTCACCGAGAGGCCTTTGAGTATCTCGCCGGGCATCATGAGGGCGACCCTCCCGTGGCGGTCCGGTCCGGGCCGGTGGGCTTGGACGGCTTGGTCTTGGAGTCCGACGTGGCAGGGATGAACAGCGACAGGAGCAGCAGCACCGCGACCACGCCGATGCCGATGTAGAGCACCCGGCGGTTGACGGCGCCGAGGTCGACGGTGAGCACCACGCCGGTGACCATGACCCAGACGAGCGCGACCGGGATGAGGTACTTCCAGCCGATCGCCATCAGCTTGTCGAAGCGCATCCGCGGCAGGGTGGCGCGCAACCAGATGAACAGGAAGATGAACAGGTAGATCTTGAGCACGAACCAGAGGATGGGCCAGAGCCACGGCAGGAAGCCGTGCAGCACCGGCCCGTCGGGGCCGCCGAGGAACAGGGTGGTCGCGACCGCCGAGACGGTGATGATGTTGAGGTACTCGGCCAGGAAGAAGAGGGCGAACTTCACCCCCGAGTACTCGGTGTGATACCCGCCGACCAGCTCGGACTCGGCCTCGGGCAGGTCGAACGGCGCCCGGTTGGTCTCGGCGATGCCGGCCAGCAGGAACACCACGAACATCGGCAGCTGGGGGACGATGTACCAGCGCGGAATGAAGCCGAGGATCGGGTCGCCGTGCTGGGCCGCGACGATGCCGGTGGCCGACAGCGTCCCCGCGTACATCAGCACCCCGACGATCGACAGGCCCTGGGCGATCTCGTAGCTGATCATCTGCGCGCTCGAGCGCACCGCGCCGAGCAGCGGGTAATTGGACCCTGACGACCAGCCGGCCAGCACGATGCCGTAGACCTGCAGGCTCGACATGGCCAGCACGAACAGGATGCCGACGTTGAGGTCGGTGAGCTGGGCGTGCTCGGTGCCGAAGTTGGACCCGAACGGCAGCACCGAGACCGACAGGAAGGCCGGCACCATCATCATCACCGGGGCGAGCCCGTAGAGGAGTCGGTCGGCGCTGGTGGGCCGGATATCCTCCTTGAAGAACAGCTTGATGCCGTCGGCCAGGGTCTGCAGGACGCCGAAGGGGCCGACCCGGTTGGGGCCGACCCGGGTCTGCATGAACGCCACGATGCGGCGCTCCAGCCAGACCGTGAACATCACCGAGATCATCAGGAAGGCGAACACGGCGACGACCTTGACCACGACGATGAACAGGTCCCAGATCACGCGGCCACCTCCTCGGCGGCCCGCAGGGCGACCCGGCGGGCCACGGACGGGCCGAGCAGCGCACCGAGGGCGAGGTCGGGCTGGTTGGCCGGCACGAACACGCAGCCGGGCGCGATCCCGGCCGAGACGCGCACCGGCAGCTCGGCGGTGACGCCGTCGCCGAAGTCGAGCACGGCCCGGCCTCCGGCCGCCAGTCCGAGGCGGTCGGCGTCGTCCGGGTGGAGCTCGCAGAAGGCGCCTTCGGTGGAGCGGTTCAGGTCGGCGGCCCTGGCCAGCATGGAGGCGGCGTCGAGCAGCAGCGGGTAGGTCACCAGGGCGAGGCCGTCGGATGGCCCGGTCGGCTCGACCGGGTCGGGGTCGGCCACCTCGGCCGGGACCGCGGCCTCGCGGGACCGGGCCCGCCACTGCGCCGTCTCGGCGGTGACCGCCGCGAGGTTGCCGAGGCCGAGATCGACCTTGAGCCGCAGGGAGAGCTGGTCGGCCAGCTCCCAGACGGTCTGCGCGCTGCCGCCGACGGGCACGGCCGGGTGCTGCGCCTGGACCCGCCCCTCCCAGTCGGTGAAGGTGCCGTCGGTCTCGGCGTGGACGACCCCTGGCAGGAGCACCTCGGCGTTGGCGGTGGTCTCGTTCAGCTCGTGGTCGATGGCGATCACGAACGACTTGGCCATGGCCTGCTCGGCCAGCTCCCTCGGACCGTGGTCGCGCACCAGGTCGACGCCGGCAAGGATCAGCACGGCGAGCTGGCCCTCTGCCGCCGCCCTGAGCATGGCGGGAGCGTCCAGCCCCGGCTCGGCGGGCAGCTCGGCACCCCACGCCTCGCCCAGCTCGCGGCGGGCGTCGGCGTCGGGCACGGCACGGCCGCCGGGGAGCAGGTCCGGCCTGGCCCCGGCGTCGAGCGCGCCGCGGTCCCCCGCCCGCCGCGGCACCCAGGCGAGGCGGCCGCCGAGCGAACCGGCCAGCCGGGCCGCCGCCGGGAGGGCGCCGGCGGCGGCGGCCCTCCATCCGGCGAGGACGACCACCGGGCCGCGGCCCTCGCGCTTGCGGGCGTCGGCCAGCAGCCGACCGGCGTCACCCTTGCCCTTGCCGATGTCGGCGAGCACCGCCGCCTCGCCGCCGGGCGCGGCGGCGGCCACGGCGGCGAACTCGGCCAGGCGGCCGGCCCGCGGGCCGACCGTGACCACCGGCACGCCCTTGCGGAGGGCGGCGGCGCGCAGCCGCAGGTGCAGGATGGGCGACTCCTCGTGCGGGTCGAGGTCGACCACCACCACGGCCGCCGCCGCGTCCAGGTCGGCGTAGGTGGGGCCGGCGGCACCGGCCAGCGAGCCGGCGACGGCGGTCTCGGCCTCGCTCCCCGGCCAGGTCCTGGCGTCGACGTTGTTGGTGCCGAAGGTGACCCTGGCGAGCTTCTGCATGGCGTAGGCGTCCTGGTCGGTCAGGTGCCCGCCGACCAGGATGCCGACACCCTGGCCTCGGCTGGCCCTGATCGCGTCCGCGGCCCGCCGCAGCGCCTCCGACCAGGAGGCGGTGCGCAGCTTGCCGCCCTCGGCCACGTGCGGGATCAGCACCCGCTTCGGGCTCTGGGCATAGGCGAAGCCGTAGCGGCCACGGTCGCAGTTCCAGGCCTGGTTGACCTCGTCGTTGTCGCGGGCGAGCTGCCGCGTGACCAGGCCGCGGCGGGCGTCGATGCGGAGGTTGCAACCGGACGCGCAGTGGTTGCAGACGCCGTCGGTCGAGGACAGGTCGAAGGGGCGGGCCTGGAAGCGGTAGGACGGGGAGGTGAGCGCGCCCACCGGGCAGATCTGGACCACGTTGCCCGAGAAGTTGCTGCGATAGGGCTCGTCGCCGTAGATGCCGACCTGCTCCAGCGCGCCGCGCTCGAACAACTCGATGAACGGGTCGCCGGCGACCTCGGCCGAGAAGCGGGTGCAGCGGGCGCAGAGCACGCAGCGCTCCCGGTCGAGCAGCACCGTCTCCGAGATCTTGATGGGCTTGGCGAAGCGCCGCTTGGTCTCGACGAAGCGGGTCTCGCCCGGCCCGTGGGCGAGCGTCTGGTCCTGCAGCGGGCACTCCCCGCCCTTGTCGCACATGGGGCAGTCGAGCGGGTGGTTGATCAGCAGGAACTCCAGCGTGCCTTCCTGCCCGGCCCTGGCGACCTGCGAGGTCTCCTGGGTCTTGACCACCATCCCGTTGGTCACCGTGGTGGTGCAGGCGGTGAGCGGCTTGCGCTGACCCTCGATCTCGACCAGGCACTGCCGGCAGGCGCCGAGCGGCGCCAGCAGCCGGTGGTCGCAGAACCGGGGGATCACGATCCCGATCTGCTCGGCGGCGCGGATGACCAGGGTGCCGGGCGCCACGTCGAGCTCACGGCCGTCGATGGTGACCTTCACGGTGGTCGGCTGGTCGGGCATGGACCTGTCTCCTCGGACCGGGGTTCCCCGGCCCGTCCGGCGCTGGCTAGTGGTCGGCGCCCACCACCACCGGGCTGGCCTGGAAGGGGCAGCCGTGGTCGCGGACGTGCTGGCTGAACTCGTCGCGGAAGTACTTCAGGCCCGAGACGATCGGGCTGGTGGCGCCGTCGCCGAGGGCGCAGAAGGAGCGGCCGAAGATCCCGTCGCAGATGTCCTGCAGCGTGTCGAGGTCCTCCTCGCGGCCCTGCCCGCGCTCCAGGCGGGTGAGGATCTTGCGCATCCAGTCGGTGCCCTCACGGCAGGGCGTGCACTTGCCGCAGGACTCGTGCGCGTAGAACTCGGTGAAGTTGAGGCAGGCGCGGACGATGCAGACGTCGGTGGACATGACGATCACCGCGGCGGTGCCGAGCAGGCTGCCGGCGGCCTGGATGCCTTCGAAGTCCATGGCGACGTCGAGGTGGTCGGCGGTGAGCATCGGGGTGGAGGAGCCGCCGGGGGTCCATGCCTTGAGCTCCTTGCCCTCCAGCATGCCGCCGGCCGCTTCCATGATCACCTCGCGGGCCGGCACGCCGAGCGGGAACTCGAAGTTGCCAGGGTTGCGCACGTCGCCGGAGACGCTGAACAGCTTCGGCCCGGGCGAGCGCTCCGAGCCCATCGACCGGAACCAGTCAACGCCCTTGCGGAGGATCCAGGGGACGGAGGCGATCGTCTCCACGTTGTTGACGGTGGTCGGCGCCCGGTAGAGGCCTTCGACGGCGGGGAAGGGCGGCCGCAGCTTCGGCTGGCCGCGCTCCCCCTCCAGGGAGGAGAGCAGCGCGGTCTCCTCGCCGCAGATGTAGGCGCCGGCGCCGCGGTGGAGCACCACCTCCAGGTCGAAACCGGAGCCCTTGACGTCGCGGCCGAGCAGCCCGCGCTCGTAGGCGTCGCCGATGGCGGCGGCGAGGCGGCGGCCGGCGAAGCCGCACTCGCCGCGGAGGTAGATGAACGCGGTGCTGCAGCCGATCGCGTAGGCGGAGACGATCACGCCCTCGACCAGGGCGTGCGGGTCGCGCTCCAGCAGCTCCATGTCCTTGAAGGTGCCCGGCTCGCTCTCGTCGGCGTTGACCACCAGGTAGGTCGGCTTGCCGGTGCCCTTGGCCAGGAAGCCCCACTTCATCCCGGTGGGGAAGCCAGCCCCGCCGCGGCCGCGCAGGCCGGAGTCCTTGACGATCTGGACCAGGTCGGCCGGGCTCTCCGCGAAGGCGACCTCGAGGCTGGCGTAGCCGTCCAGCTCCTGGTAGCGGTCGAGCTGGTGGGCCTGACCGTCCTGCCAGCGGCTGGTGAGCACCTGGACCTGGCTG
The DNA here is from genome assembly GCA_035535495.1 of Actinomycetota bacterium. Taxonomy (GTDB): domain Bacteria; phylum Actinomycetota; class CALGFH01; order CALGFH01; family CALGFH01; genus DASUZB01. Next base: position 55,324 of record DATLQA010000154.1, on the reverse strand, counting down.
GTCACTGCGCCTCCCCTCCCGGCTGCTCCCGCTGGTGGGGCCCTGCCTGCTCGGCCGCTTCGTCCATGGCCTGGTCCGGCTCGGCGCTCTCCGGCTGGGGTGCCTCCGCCTCGCGGCCCTTGGGGTCCTGGCCGGCGGCGTGGCGCCCGGCGTCCACCGGCGCGGGCTCGCCATCCTCGCCGGGCTTGGGAGCGCTCGGCGGCTCGGCCTCGCCGGCCTCCGGGGTGGTGCCGCCGTGGTCGACGCCGGTGCGTAGCTCTTCAACTGGCCTCGTGGTCGGGTCCTCGGTGAGGCTGGGCGCCGGGGGCTGCGCCGGGAAGGCGGCCGGTACCTCGGTGACCTCGTCCGGCTTGCGGCCCGCCAGCTCCGGCGGCGGCTCGCCGAGGCCGGCCAGGCGCCAGTGCAGCGCGGCGGTGGACGGCTCGGTGACGGCGCCGTCGCCGGCCAGGGTCGGCGGCGGCAGCTCGCCGGCGAGCAGGCGCTCGACCAGCTCCAGCGCCTGCTCGCGGGTGATGCGCTCGTAGTTCTCGGTGTTGACCTGCAACACCGGGGCGCCGTCGCAGGCGGCCAGGCACTCCACCTCCTCGACGGTGACCATGCCGGTGGCGTCGGTGCCGCCGAGCGGCACGTCGAGGCGCTCGGCGACCGCGGCGGCGATCTCGCGCGAGCCGCGCAGCTCGCAGGAGAGCGTGCGGCAGACCGACACCAGGTAGCGGCCGACCGGGCGGCGCCGGAACATGGTGTAGAAGGTGGCCACCGCCCCCACCTCGGCCTTGGTCAGGCCGAGCAGCTCGGCGACCTGGGCGACCCCGGCAGGGGAGACGTAACCGTCCTCGGCCTGGATCAGGAACAGCAGCGGCAGCAGGACCGAGCGCCGCTGGGGGTAGCGGGCGATCAGCTCCTCGACGCGGGCCAAGGTCGGTTCGGTCAGCGGCACGGCGGCGGGGGTCTCCTTGTCATCGGCTGAAGATCAGCGGTCCACGCCGCCCAGCACCGGGTCGGTCGAGGAGAGGGCGGCGATGACGTCGGCCACCAGCAAGCCGTTCATCATCACCGGGACGGTCTGCAGGTTGACGAACGACGGGTCGCGGACGTGCACGCGGTAGGGGAGGTTGCCGCCGTCGGAGACCACGTGGTAGCCGAGCTCGCCGCGGGGCGACTCCACGGTCACGTAGACCTCGCCGGCTGGCACCTTGATCCCCTCGGTGACCATCTTGAAGTGGTGGATCAGCGCCTCCATCGACTCGCCAATGATGTGCTGGACGTGGGCGGGCGAGTTGCCGAGCCCGTCGGGGCCGAGGGCGAGCCGGGCCGGCCAGCCGATCTTGGGGTCAGGGTGCATCACCGGGCCGGACGGCATGGCGTCGAGCACCTGCTCGATGATCTTCAGGCTCTCCCGCATCTCGGCGATCCGCACCTGGTAGCGGGCGTAGACGTCGGACTCGGTGAAGGTCGGCACCTCGAAGTCGTACTGCTCGTAGCCGCAGTACGGCTCCGCCTTGCGGAGGTCGTGGGCGATCCCGCCGGCCCGCAGCATCGGGCCGGTGACGCCGAGGCCGACCAGCTGCTCGGAGGAGAGGACGCCGATGCCGCGGGTGCGCTCCAGCCAGATGGGGTTGTTGGTCAGCAGCGTCTCGTACTCGTCGATCTTGCCGCGCATGTCGTCGACGAAGCTGCGCACCCGCTCCTCGGTGCCGTCGGGCAGGTCCTGGGAGACGCCGGCGGGCCGCACCCAGGCGTGGTTCATTCGCAGCCCGGTGACCTCTTCCAGGATGTCGAGGATCTCCTCGCGCTCGCGGAAGCCGTACAGCATCACCGAGAGGGCGCCCAGCTCCAGCCCGGTGGTGGCCAGCCAGACGAGGTGGGAGGACACCCGGTTGAGCTCCATCATCAGCACCCGCAGCGCCTGGGCGCGTGGCGGCGCCTCGATGCCGAGCAGCTTCTCCACCGCCAGGCAGTAGGCCGTCTCGTTGAAGATCGGGGCGAGGTAGTCCATCCGCGTCACGAAGGTGACGCCCTGGACCCAGGTGCGGTACTCGATCGACTTCTCGATGCCGGTGTGCAGGTAGCCGATGACCGGCTGGCAGGAGATCACCTCCTCGCCGCGGAGCTCGACCACCAGCCGCAGCACGCCGTGGGTGGAGGGGTGCTGCGGGCCCATGTTGATGACCATGACGTCGTCGTCGCCCTCGGCGTGGGCGCGGGCGCTGACCTCGGCCCAGTCGCCGCCGCCCATGGCCAGGACCTGCTGGGCGCGCCGCTCGTTGACGGTGACGCGCTCGGCCGCCGACGGTGCCGGCAGGTCGTGGGCCTCGCCGGGCGGGACGACGGCCTCCTGGACGAGCTGGCTCTGGGTCGCCCGGTCGCGCTCGGGAGCTACCTCGCTCATGTGCTCGTCCACCCCCCTCGGTAGCGGCGCTGGTCCGGTGGGGGCACGTGGGCGTCGATGTAGTCGACGTCGACGCCGCCGAGCGGGTAGTCCTTGCGCTGCGGGTAGCCCTTCCAGTCCTCGGGCATGAGGATGCGGACCAGGTTCGGGTGGCCGTCGAAGCGCACCCCGAAGAAGTCGTAGACCTCGCGCTCGTGCCAGTTGGCGGTCGGCCAGACGCCGGTGACGGTCGGGACGTGCGGGTCGGAGACGGTCACGCGGACCTTGAGCCGCAGCCGGACGTTGTGCTCGCGCGAGTAGAGGTGGTAGTCGACGCAGAGCCGGTCCGGCCGCTCCGGGTAGTCGGTGCCCGACAGGTCGGAGAGGTGGGTGAACGCGGCCGAGGGGTCGTCGCGGAGCCAGGTCGCCACCTCGACCAGGTGGGCGGTGGCCAGCTCGATGGTGACCTCGCCGCGGTGGCCGCTGACCTCGCGGACGGCCTCGCCGAAGCGCTCCCGCAGCCCGGTGAGGACGGGCTGGATGAGGTCGGGAGGTTGGGTGGTCTCGGGGGGCACCGGCTCAGGCCTCTCGGGTGGTCGCGGCCGGCTCGAGCACCAGCTTGGCGCGCGGCTCGCCGGCCATGATCTTCTGGTGCAGTCGCAGGATGCCGTCCATCAGCATCTCCGGCCGCGGCGGGCAGCCGGGCACGTACATGTCCACCGGCACGATCTGGTCGACGCCCTGGACGATGGCGTAGTTGTTGAACATGCCGCCCGAGGTGGCGCAGACGCCCATGGAGATGACCCACTTCGGCTCCGGCATCTGGTCGTAGATGGTGCGCAGCACCGGCGCCATCTTCTGCGACACCCGGCCGGCGACGATCATCAGGTCGGCCTGCCGCGGCGAGGCCCGGAACACCTCCATGCCGAAGCGCGCCAGGTCGTAGCGACCGGCGCCGGTCGCCATCATCTCGATGGCGCAGCAGGCCAACCCGAAGGTGGCCGGCCACAGCGAACCCTTGCGGGCCCAGTTGGCCAGCTTCTCGACGGTGGTGACGAGGATGCCGCCGGGCAGCTTCTCCAGCCCGCTCCCAGTCCCAGCCACTAGTCCCACTCCAATCCGCCGCGCTTCCAGTCGTAGACGTAGGCGATGCCGATCAGGCCGATGAAGATGGCCATCTCGACCAGTCCGAACAGGGCGAGCTGGCGGAACACCACCGCCCACGGATACAGGAAGATGACCTCCACGTCGAAGACCACGAACAGCATCGCGGTCAGGTAGAACTTGACCGGGTAGCGCTCGCCCTTCGGGAGCCGGCCAGGCTCGATGCCGGACTCGTAGGGCGCGTACTTGGCTCTGGTCGGCCGGTGCGGCGCCAGGAACGCCGAGACCAGGATCGACAGTACCGCGAACGCCGTGGCCAGCGTCAGCATGATCAGGATCGGGGCGAACGAGCCGAGGCTCACTGGCGGCCTCCAACCAGGGTGGCGGTGCGCCGTAAGGGCCGAGGTCTGCCGCGGGTTCTACCAGGACGGGGTTGGGGCGGCGGCGCCAGACGCGGCCGCGCCAGACTAGGTGCCCCGCCTCGGCATGCGCAAACTCCGGCCATCACGCCGCTCACCTCGCCGGCGCCATGCGCACCAGCGCCTTCACCAGACGGTCGTGCGCGTCCCCGCCGCGGGGCTCGTAGAGGTTGCCGAGGAGCTTCAACGCCGTCTTCATGAGGGTGGGGCGGCGCAGCCCGTAGTTGGCGGCCAGCTTCATCACCCTGGGGTCGCCGATCGCCCGCACGAAGGTGCGGCCCACCGCGAAGTAGGCGCCGAAGCGCGACTCGACCGCGGCGCGGTAGCGGTTGAGCAGGGTCCGGTCGCCGCTCTCCAGCACGGCCAGCCCCGCCTCCGCGGCGAGCTGGCCGCTCTCCATGGCGTAGTCGATGCCCTCGCCGTTGAACGGGTTGATCAGCCCGGCCGCGTCCCCGACGAACAGCACCCCTCGGTGCACCGGCGGGTGGCGGCTGGCCGCCATCGGCAGCGGCGCCGAGCGCGGCTTGGAGATCGCGTCGGCCGGGGTGAAGCCCCACTCCCGCCCGACCGTCGGCAGCCAATCCGCCAGCAGCCGGCGGTAGTTGACGTTGCGGAAGTGCTTGGACGTGTTGAGCAGCCCGAGTCCCACGTTGAGGGTGCCGTCGGCCAGCGGGAACACCCAGCCGTAGCCGGGCAGCAGCTCGTCGCCGCGCCGCAGCTCGAGGTAGGAGTCGAGCCACGGGTCGCGGTCACGGTCGCTGGTGACGTACTGGCGCACCGCCACCCCGATGGGGCGCTCCTCGTCGCGGTGGAGTCCGAGGGCCTGGGCGATGCGGCTGGAGGCGCCGTCGGCCGCCACCACCACCTCGGCCCTGAGGTCGACCGGGTCCTCCCCCTCGCGCTGCACGATCACGCCGCGGACCAGGCCGCCTTCGAGCAGCGGGCCGACCGCGTCGGTGCGCTCCCAGACGGTGGCCCCTGCCTTCTCGGCGTGGCGGGCCAGCAGCTGGTCGAAGTCGGTGCGGGGCCGCGCCAGCCCGTAGGAGGGGAAGTCGGTCAGCTCCGGCCAGGGCAGCTCGATCACCACCCCGCCACCGTGGATCTTCAGCCCGGCGCTGCGGGACCACTCGCGGTAGGTGTCGCGCAGGCCCATGGCGTCGAGCGCGGCCACGGCGCGCGGGGTGAGGCCGTCGCCGCAGACCTTCTCGCGCGGGTAGGCGGACCGCTCGACCAGCAGGACGCGGGCCCCGCCCTGGACGAAGTGGTACGCGGCGGCCGCGCCGCCGGGTCCCCCGCCGACCACGATCGCGTCGTACTCGCTGGTCAACCTGGCCTCTCGCGTGACTTTGTGAATCCGAGCACAAATCCCGCCCAGGAGTCTAGGCCGGGTCCGGACGGCAGGCAACCGCCGCTATCCGGGCGGAAGCATATGCCGACCAGGGCACCGAGTCAGCGGCGCCGGCTCAGGCGGCGGCGCCCCAGTGGAGGGCGACGATGCCGCCGCTGAGGTTGCGCCAGCGCACCCGGTCGAAGCCGGCGTCGGCGAGCCAGCGGGCCAGGCCGTCCTGGTCCGGCCAGGCGCCGATGGAGCGGGCCAGGTACTCGTAGGCCTCGGGGTCGGAGGAGAGCCGGCGCGCCGCCAGCGGCATCAGCCGGGTCAGGTAGCGGCGGTAGACCTGGCGCAGCACCGGCACGGTCGGGTGGGAGAACTCGCACACCACCAGGCGGCCGCCGGTGCGCAGCACGCGGCGGAACTCCAGCAGGCCCCGCGCCGGCTCGGGCAGGTTGCGCAGGCCGAAGGCGATCGTCACCACGTCGACCGACGCGTCCGCCAGCGGCAGCCGCAGCGCGTCGGCCACCCCGAACCGCGGGCCGGCCGCATCGTCGCCGGCGCGGCGCACCATCTCCCAGGAGAAGTCCAGGCCGAGGACGCGGGCGCCGGGGGCGAGCGCGGCCAGCTCCTCGGCCAGCGCGCCGGTGCCGCAGGCCACGTCGACGGCGGCCTCGCCGTTCGCGAGGCCGGTCGCCCGCGCCGCCGCGCGGCGCCAGAGACGGTCCTGGCCGAGCGAGAAGACGGTGTTGGCCAGGTCGTAGCGGGGCGCGACGCGGTCGAACATGCGGCGCACCCCGGCGGCGGTGCGCTCGGCCGCCGGCGATGGCTCGGCCTCGATACTGATGAGCCGCCTCCCTTATTCAAACGCTCGGTCCTGTGACAAGGGCCGATTGTAGATGGCGGTCCCCCGGCCCCGAGCGACCATCAAAGCCCGGAGGGTCCCAACCACGGTCGGCGCGCCCGGGCCGGCCTACAGCACCGGCCCGCGCTGGAACGGGGTTGACAGCACCACCGCGGTCCGGGTGCGGGCGACCCCGTCGACGTCACGGAGGCGCTGCAGGACCTCGGAGAGCTCGGCCATGGAGCGGGTGCGCACCACCAGGACGTGGCTCTCCTCGCCGGCCACGGCGTAGACGGCCTCGACGTGGTCGATGCGGGCGAAGGCCTCCGCCATCCCGACCGCGTTGGCGTTGTCGCTCGGCAGGACGCTCACCAGCGAGAGCACCGTGAGCCCGACCGAGTCGGGATCCAGTTCGGCACGGTAGCCGCGGATCACGCCGCGCTGCTCCAGGCGCTGCACGCGGTCGTGGACGGAGGGCGCCGACAACCCGACCGCCCGGCCGATCTCGGTGTAGGTGGCGCGCGCGTTGGCCTGCAACGCGCGCAGGATGGCGAGGTCGGTGTCGTCCAGGGTGGAGCGGACCATCTCCGCCCCCTCTTTGAGGGGCACCACCTTGCCAGGTGCCCTGCCGCCGGTCGAGGACGAACCACCCTGCTTCCTGCCCACGCACACCCCACGCACCCAGACGACCGGACGGCTCAGCAGCCAGATCGTAGGGCGACGGCCGCCACCATGTCGACGCCGGCGGCCGCTCCCTGGGTACGGCGGCGAGCAGCCCGTTCCCACCAGTTCGTCGGCTCACGGCCCGGTTGCGGAGGAATAACGTTGCCGGTTTTGGGCGTTGTGCCTGATGAACCACGACTACGATGGCCGAGTTGCCTAATGAACTTCGAGCCAGCTGAGAGGAGTAACGCATGGTACCCATGCTCGACGTGTCGACGGCCGTTGCCGCCGCCCGCCTCGAGGAGCTGCGCGCCGAGGCGCGTGCGGCTGCCGTGCGGAGCATGGCGCGCCGGGCGCGCCGCGCCCATGGAAGGGACCGCGGCCGCCGGCGGAGCGCGTGATGATCCCCGTGGCCCCGCCTGACGGCGGGAGACCGAGGCGGCGCGCACCGCGCGCCGGTAGCAGACGACCCCGAGCCTGAAGGCCCGGGGTCGTCTCGTTGTGGCCGACACCACCGGCACCACCGCAGCGAGCCGCCCGCCGACCCGTCCGAGTCGCGTTGCCTGCGGGGCAGTCGATGGGGCAGGTACCACAAGAGTGAGCCGCCGCCATCCCGTCCGAGCCGCGTTGCCTGCGGGGCAGTCGTCCGCTACTTGGCGTAGGAGTGCAGGCCGACCACCCAGGTGTTGACCACGTAGAAGTTCACCACGAAGGCGACCAGGCCGAGGACGCTCACCCAGGCCGCCGAGCGCCCGCGCCAGCCGGCGGTGGCGCGGGCGTGAAGGTAGGCCGCGTACACCACCCAGGTGATGAACGACCAGGTCTCCTTTGGATCCCAGCCCCAGTACCGCCCCCAGGCCGACTGCGCCCAGATGGCGCCCGCCATGATCGCGAACGTCCAGATCGGGAAGCCGAAGGCGGTGGTCCTGAAGGCCAGGTCGTCCAGCCTGGCGGCGGGTGGCAGGAGGTCCTTCAGGCGGCGGCCGGTCGCCGGCGCCTCGGCTGCCTCGGTGGCTTCCAGCTCCTCGACCGCGTAGCCGGCGATCGCCTCGTCCACCTCGGCGCGGTCGGCGGTACGGGCACCGCCGGCCACCAGCGGCGGTCGCGGGGCCGCGCGCCGCTCGTTCCGCTCCGCGACCAGGTACAGCGCGCTGAACACCGAGGAGAGGCTGAGCGTCGCGGTGCCGATGATGGCCGCGACCACGTGCACCTTGATCCAGCCGGAGTTGAGCGCCGGCACCAGCGGGCCGGCGGGCACCCGCAGGGTCAGCGCCGCGGCGGCGATGGCGAGCGCGGCCAGCAGGAGCACGAACAGGCCGAGCGGCCGCACCTCGCGGCGCCTGGCGACCCAGACCAGCCAGCCGGTCACCACCACGGCGGCGACCATCATCGAGTACTCGTACATGTTGCCCCACGGCACCCGGCCGGCCGCCAGCCCTCGGGTGAGCGCCGCGCCGAGGTTCGCGGCCAGCCCGGCGATGGCGACCGCGACCCCGGCACGGCCCGCCCACCGCGACCGGTAGGCGAGCTCCAGCCCGAGCAGCGGAGCGGCCACCACGTAGCTGAGCACCGCCAGCCAGACCAGGGTGTCGGACAGGTCGGCCAGCGTCGCGCTGGACATCAGGTGCCTCCTGGGCGGGATCGGGTCTCATGCCTCGCCGCGCCGGGCTCCCGTACCGGTGGCGGGGCCGCGTCAGCGGTCAGGGTAACCCCGGCCGGGCCGCCTGGCGACCGGCCCAGCGCCCGCTCGACCTCGGCCACCAGACGCCGGAACTCCTCGGCGAAGGCGGGCTTGCCCTGCAGGGCGAGGCCGGCGAGCTCGACCCGGGCTCCCCCAGGCGCCGGCTCGGCGCGCACCCAGACACGGCGGCGGGTGACATACAGCGAGGGCAGCAGCCCGACCAGCACCAGGGCGGCGCCGCCCGCGACCAGCGGCACCCCCGGGTCGCGGGCGAGGGTGAGCACGCTGTACTGCTTCACGCCGGTGAACGCGACCGTGCCGAGGCCACCGGGCAGGTCGCGCTCCCCGCCGAACGGGATCACCAGCGGACGGTCGGCGAGGGGCTGGAGGCCGGAGCGGTCGAGGGTGAACACGCTCTGGGCGCGGTCGGCGTTGAGCTCGCCCCGCCAGCCGAACACCACCAGGACCGGGTTGACCAGCCGCGGGTCGTTGGCGAGGGTGGGCCGGCCGCCGGGCCCGTCGCCGGTGAGCAGGCCGGTGAACATGGTCACGTCCAGGCCGATCTGGGGATCGAGCATGGGGAGCTTGACCGCGCCGTTGGAGACCTCGGTGACCGGGTCTCTGAGGGTCAGCAAGGGCCCGTCCTGCGGCGTGACCGGCTTGCCGTCGCGGCCCTTGACGGTGACCCGGACGACCGGGGCGTAGCCGTAGTCGGACTGGTACACCCGGATCCCGTCCACGGTCATGGGATGGTTCACCGTCACCGTCTGCCGCCGGAGCTGGCGCCCTGACCCGTCGAGCGCGGTCAGGCTGGCGGCGTAGCGGCTCGGCGTGCCGTCGGGATGGAACGCGTTGGCGAAGTCGTCAAGGCGGAGCGTGAAGCGGGGCAGCTGGCCCGGCCCGAAGAAGCGGCCGGGGGTGAAGCTGTCGTAGTTGACCCTGGCGTTGGCGGCCTCCTCGCCCTCGACCACGCTGATCTGCCCCCGGTACCCGAAGCCCTTGCCGTAGGCGAGGCCGACGAGGAGCAGCAGGAACGCGACGTGGAAGAGGAGGCTGCCCGCCTCGCGCAGGTAGCCCTTTTCCGCGGCCAGCTCGCCGCCCGGGTGGCCGGCGAGCCGGTAGCGCCGGCCGGCGAGCACCCGCCGGGCCGCCTCGGTGGCCTGCTCGGGCGGGACCGCGGCGGCCAGCACCGCGTGGTTGTGGTAGCGGGCGTAGCGGGCGCTGGCACGCGGCGGGCGGGACCGCAGCATGCGCACCAGCGACCGGGTACGGGGCAGCAGGCAGGCCACCAGCGCGGCGAGCAGCGCCACGTACACGGCCGTGTACCAGGCCGAGCCGAAGACGTCGAACATGCCGAGCCGGTCCAGCACCGGCCCGGCCGCCGGGTGGTCGAGCAGGTACTGCTCGACCCGCTGGGGCGAGATCGGGCGCTGCGGGAACAGGCTCCCGAAGATCGAGGCCGCGGCCAGCGCGAACAGCAGCACCAGGGCGGTGCGCATCGAGCGGAACTCGCGCCAGGCCTGGCGCAGCAGCTCGCCGAGCTGGGGGGTCGGGCTTCCCGGCTCTGGCCGGGTGGTTGGCGGCGCCTGGACGGCCAAGGGACGGACCTCGGGACTGGGTGGGCAGGAGGTTAGATCGGGAGGGCGAAGGAGCCGGCCCAGATCTGCAGCCGGGTGAGGAAGTCGCCCCAGAGGCCGGTGAGCAGCAGCAGGCCGATCACCACCAGCATGCCGCCGCCGGCCAGCTCGAACAAGCGGAAGCGGGCGCGCAGGGCGGAGAAGCGGCCGAGCGCGTGGCGGACGCCGAGCGCCGCCACCAGGAACGGCACCCCGAGCCCGAGCGAGTAGGCGAACAGCAGCACGGCGCCGCGGCCGGCGCCACCGCCGACGCCGGCGGCCAGGCCGAGGACGGCGCCGAGAGTGGGACCGATGCACGGCGTCCAGCCGAGCCCGAACACCATGCCGAGGGGGAGCGCCCCTGCCAGCCCGCCTGGCATCCGGTCCATCCGCAGGCGGCGCTCCCGGTACAGGAACGCCGGCCGGATCACCCCGGCGAGGAACAGGCCCATCAGGATCACCAGCACGCCGGCGATCCGCAGGACCGTGCCACGGTTGATCCGCAGCCACTCGGTGAGCGCGCCGAGGGTGGCCCCGAGCGCGACGAACACCAGCGAGAAGCCGACCACGAACAGCAGCGCCCCGAGCAGCACCCGGCCGGCGGCCCGGCCACCCTCGTGCTCGACGTCCTGCCCGGAGGCGCCGGACACGTAGGAGAGGTAGCCGGGCACCAGCGGCAGGACGCAGGGAGAGGCGAACGAGACGAAGCCGGCCGCCGCCGCCACCAGCATGGCGGCCAGCAGGTTGCCGCCGGTGACGATCGCCTGGGCGTGCTCCGCGAGGCTCACGGCCCACCCGCCCGTTCGACGAGGTCGGCCAGGAGGTCCGCCTGGGCGCCCGGGGTGGCGCGCGCGCCGACCAGGGCGCCGAAGACCCGTGCGGCGATCCGGCCCCGCGCGTCGACCACCAGGGTGTAGGGCGGGGAGTCGGGCCCCTGGCCGGCCAGCAGCTGGGGCAGCCGGGCGGCCTGGTCGAGCAGGGACGGGTAGGGGACGTCGAACTCCGCCAGGTACGCGGCGGCGGCGGCGCGCTGGTCGCGGATGTTCACCCCGACGAAGCGGACCCCTTCGGGTTGGAGGCGGCGGCTCGCCTCGGCCAGGCCCTTCTGCTCCGCGCGGCACGGCCCGCACCAGGAGGCCCAGAAGTTCAGCACGGCGGGCCGGCCTTGCAGGCTGGCCAGGTCGAAGGTGCCGCCGGTGACGGTCGGCCCGGAGAACGCCGGCAGCCGCGCGCGCTCGTTCTCGGGGATGAGCACCACGTTGGCGGCCACGTCGCGGACCTGGCCGGGAGAGCTCTCCGGCGCCAGGCCGCGGCCGCCGCCGCCGGCCCGCACCACCAGCACCACGAGGACGGCCACGAGCAGCGTGGCCGTGACGGCGATCAAGGTGCGGCGCGGCATCGGACTCCTGACGGGCATCGGCTCCGAGTCTAGTGCCAGCGACCCGGAAACGGGCCCTGGTCCGGCAATGCGCGCTTGTGCAAGCGGACGGCGCCCGGATACAGCCGTTGACCTGCGGGCAAGCGCGTTGGCGCCCTCCCGGGTCGATGCTACGATGCGCGCAAGCGGGGACCGCTCCCTCGAGGAGCGTCCGCCGGCACGCTGGGGGGCGTGCGCGACGCTTCCATCCCGCATGAGGACCACGCGCGCGGCGTGCTCACCACGAACGTTGGAGGACGCAGAGTGTCGCTGGGTCGACCGAAGGACGAGGGGGAGCGCTGGCTCTCGCTGTCGCTGCTGATGCTGGCACTGACGGCCGGGCTGTTCGTGACCATGGCCGTGATCCCGTCGTTCTGGCTGTACTTCGCCGACGGCGTGCTCAAGTGGACCGGCAAGTTCACGGTCCCGCTCGGAATCCGCACGCTGGTGCTGCCCCAGCAGGCAATCCGCGACACAATTGTGGTGCTGTGGTACGGGCTGATGCTGGTCGCCGCCGGACTCGGCGTCCGGGCCTACAACCGCCGCAGCCCGAAGGTGCTCCCCTCAGGCGAGGACAAGCGGGAGGCGACCGGTGGCTACAAGTGATCGCAGGGGGATCGCCGTATGAACCCCAACAAACCGAGCATCCACGACGACTACACGCTCACCACGGTCGACCCCAACTGGCTGCAGGACCGCATCAAGCCGCGCCGCCACATCGCGCTCTCGCCGGAGTTGTGCATCCTCTGCCGGGCCTGCGAGGACGTCTGCCCGTGGGACTGCATCTACATGCTGGCCCCGGGCATCGTGCACGACGGCGGCGAGCAGGAGGTCACCACCCTGGCCCAGTCGTCCCACGCGCTGTTCGTGATCGACGACAACGAGTGTGTGCGCTGTGGCATCTGCATCGACCGCTGCCCCACCGGCGCCCTCTGGTACGCCCGGGTGGGCGAGACCAAGACGGGAACCACCGGCTGAACGAGGATGGAAGCTGAGGACTGAATCGGGAAGGTCCGCGACGGCGCCGGACCGGTGAGCTCGAGGAGAGACGCGTGGCACTGAGGTTCCGCCGCCCACGGCCACCCAAGCCGGGTGAGCTGTGGAAGCAGACCCAGGATTCGCAGGTGTGGAAGTCGATCTTCCGGCCCGGCTCGATCTACCGGCCTGGCTACCGCGACACCTCGCGGGACCGCGCCCTGGCGATGATGAACAACGTGCTCTACCACCTGCACCCGGTGAAGGTGAAGCGGCACGGCCTCAAGCTGACCTACACGTTCTGCCTGGGCGGCCTCACGTTCTTCCTGTTCATCCTGCTCACCATCACCGGGATCTACCTGATGTTCTTCTACCGGCCCTCGGCCGGGCTGGGGCAGGAGCTGGCCTACAACGACATGCAGGCCCTCTCGGCCTCGGTCAACTTCGGCCAGCTGGTGCGCAACATGCACCGCTGGGGTGCCCACCTGATGGTGTTCACCGTGTTCCTGCACATGGCGCGGGTCTTCTACCACGGCGCCTACAAGCCCCCACGTGAGTTCAACTGGGTGGTCGGCGTGGTGCTGCTGCTGCTCACCCTGCTGCTGTCGTTCACCGGCTACCTGCTGCCCTGGGACCAGCTGGCCATCTGGGCGGTGGCGGTCGGCACCTCGATGATGGGCTACACGCCGGTGATTGGGGACCAGGTCCGCTTCGTGCTGCTGGGAGCGGTCGAGATCGGCCCGGAGACCCTGATCCGTTGGTACGTGCTGCACGTGCTCGCACTGCCCTTCGTGGCCGTGATCTTCATGGCTGTCCACTTCTGGCGCATCCGCAAGGACGGCGGCATCTCTGGCCCGCTGTAGATCTGACGTCCGCCGCGGGGCGCCGCGGCGGACGAGCGACGTGGAGGCATCCCGATGGCAGAGGAAGTCACGCCGGACAAGGAGACGTACGACCGCCTGATCGCGGCCGGCGAGGCCGAGCGCGTCGCCAGGGCCAAGGCCAAGTCGGTGGCGATCCGCAAGGAGCGCGGCGCCAACCGTGGCGTGGCGGCGACCGCCGCCCCGGCCGCCGAGGCCGCCGAGCCCGCGGCGGCGGCGGCTCCGGCCGAAGCGCCCGCCGCGGTGGCGGCGGCACCGGCACCGGCGGCGGCGCAGGCGCCGAGCCGCCCGGCCGCCCGCCCCGCGCCGGCGGGCAACGGCAACCGCCGGCTCACCCCGGAGGAGCGCGCCGCCCGGGTGGCCGCCGCGGTCGCCTCCAAGGGCCTGCCCGGTCAGGTCGGCGCGTCGGCCAAGCAGGGCGAGACCCACCGCCTGCTCGCCATGGTCCCGCCCGAGGGCATCCAGCGCACCGAGGCGCGCCAGGAGGACAAGGTCAACGTCTGGCCCCACCTGCTGATCCGTGAGGCGGTCGCCTCGTTCGCCATGTTCGCCTTCGTGACCGTGTTCGCGGTGGTGGTCAACGCGCCCCTGCGGGAGCTGGCCAACTCCAACCTCACCCCCAACCCGTCCAAGGCGCACTGGTACTTCCTCGGCCTGCAGGAACTGCTCCGCTACTTCCACCCGATGGTGGCCGGGGTGACGATTCCAGGCATCGCGCTGCTGATCCTCGCGGCCACGCCGTACTTCGACAAGAACCCGTCGATGCGGCCCGAGCACCGCAAGCTCGCCATCCTGATGTTCTCCATGTTCATGATGTTCTGGGCCGTGCTGGTGATCTCCGGTTCGTTCTTCCGTGGCCCCGGCTTCAACTGGGTCTGGCCGTGGATGGAGACCTGCGCCGCCAACCTCCATCCCGACAAGGCCTGCGTCTTCTTCGAGTTCTAGCTCAGCACACGCCGACCAAAGGAAACCGCTTCCATGGCAAGTACCCCGGGGATCCAGCCGGCCAGCCCCCGGCCGGCGCCCCCCAGGCCCCAGGTGAGCCGGCGCTCGTTCCTGCGCCGGGCATGGCTGACCTCGCTCGGCGCGGGCCTGGCGGGGTTCGGGGCTGGCACGGTCTACTTCCTGTGGCCCAACCTGTCCGAGGGGTTCGGTACCAAGATCAGGGCCGGCACCAAGACCACCATCGACGCCGACATCAAGGCCAACAAGGGCTACGCCTACGTCCCCGAGGGCCGCTTCTACCTGGTGCCCTACACGGGCAAGGACACCGAGGGCATCTACAACGGCGTCACCGGCGGCGGCTACATGGCGCTGTACCAGCGCTGCGTCCACCTCGGCTGCCGGGTGCCGTGGTGCGCCTCCTCGCAGTGGTGGGAGTGCCCCTGCCACGGCTCCAAGTACAACCATGCCGGCGAGTACAAGGAGGGGCCGGCTCCCCGCGGGCTCGACCGCTTCGCCATCACCGTGCAGGGCGCGCAGATCACGGTCGACACCTCCAAGATCGTCACCGGTCCACCGCGCGGCACCAACACCACCGGCCAGGAGCTCGAGGGGCCGCACTGCATCTCCGGCGGTGGGGAGGCATGAGCAGGGGAACCGTACTGCTGTTCCTGTTCCCGGCCGCCCTGATCCTGCTGGCGGTGGTCGTCGGCGTGGTGTTCCGCGCCCGCGAGCGTGCCCGCGCCGCCGGCGCGGCCACTCCCCCGTCGCGCCGCCCCGGCCCCACCGACGAGGCGCTCGAAGGCCGGCTGCTGGAGAACTACCAGCTCGCCGGCGTCGCGCTCACCATCTTCCTGGCGGTCGCCCTGCCGTTCCTCTACATCCGCGAGCCGGCCCGGATGCGCGCCGCCGGCGTGCACCAGCAGGAGGAGTCGGTCACCCTCGGCCGGCAGGAGTTCGTCGAGTTCTGCGCCCGCTGCCACGGCAAGGACGCCAAGGGCGGCACGGTCGAGCGCTACGTCACCCCCG
Organism: Actinomycetota bacterium; assembly: GCA_035535495.1. GTDB lineage: Bacteria > Actinomycetota > CALGFH01 > CALGFH01 > CALGFH01 > DASUZB01. The sequence goes on along the minus strand of DATLQA010000154.1, from coordinate 40,055 downwards.
GCGTGCCCAACGCCAAGCCGGCCGACGTGCAGGCGCCCAACCTCACCGAGATCTGGCAGCGCCACACCGGCCAGGATGTCGCCACGGTGGCCTGGGAGACCATCCAGAAGGGTCGGCCGCCGACGCCGATGCCGACTTGGGGGGTGCGCTACGGCGGCCCCATGAACGACCAGCAGATCACCAACCTGGTCAACTACCTGCTGTCCATCCAGAGCGACAACAAGCCCAGGCAGCAGCTCGACTTCAAGGCCGCCGGGGCGCACCGGCCGGTGAGCGCGTCCGCGGCGCCGGCCGGCCTGAGGAGGCCTGAGGTCCCGTGAAAGGCGCCGTGCTGGTCCTCACCGCGTTCCTGTTGCTGCCCGGCTCGGTGTGGATGCTCCTGGCGGCCAACCTGGGGGCGCTCAAGGGCTACCTGATCGCCGCCATCGCGTTCTTCGGGTTCCTGATCATGCTCACGGCGACCTGGTCGTTCGGGCTGCCAGGGACGCCGGCGCTGACCGGCCCGGTCGGCAAGCAGCCCACCTTCGTCCAGTTCACCGGGGACGACCCGGCCGCCGCCCGCTACGACCGGGTGAAGGCCTTCATGGGCAACGCCAGCAACGGCTGGCAGGAGGCACCGGCCGAGGCTGAGGGCGGGGCCAAGCTGTCCGCCGCCGACGAGAAGCTCAAGGCCGACCTCGACACCGCCAAGCAGGCCGCGCTCGCCGACTTCATCGCCGAGCGCAACAAGGACGTCAAGGACTCCAGCAAGGAACTGGACGTGGTCAACACCGACACCAAGGTCTTCTACACCATCCAGGACGGGACCACGGTGGCGGCGGTGGTGATCTCGCCCAAGGAGCCGCCGGCCAACTCCGGCCTGGTCAAGCCGAGCTTCTCCCCGGTGGCGGTCTTCGCCTACCAGGACCCGGGCGCCCCGGCCCTGCCCAGCTACCTGTTCCTGGCCGGCTCGATCCTGCTGTTCGGACTCCACGTCTGGCTGCTCAGCGTGGCCGAGCGGCGCCGTCCCCTTGGGGCGGTCCTCAGCCCGCAACCAGAGCAGCGCGCCACCACCAGGGCGTAAGCCCTACGCCATCCCGCCGTTGGCACGCGAGATCACCAGGCGCTGAATCTCACTGGTGCCCTCGAAGAGCGTGTAGATCTTCGAATCCCGGTGCCACTTCTCCACCGGGAAATCGCGGATGTAGCCGTAGCCGCCGAGGATCTGGATGGCTTCGTCGGTGACCCGGACGGCGACCTCGCCGGCCTTGAGCTTGGACATGGAGCCCTCGGCGTGGGCGAAGGGCGCGCCGTTCCGGCCCATCCAGGAGGCCCGCCAGACCAGCAGCCGGGCCGCGTCGATCTCGGTCGCCATGTCGGCCAGCTTGAACGCGACCGCCTGCTGGGAGGCGATCGGCTTGCCGAACTGGGTCCGCTGGCGGGCGTAGTCGCGGGCGAACTCGTAGGCGGCCCTGGCGATGCCGATCGCCTGGGCGCCGACGATCGGCCGGGTCGCCTCGAAGGTCTTGAGCGCGCCCGAGGAGGTCTTGGCCTGGTCCTTGTTCCGCCCGCGCTCCAGCTTGGCGTTGAGCCGCTCCTCGCCGCCGAGCAGGCAGTCGCCGGGTACGCGGCAGTCCTCCAGCAGCACCTCGGCGGTGTGCGAGGCGCGGATGCCGAGCTTGCGCTCCTTCTTGCCCTGGCGCAGGCCCGGGGTTCCCGGCGGGATCACGAAGCTGGCCTGGCCGCGGTGGCCGAGCGTGGGGTCGACGGTGGCCACCACCACATGGACGTCGGCGATGCCGCCGTTGGTGATGAACACCTTCTGGCCGTTCAGCACCCAGTCGCCGCCGTCCTTGGTGGCCCTGGTGCGGAGGCTGGAGACGTCGGAGCCGGCGCCGGGCTCGGTGACCGCGAACGCGCCGACAGCGGGCTTGGAGACGGTGCCGAACATCCGCGGCGCCCACTCGGCGAACTGGTCGGGCGTGCCCGAGGACATCACCGCGACCAGCGGCAGGCCGGTGCCGAGGATGCCGAGGGCGATGCCGGCGCAGCCCCAGGCCAGCTCCTCGACCAGGACCGGCTGCAGGACGCCGGACTCGTCCTCGGCGACCATCTTGTAGTAGTCCAGGCCGTAGAGGCCGATCTCGGCCGCCTTGGACAGCACCGGCCAGGGGAACTCCTCGGTCTCGTCGTACTTGGCGGCGACCGGCCGGATCTCCCGCTCGGCGAACTCGTGGGCCCATTTCTGTGCCGCAACCTGGTCTTCGGCCAGCTCGAAGCCGATCATGGCGGCATCCTTTCTCCCAGCCCGAGCCCGTTGCCGGGATGCTGGTTCAATCGCTCAGCCAACGACTCCGCCAATGAGGTCTGGTTACTCCTCAGTAACATACTAACCGGTAGCATGCGCCACCAAGCCGCCGAAGACAAGGGAGGACCGGTTGACCACACCGGCCGGGATCCGCCTACCTGCCGCCGAGCGCCGCGCGCAGCTCCTCGAGGTCGCCTGCCGGCTGTTCGCGCAGGACGGCTACACGGGCGCTTCCATGGAGGCGATCGCCGAGGCGGCCGGGGTCACCAAGCCCGTCCTCTACCAGCACTTCCCATCCAAGCACGCCCTCTACGCCGACCTGCTCACCATCGAGCTCGGCCGCCTGGAGGCGGCCTTCGAGGACGCGATCGGCCACGCCGAGGACAACGCCGAGCGCCTCCGCCAGGGCTTCGGCGCCTACGTCGACTTCGTCGCCGTCCACGAGGACGCGTTCCGGGTGCTGTTCTCCTCGTCCCTCGGCCGCGAGGACGCCTTCCGCGAACGGGTGGCGCGCTTCCGCGAGTGGATCACCGGGCGCATCACCGCCATCATCCAGGCCGAGGCCGGCCTCCCCGAGACCCGGGCGCGCGCCTTGGCCGCCGCCATGGTCGGCATGGCGGAGGGCGCCGCCACCTGGTGGCTGGCGGAGTCCCGGCCCCTCCCCGCCGCCGACCTCGCCGACGAGCTGGCCGGCCTGGCCTGGAAGGGTTTCGCCCGCTTCCCTCCCCCCGGGACCGACCCCGGCCCGGAAGCGCCCTGAGCCCGCGTCGACGGTTACGGCGACGCCAACCCCTCGCTGGACGCTGCCCGCGGCGGCCGGAGCCACAGCGACACCACGGTCGGCTGCATGGTCTGGTCGACCACGCTGAGCAGCTCGTCGGTCAGGGTGTCCAGGTCGACCTGCTGGCGCAGCCGGGCGCTGAACGCGGCGATCGTCTGGGCGGCGTCATACCGGCGCCGATCGAAGCGCCGGTCGACCGCGGCCTGGACGCGGCGGCGGGCCGGCTGGAACGCCGCCGCCACCGCCAGGGTCGCGCCGGCCACGACCAGGCTGGAGCGTCGGCCCAGGAGCTGGCCGAGTCCCAGGACCACCAGGGCGTAGCCGCCACCCAGCAGCAGCGTAAGCAGCCCGTAGGCGAGCGTGCGGCTGATGATCCGGTCGATGTCATACAGCCGGTAGCGCAGGATCGCCGCGCCGATGGCCACCGGCAGCAGCGTCAGGTACAGGCCAGCGGCCCAGTTGGCGACGGTCGGGTGCTCGGTGATGATGCCGGCCGCGGTGACCAGCACCGCCAGCGGCGCCAGCGCGGCGGCGACCGTCAGCCAGCGCAGCTGCTGGCGCTCGGTGCCGCGGGCACGGCGAAAGCGCAGCACCAGCGACCCGGCCGCGACCACCATGGTCAGGGCGGTTGCCGGAGCGGTGATGCCGGCGACGGCCCGGAGCGGACCGGCCAGGGCGGGGATGGCCAGCGGGTTGCTGACCGAGCGCAACGGCTCGTCCGGGTCCGGCTGCGCCGCCCCGAGCAGCCACGCGACCACGAAGACCGCCGGCAGCGCGGCCGCGACCCAGGCCCACCACCGCCAGCGGGGCGAGGGCAGCGAGCCGGTCGGGGTGAGCAGCAGGATGAAGCCGATGCAGCCAAGGCTCGGGATGAAGGTGGCCGAGGCGAACGCGGCCAGGTAGTCGGCCGCTGGCAGCGCCCCCGGCCGAGCCAGCAACCCGTAGCGGGCGTACCCTTCGGCCGCGCTGGTCAGCGCGTGCCCCACCAGCCCGAAGGCCAGCAGCAACCAGCCCACCGGATGGCCGGGCCGGCGGCTGGCCAGGACAGCCCCGGCGGTCGCCGCGCTCACCGCCGCCAGCACGATGGTGACGGCCTCGCCGGTCAACTGGGCCAGGTCCGGCCTGCCGACCCGGCGCAGCAGGTGGTCGAACCAGGCGGTCGCGGCCAGGCCGAGCAGCGTCGACGCCCACAGCGTCCATGCGAGCACGGCCGACGGCCGGCCGCGACCGCCCGCCCGAGCGCCCGGGATCACCGTCGTGGTCATCGGAGCATCCAGCCACCTTCAGCGCCGTCGTCAACCGACGGCACCAGTATCGGCGGCCTGCGTCCGGGAAGCGTTACGGCGGCATGGCGACGAGACGGCGGACCCTGCCGCCCACGCCGCTACGGCGCTGGCGCGGCTACGCCTCGATATTGGACATCACGTGCTTGATGCGGGTGTAGTCCTCGAAGCCGAAGAGGGAGAGGTCCTTGCCGTAGCCGTAGTGCTTGAAGCCGCCGTGGGGCATCTCGGCGACCAGCGGGATGTGGGTGTTGATCCAGACACAGCCGAAGTCGAGCGACTTCGCCATCCGCATGGCGCGACCGTGGTCGCGCGTCCAGACGCTCGACGCGAGCCCGTACTCCACGCCGTTCGCCCAGGCGAGCGCCTTCTCCTCGTCGTCGAAGCGCTGCACGGTGATGACCGGGCCGAAGACCTCCTGCTGGATCATCTCGTCGTCCTGCTCCAAGCCGTCCACCACGGTGGGCTCGTGGAAGAAGCCGCCACGGTCGCCGAGCGCGTGGCCGCCGACCACCACCTCGGCGTGGCCGGGGGCACGCTCGAGGAAGCCGCGGACGCGTTCGAGCTGGTTGGCGTTGTTGAGCGGGCCGTAGAGGACGTCGGCGTCGTCCGGCGGCCCGGTCCTGGTCTGCTTGGCCTGCTCCACCAGCGCGGAGAGGAAATCGTCGTGGACCCCCCCGGCGGTGAGCACCCTGGTGGCGGCGGTGCAGTCCTGGCCGGCGTTGAAGTACCCGGCGGCGGCGATCGCCTCGGCCGCGGCGTCCACGTCGGCGTCGTCGAACACGATCACCGGCGCCTTGCCGCCCAGCTCCAGGTGGACGCGCTTGAGGTCCTCGGCGGCGGCCTTGGCGACCTCGCGACCGGCGCGGACGCTGCCGGTGATGCTCACCATCGCCGGGATCTTGTGGGCGACCAGGGTGGCGCCGGTGTCGCGGTCGCCGCAGACCACGTTGAGCACTCCGGGCGGGAGGAACTCGGCGGCCAGCTCGGCCAGCCACACGGCGGTCACCGGGGTGGTATCGGACGGCTTGAGGACCACCGCGTTGCCGGCGGCGATCGCCGGCGCGAACTTCCACACCGCCATCATCGCCGGGTAGTTCCACGGCGTGACCTGGGCACAGACCCCCACCGGCTCGCGCCGGATCATGGAGGTGTGGCCGGCCATGTACTCGCCGGTCGACAGGCCGGTCAGGACCCGCGCGGCACCGGCGAAGAAGCGGATCTGGTCGACCATGGGCGGGAGTTCCTCGTCCATGGTGAGCTGGAAGGGCTTGCCGGTGTTCTCGCACTCGAGCCGGACCAGCTCCTCGCCGCGCTCATCCAGCGCGTCGGCGAGCCTGGACAGCGCCAGGCCGCGCTCGGCCGGGGTGGCGTCGCGCCACTTCTCGAATCCGCGGGCGGCCGCCTGGCAGGCGGCGTCGATGTCGGCCGGACCCGACAGCGGCGCCTCGGCGAAGTCTTCACCGGTCGACGGGTTGACCAGGGTGGAGGTCCGGCCGTCGGCCGCCTCCGTGAGTTGGCCGTCGATGAAGTTCTGCAGCCTGCGCATGGCGCCTCCAGTGCGAGGTCGAGCGGTGGCCGGACGTGCGCCTCGCCGGAAGCGCGCGAGGCGCAGCCGGCCGGAGGGTCACTCCGCGAGCGACTCGGCCACGCTGCGGGTGCCGCCCCCGAAGCGCAGCGCGAGCAGGGCGAGGCAGGTCGTACCGAGGATCAGGATGGCCGAGATGGCGTTGATGACGGGGCTGATGCCGAACTTGAGCATGGAGAAGACCTTGAGCGGCACGGTGGTCACGCCTGGTCCCGAGGTGAACGTGGTGATCACGAAGTCGTCGAACGAGAGGGTGAAGGCGAGCATAGCCCCGGCGAAGATGCCGGGCAGGGCGATCGGGAAGGTCACCCGGAGGAAGGTGGTGATCGGGTCGGCGCCGAGGTCGGCGGCTGCCTCCTCCAGGGTGCGGTCCATCACCCGCAGCCGCGCCCGCACGGTGACCACCACGAACGGGATGCAGAACATCACGTGGCTGAGCACCACCGCCCAGAGGCCGGGGCCGAAGGTCCGGCCGACCAGGCCGGGCAGCCGGGAGAACTGGGCGAACAGGATCAGGAGCCCCGCCGCCATGATCACCTCGGGCGTGATCATCGGGCCGAGCAGCGCGATCTCGGTGCCGCCGCGGGCCACCACCCGGTGCCTGGTCAGCGCGAACGCCACCATGGTGCCGAGCACGGTCGCGATCAGGGTGGCCAGCAGGCCCACCTTGAAGCTCTGCCGGAACGCGGCGGTGATGGTCGGGTCGCGGAACAGATCGCCGTACCAGTGGGTGGTGAAGCCGGCCCAGGCGATCCGGCGGGAGTCGTTGAAGCTGTAGAGGATCAGGATGACCAGGGGCGCGAACAGGAACACGTAGGCGCCGATCGCCGCCAGCGCGAGCGGCTTGCCCTCCAACCACAGGCGCAGGCGGATCCCGAGGTTCGGTGCCGCGGTCGGACGGGCGGCGGGGGCGGTGACCGCCATCAGAACGACTCCCGTCCGAGGATCCGGGTGATCAGCAGGGCGGCCAGCAGGCTGATGCCCATCAGCAGGAAGGCCAGAGCCGAGCCGAGCGGGTAGTTCTGGAAGCTCAGGAACTGGCGGTAGACGACCTGGCCGACCACCTGGGTGCGGACGCCGCCGACCAGCTCGGCGGTGACGAAGTCCCCGAGCGCGGGCACGAACACCAGCAGCAGCCCGGCGACCACCCCCGGCATCGCCAGCGGCCAGGTGACCTTGGCGAAGGTCACGCTCTTGGTCGCGCCGAGGTCCTTCGACGCCTCGAGGAGGGCAGGGTCGAGCCGTTCCAGCGCCACGTACAGGGGCAGGACCATGAACGGCAGGTAGTCGTAGGCGAGCACGATGATCACGGCGAACGGCGTGCCGAGGAAGCCGATCGGCTCCTTCAGCACGCCGAGGCCGGTCAGGGCGGTGTTCACCACCCCTTCGCCGCGCAGCAGCGTGACCCAGGCGAACACCCGGATCAGGTAGCTGGAGAAGAAGGGGAGCATGATCAGCACGATCAGGAAGTTCTTGTAGTGGCCGCCGCGGCGCGCGATGAAATAGGCGAGCGGGTAGGCGATCACCAGGGCGATCAGGGTGGCGCTCAGCGCGTAGGTGGCCGCCCGGATGGTCGAGGCGACCAGCCCGGGCGTGTCGAGCGCCTGGCGGAAGTTGGACAGGTCGAACCCGAAGGAGACCACCGCGAAGTCGACGTTGGTGGCCACCGAGTAGACCGCCACGTAGCCGAGCGGCACGAAGAACAGCACCAGCAGCCACAAGGCGCCGGGGAGGACCAGGAGCGTCCCGGTGAAGCGGCGCACCCGGTCGCCTGCGCGCAGGAGCGTCTCGCGCGCCGGCGAGCTGGGCGCCGGTGCGAGCGCCTGGTGCTCAGCTGGAGAGGATGCCATCGAAGGCGGTCTGCCAGGTCTGGATCTTCGGCCCCGACAGGGTGACGATGTGCAGCTTGATCGACGACGGCGGGTAGATGCTCGGGTCGTCGAGCTGCTCCTTGGGGATCAGCTGCTTGGCCGCGGTGACCGGGGTGCCGTAGGAGACGTAGGCCGAGATCTGCGCGGCGATCTTGGGGTCGAGCACGTAGTTCATGAACTTGGCCGCGTTCTTGGGGTGCGGGGCGGTCTTCGGAACGCACATCACGTCCGCCCACTGCAGCGACCCCTCCTTGGGGATCACGTAGGTGACCTTGTCGTTCTCGTCGGCGGCCTGGAACACGTCGCCGCTCCACCCCTGGGCCAGCCAGGTCTCGTTGGCGGTCAACTCGTCGATGTAGGTGTCGCTGGTGAACTTCTTGAGCTTCGGCTTGAGTTCGCGGACGGTGTCCTGCACCGCCTTCATGTCGGCCGGGTCGGTGGAGTTGGGGTCCTTGCCGAGGTAGATCAGGGTGGAGGCGATGACGTCGGTGACCTCTCTGAGCATCGAGATCTTGCCGGAGAGGCCGGCGTCGGGCTCGTAGAGCGACTTCCAGGAGTCGAGCTCGCCGCCCGGCACCTTGGTGGTGTTGTAGCCGAGGCCGGTGGTGCCCCACTGCCAGGGGATCGTGTACTTGCCCTCGGGGTCGTAGTCGGCCTTCACGAAGGTGGGGTCGAGGTTCTTGGCGTTCGGCACGAGATCCATGCGGATCGGCTGCAGCAGGTCGAGCCGCAGGTAGGTGGGGACGAACCAGTTGGTCGGCACGATGATGTCGTACTGGGTCCGGCCGGCCCGCATCTTCGACAGCAGGTCCTCGTTGGAGGAGTAGTTGTCGTAGTTGACCTTGATGCCGTTCTGCTTCTGGAAGTTGGGGATGGTCTTCTCGTCGATGTAGTCCGACCAGTTGTAGAAGTTGAGGACCTTCTCCTCTGGCGTGTCGAGGGTGGTGGCGCTCTGGCTCTGGCCCCCGGTCGAGGTGTCGCCGGAGCACGCGTCCAGGGCCCCCGCCGCCCCGAGGAGGGCGGCCACCCGCATGGCCTGGCGCCTCCCGATGCGGGCGCCTGGCCGCTGGATGAGCAGGTTCAGCTCGTTGCCGTCACGGTCGCGTGGCATCGCTAGCGTTCCTCCTTGGTCTGCGGCTCCTGCGCGAGCACGTAGGAGTGCTCCGGCGCCCACACCAGCCACAGCTCGTGCCCCTGCGCGGCCTGGAACTCCGGGCCCAGGGTCGCGTTCTGACGGAAGACCGTCACTTCCGTCCCACCCGTTACGGTCAGGTTGTAGGTCGTCGAGGTGCCGAGGTAGACGACTTCGGTGACGCGCCCACGAACACGGCAGCAGTCGTCGGGGACCGCCGAGGCCGCGTCCGCTTCCATCAGGGAGATCTTCTCCGGCCGGACCGCCACGTCGACCTGTTCGCCCGCGCGGGCGCCCGTCCTCAGCGGGACGAGTACCCGCTCGTCCGGGCCGAGCTCGACCACGCCGAGCTCGCCCTCTCGCCGGTCGACCCGCCCGGTGAGGATGTTGGAGGTGCCGATGAACCCGGCGACGAATCGGGTGCCGGGGTGCTCGTACAGGTCGCGCGGGTTACCGAGCTGCTCGATGCGTCCCCGGTTCATCACCGCCAGGCGGTCCGACATGGTCAGCGCCTCGCCCTGGTCGTGGGTGACGTACACGAAGGTGATGCCGACCTCGCGCTGGATGCGCTTCAGCTCGAGCTGCATGGCCTGGCGGAGCTTGAGGTCGAGCGCGCCGAGCGGCTCGTCCAGCAGCAGCGCCCTCGGGTGGTTGACCAGCGCCCGAGCCAGCGCGACCCGCTGCTGCTGGCCGCCGGAGAGCTGCTGGGGCCGGCGGCCCTCTTTGCCCCCCAGCTCGACCAGCTCGAGCATCTGCCCCACCCGGCGCTTGATCTCGTCGCCGGGGACCTTCTTGCGGCGCAGGCCGAAGGCGACGTTGTCGAACACGTTCATGTGGGGGAACAGGGCGTAGTGCTGGAAGACCATGTTGACGTCGCGCCGGTACGGGGGCACGCCCACCACGTCGCGGCCGTGGAGCAGGATGCGCCCGCCGGTCGGCTCCTCGAACCCGGCGATCATCCGCAGGGTGGTGGTCTTGCCGCAGCCGGACGGGCCCAGGAGGGAGAAGAACTCACCCTCGGCGATGGACAGGTCGATCTGCTCGACCGCCTGGACGTTGCCCGACCCTGCCGGGAAGTGCTTGATCACGCTCTCGAGCTGGATCGCGGGCAGCTCGCCACCCTGACCGCCCGCTTCCGACTGGGCGTCCACCCGGAGCCTGGCCTCTACCATCTGCCCTCTCAACTGTCCTAGGGCCGCGGGGGCGGCCGGTGGGCTCGCTGGTCCCGGCTGCACGGCGGGCAGACGCGGGCGTGAGGCGGCGCCCGGCGCGGCGCCTCTGTTTCGGAGAGGCCCGCCCGCGCGGACGTCCAACCTCGCCGTCCCTGCCGATCGCGCTCCTGCCGGTGATCACGCACTATACGATCGAACAGGCTGTTGGGCACGCTATCACCGCCTGTCAGCCCGTCTATGTACGAATCGACCCTTGCCGCGGGGGGAGGTTGGACGGATCGGCGGACAATCCTCTCCTAACCGTCCAGGTCGACCGTCCGGCATGCGAAGACCGGGTCAGGAGCGGCGGCGGGCGGCGAGGATCTGCTCGGCCTGAAGGGCGAGCCAGAACTCGACGCGGTCGGCCGCCGCGTCGAGGTCGCGGCCGGTCAGCTCGACCACCCGGCGGATGCGGTAGCGGAGGGTGTGGCGGTGGACGCCGAGGGCGCGGGCGGCCGACTCCCAGTTGCCGTTGTGCTCGAGAAAGGTCCGCAGGCTGGCCACCAGCTCGCCGTGCTGGCGGCGGTCGTAGGCGCGCAAAGGTGCGAGCAGGCCACGCGAGAACGCGTCCAGCGCCGCCTCGTGCTGGAGCGCGAGCAGCAGTCGGTGGCTGCCGAGGTCGTCGATGCAGGCCACGCGGCTGTCGCCATGGGCATGCGCCGCGTCGAGGGCGAAGCGGGCCTCCTGGTAGGCACGGCGGGGAGCGCGCGGATCGGCCTCTGGCATGCCGAGACCGAAGCGGGCGGCCACGCCTCGGGCGCTGGCCGTCTCCGCCACCGCCTCGACCGCGGCGCGCGCGTCGGCCGGGTCGGCCGCCTCGAACAGGGCCACCACCGCGCCGTCGTGGATGCTGGACACATAGGGCGCGGGACGGCGGGAGAGCCGGTCCTCGACCAGCCGGTGCAGGCCCTCCACGCGATCCTCCGGCGGGCCGCCTCCGGGCTGATCGCGCTCCGCCGAGCCGTTGGCGCCGGTCGGCTCGGGGCGGCCGACCAGAGCGGCGATCGACTGCGCGGCACCGAGGCCGAGGAAGCGCAGCCGCCTGGCGGTCTCGTCGCTGGACAGCTCGCCTTCCAGGAGCGCGTCGAGGAAGTCGCCGACCAGGCGCCGCTCGGTGCGGGCGACCGCCTGGCTCTTGGCCAGCTCGAGCGCGATGGCGGTGGCCAGGTGATGGCTGACCACCTGGTGGAACGGCTCGGCACGGCCCGACCTGGCGATCACCAGGAACGCCTTTGGCGCCCCACCGACCAGGATGGGCAGGAGCGAGCGGCTCCCGTTCCGCCCCGAGAGGCTGGCGGCGAAGTCGCCCTCCTCGGGCCGGAGCGCCTGCACCTCTTCCCAGGCCACGCGGGCGTCGAGCAGGCGGGCGGCCTCGGGCGAGCTGGCCGCCACCTCGCCGTGGAGGTCGAACAGGAGCGCGGCCGTGCCGGTCATGCGGGCGTACGCACCGAGCAGCGCATCCAGACCGGCCGCGTCGACCAGCAGGCGGGAGAGGGTCTGCTGCACCGTGCCCGCCCGCTGCAGGAGCACGTACTGCTCGTTGACCAGCCGGGAGAACAACGCCTCGGTGATGGCGATGAAGGGGATCTCGAACGGGACCTCGAACACCGGGAAGCCGGCGGCGTCGGCGGCGCCGGCCACCGCGGCCGGTGTCTGGTCGAAGGCGAAGCCGAGGCCAAGGCCGAGCCCGGCCAGCTTGGCCCGCGCGAGCTGCTCGACGAACCGGGCCTGGGCGCTCGCCGCCTTGCCCAGACCGAGCCCGGTGGTCAGCAGGATCTCGCCGCCACGCAGCCAGCGGGTCGGGTCGTCCAGCTCGGAGACGTGCGCCCAGCGGATCGGCCGGTCCACGCCGGCCTGGCCCGCGACCAGCCGGAGCGACAGGTCCTCGATCGCGAGCAGGTCGCCGACGGTCGTGGTCACGAGCCCTCCCCGCGGCTCCAATCCGGCGCCAGGCCGAGCCTGGCGATGGCACAACTGTACACAGCCGGTCGTCCGGCGCCAGCCCCAGGCACCACTTCGTACAAGCGGTGCCGATTCGTACAAGCCGGTATGACCGGCTTGGACGCTGGGGCCCTTCTCGACCTCTGGGCCAGCTGGCACGCTGCCCGCACGGACGGCGGTGCCGCGCTCGCGCGCGGGTCCAGCGCCGTCCGTGCGGGCCTCGGCGATGGCTGGTGGGCCCGGTGACGTGGACAGCGGTGCTGGGAGTCGGATGCGCGCACTCGTGCTCGGCGGTGCCGGCGCCATGGGGCGCTGGACGGTCCGTGACCTGACCGAGTCGGTCGGGGTGGACGAGGTCTGCGTGGCCGACGCCGACGGCCCGAGGGCGATGGAGACCGCCGGCTGGGCGGCGGCGCGGGCCGGTTCCACCGGCACCGCCAGGATCTGGGGCGCGACCCTCGACGCCGGCGACCCCGATGCTCTCCGGCACGGCTTCGAGCCGGTCGACGTGGTGGTGAACTGCGCCTTCCACGCCACCAACGTGCCGGTGATGGAGGCCTGTGCCGACACCGGCACGCACTACGTCGACCTCGGCGGGCTGTTCCACACCACCCGAAGGCAGCTCACCCTGCACGAGCGCTTCGCCGCCGCCGGCGCCACCGCGGTCATCGGCATGGGAGCCAGTCCGGGCACCACCAACGTGATGGCCGCGCTGGCCGCCAGGGAGCTGGACACGGTCGAGTCGGTCGAGATCCGGCTGGGGATCGCCGACTTCGCCAGCCACGACGCCGTCCTCCCCCTCCCCTACGCCGCTCCCACCCTGCTCGACGAGTTCACCATGCCGGCGATGGTCTGGCGCGGCGGCCGCTGGAACGCGGTGCCGGCCATGAGCGAGCAGGAGGAGCTCGAGTTCCCGGCTCCGGTCGGGCGCGTGCGGGTCGGCCACACGCTCCACTCCGAGGTCGCCACCCTGCCGCGCTACCTGGCCGATCGCGGGATCGAGTCGGTCTCGTTCAAGGTCGGTTTCCCACCCGATTTCATGGACCGCATGAACCTGCTGGTCGGGCTCGGTCTCACCGGCACCGAGCCGGTCGACCTGCCGGTCGGCAAGGTGGTCCCGAGAGACCTGCTGCTCGACCTGCTCACCGTCGGCCAGGAACGGCCCAGCCCCGACGCCAAGGCGGACGACGCCGAGGCGATCTGGGTCCGGCTTGGTGGGCGACGGGCCGGACGATCGGGGGATCCGGCCCTCGCCCCCAACGCCGGGCGCCGCATCGAGGTGCTGGTCGAGTGCGTGGTGCGGCCCCACCCGACCTGGGGTGCTGGTGCCGGGCAGCTCGACACCGGCGTGCCGCCAAGTATCGTCGCCCAGTTCCTCGCCGGCGGGGTGATCGACCGGCGCGGGGTGTTCGCCCCCGAGGACGTGGTGCCGCCGGAACCGTACTTCGCGGAGCTGGCCCGCCGCTTCATGGAAGTGTCCCTGGTCACCCGCACCATGGTGACGGGCTGAGAATGAGCGAGGTGCCCGGAGCCGCACGCCGGCTGGGCCGAGGAGCGACGAGGGAAGCCAGCGCACCCGGCGGCGGAGGCCACCGAGCGTTTGAGCAAAGGAGCGTAGCGTGACCCTGCCACAGGCGCGCAGACTGGAGGGCGAGGTCCCTGGGCCGGCGAGCCGGGCGCTCGACGAGCGCCGGCGCAAGGCCGTCCCGCGGGGCGTCAGCACCATGACACCGGTCTATGCCGCCGCCGCGCACGGCGCGGTGATCGAGGACGTCGACGGCAACCGCTTCATCGACTTCACCGGCGGCCTCGGCGTGCTCAACGCCGGCCACACCCCGCCGGCCGTGGTGGCGGCGTTGAAGGCGCAGCTCGACCGCTACCTGCACAGCTGCCAGCACGCCCTGATGAACGAGCCGTACGTGGCGGTGGCCGAGGCGCTCAACCGCATCACCCCTGGCGACTACGACAAGCGGACCTTCCTGGTGAACTCCGGCGCCGAGGCGACCGAGAACGTGGTCAAGATCGCCAGGGCGGCGACCGGCCGCCCCGGCGTGGTGGTGTTCGACAACGCCTTCCACGGCCGCACCCTGCTGGCGCTGGCGATGACCGGCAAGGTCACCCCGTACAAGCAGGGCTACCACCCGTTCCCGAGCGAGGTCCACCGGGTCCCCTACGCCTACTGCTACCGCTGCCCGTTCGGGCTCGACTACCCGTCCTGCGGCATCGCCTGCGCGGACTATGTCGAGGATCACCTCAAGGTCCACGTCGGGCCGCAGAACGTGGCCGCGGTGCTGGTGGAGCCGGTCCAGGGCGAGGGCGGCTTCATCGCGCCGCCTCCCGGCTGGCTGGAACGGATCGCGCAGATCTGCCGCGACCTGGAGATCCCGCTGGTCGCCGACGAGGTGCAGTCCGGCTTCGGCCGCACCGGCACGCTCTTCGCGACCGAGCAGCACCCAGGGGTCGAGCCCGACTTCACGCTCTCGGCCAAGTCGCTGGCTGCCGGGCTGCCGCTCGGCGCGGTGACCGGCCGGGCACCGATGATGGAGGTACCCGGCCCCGGCGGGCTTGGCGGCACCTACGGCGGCAACCCGCTGGCCTGCGTCGCCGCCCTGGCCACCATCGAGATGTTCGAAGAGGGCGACCTGCTCGACCGCTCGAAGCGCATGGGGGCGGTGCTGGCCAGGCGGCTCGGTGACATGGGCGAGCGTCACCGCATCGTCGGCGAGGTGCGCGGTCTGGGCGCGATGATGGCGCTCGAGCTGGTCACCGACCGCAAGACCAAGGAGCCGGCCAAGGAGGCCACCAACCAGGTGCTGGCCGAGACCGCCCGCAACGGCGTGCTGACCCTCAAGGCCGGCATCCACGACAACGTGGTCCGCATCCTGGCGCCGCTGGTGATGGACGAGGCCATGCTGGAGGAGGGGCTTGACGTACTCGACCAGGCCCTTGCCGGCGCGGACCGCGTCAACCAGCCTTGAGGACCGCGATGTGGGTGGCCGGTCCAAGCACGTGCACCTGGACGGGCGTGCCAATCGCAAGGAGTGGTGGTACCCGTACGGTCCGGTGGCTACCAGTGAGGCTACCGACGCTCGTGCAGATCGGGTGATTCAACCTGCCTGGGCGCTCTGGCCGGCTCGGCGAGCGGCGCCGGATGCGAGACAATACCGGACTGGTTGATACAGGGGGCGGCACCACGCCGCCCCGGCGGTACGGGCGCGACGAGCGAATCCCCCAGGCTGGACCCGCTTCGTCACCGGGTGCTGCCACACTGCACCAACGGGGTCCGTCCCCACGCGCGAAAGCGTGGCTACCACTTGGAGCACTGGAACGAGAGGACCATGGGACCCGCCCCGCCGCCTTCGGCGCGCGCGGGTGATCCAGGCATGCCACCTGCTCCGGTGCCGGACCCGTCCGCCAGCCGGTACCCCGACCCTCCTTGGTCGGAGTACCAGGCCGCGACCTGGCCGGAGACCCCAGGCGGCCCGTGGGCCAACGGGTTCACACCTGGTCAACCCGGCGACCCCGCGACCAACGGTTCCGCCGACCCTCGGGTGAACGGCCGGCCCACCGGCCGCCCGGCGCTCCCCAGCCCAGCCTGGACCAACGAATCCGATTCGGGACGGCAGCCACACGGCCGCGGTGCGTTCCGCACCAACGGGTCGGGGATCCCCCG
Organism: Actinomycetota bacterium; assembly: GCA_035535495.1. Classification (GTDB taxonomy): domain Bacteria; phylum Actinomycetota; class CALGFH01; order CALGFH01; family CALGFH01; genus DASUZB01. The sequence continues at coordinate 24,288 of DATLQA010000154.1, read as the reverse complement.
GCCCGAGGTCCCTGGTAGTCCGGCCAGGGGCGTCTTCCCGACGGCGGCACCACCTGACGGATCGGCACCCGGGTTCGAGCAGGCCAACGGCGCCCACTGGGCCAACGGGTCGACGAACGGCCACCAGGCGGACCTCGCCGACCTGTCCTGGACGGGCGGGCCGGCTTCGGCACAGCTGCCGGACACCCGGGACGGTCTCTGGCCCAACGGATCCGCCGGTGATCCGGGTGGCGGCATCGGCCTGCCCGACGCCGAGCACGCTCCGGTAGCACCGGCGAGGCAGTCGGCCATGCCGCTGGCCTGGGTCGACGAACCGACCGCGCCGGGCGCACCCGACCTGTACGCGTCCTGGACCGAAGCGCTCCCGTCCAGTCACCCACCCGACCCGGGTCCTCCGCTCGACGGTGGCATGCCGCCGGCCTCACCGTGGAGTGACCCACCGGACCCGTGGCGCCTACCCGACGCCGCCCCACCGCCGCCCGCTACCGGCGTGCCAGCCCCCGGCCCGGCCTGGACCGGCCCCCCGGTCGCCGGCCGGATGCCAGGGGCCGGCCCCCCGGTCCCGAACGGCACGCCGCCACCCGGGCCGCCCTGGACCGGTGGGCCGGCCCAGCGGCGCCTGCCGGAGGCCAGCCCACCACCAACCGGCATGCCGGCCCCAGGCGCGCCATGGACCGGCGCGCCGGCGCCGGCCCGTATCCCCGACCACAGCAGTTCCTGGCCAGGGATGCCATGGGAACAGCCCACCGGCCCGGCCCCCCTGCCGCCGGCCCTGCCTGGCCCGGCACCGGCTCCCGTGCCGCACGGGCCGTGGCCGCCCGGCGCGGCCGCGGCGATGCCGCCCGAGAGGTTCTGGCCACCGAGGCCCGCCCCGCGCCAGCTGCCCGCGCCCCCCCGGCCGCAGTGGCAGGCCCCGCCGGCCAGCTGGGCGGCGCCAGCACCGCCGGCGCTGCCCGCCAGGCCGGGCGCGTATCCCGGCGGTCCGGTCCGGCCGCGCACCCGGCGCCCAGGCACCGGCGAGGTCGAGCTGGCCGAGACGCGCGTCGAGCGCTACGGCGACGGCTACGGCCGCGGCGGCCGGCGCTCCCGCCAGCCCAGGGCGGCGTTCGTGGCCGAGCTGCCCGTGCTCGTGATCGCGGCGGTGATCCTGGCCGTGCTGGTCAAGGGCTTCCTGGTCCAGGCCTTCTACATCCCGTCCCGCTCCATGGAGCCGACCCTCGAGGTGGGCGACCGGGTGGTCGTCAACCGGCTCTCGTACCGCCTCGGCGTCCCGCAGCGCGGCCAGGTGGTGGTCTTCCTGCGCCCCACCGGGGAGCGTGTGGCGGCGCCGGACAACGCCGTGTCGTGGGTGCGGCGGGCCGTCGCCCAGGGTCTCGGCAGCGCTCCGCCAGGGAACGAGGACCTGATCAAGCGGGTCGTCGCCGGACCTGGCGACATCGTCCAGGGCTCGCAGGGCCGCGTCTGGCTGAACGGCAGCGCGCTGATCGAGCCATACCTCCGGCCTGGCACCCGCACCTCCGACTTCGGTCCCGTGCGGGTGCCTCCCGGGCACTACTGGGTGATGGGGGACAACCGCGAGGACTCGTCGGACTCGCGCTTCTTCGGCCCGATACCGCACTCCACCCTGGTCGGCAGGGCGACCGGCACCGTGTGGCCACTGCCGCACTTCAGCCTCTTGTAGGCGGCGACCTACAGGCCGCCGCACGCCACCCGAGGAGCGGGCCCGTGGCAGACCCCGCCGAGTCCTCCCAGCCGCCTGGACCGGTCGCCGGCGGGGACTACCCCCGCACCCGCGACGAGTTCGAGGCGGCCTTCCCCGACGAGGACGCCTGCGGCCGCTACCTCGAGCGGCTGAGCTGGCCGGACGGGTTCGTCTGCCCGTCGTGCGGTGCGGTCGGCGAGCCCTGGCGGGGCTCACGCCGGCGGCTGGTCTGCCGCAACTGCCAGCACCAGACCTCGGTCACCGCCGGCACCCTGTTTCAGGGGACCCGAACCCCGCTCACGCACTGGTTCGAGGCCGCCTGGCTGATCGCCACCGCCGAGCACGGCGTCTCAGCCCGCCACCTGCAGCACCACCTCGGCCTGTCCAGCTACGAGACCGCCTGGGCGATGCTGCACCGCTACCGGCGGGCCATGGTGCGGTCCGGCCGACCCCGCCTTTCCGACACCGTCGAGGTGGTCACCACGGTGGTCGGTGCCCGCCCGGGAACCGGTGGCCGCGCGGGCGCCACCGTGGCCGCCGCGGTCGAGGTGCGTGACGCCGGGGAGCCCGGCCGGGTCCGCATGCAGCGGACGCCGGGATCGGCAGCGGTCGACCTGGTCGCCTTTGTCGGCTGGGCGGTCGAGCCGGGGACGGTGGTCCGCACCGGCAGGCGGGACGCGGCCGCGGCCCTGACCGAGCTCGGCTACCTCGCGCCCGACGGGCAGGACGAGCCGGCCATGGCCTGCGGTGCCGACGTGGTCGCCAGGCTGCACCGCTGGCTGGAGGCGACCCACTCCGGCGCGGTCTCCGCCGACCAGCTCGACTGGTACCTCGACGAGTTCACCTTCCGCTTCAACCGGCGCCGCTCCACCCATCGCGGGCTGCTCTTCTACCGCCTCCTGGAGGAGTCCGTGGTGACCCCGCCGCTCACCTACCGCTCGGTGACGGCGCCACCCCCCTCGTCCGCCAGGTAGCCGGCGCTCGGCCCTCGGCTGGAGCGTTCCGGACAGGCAGGCCTGGAGCCAGGGGGACAGGTCGCGAAATACCCGTGAGAAGCGGGGCTGTTCGCTTGACGCCACAGCTCATAGGGTCGAACATATGTTCGATCACCGGGAACTGGAGCCCCTCGGACACGGGGCGACACCGGGCGACACAGGGGATACGAGCGGGGCAGACGCCGAGCGCATCGTGGTCACGTGAAGGGGAAGCCGTGAGCACCACCGCCGAGAAGCGCCACCACGGAGGGACGGACGCGCCCACCCGGCCGCTGTACGCCGTCCCGCCCGAGCATCGCTTTCTCGGCGAGTTCCGCACCGTCCTGCTCCGCTACCTCGTCGGCGCCTTCCTGCTGCTGTTCCTGGTGATCCTCGTCCGCCCGGCGCAGATCGGCGCCGCCCAAGCCGAGACCGCACCCTGGAAGTACCAGCGCGAGCAGGTCGAGATCCAGGGCCGTGGCGTGCTCAACGCCTACGCCCGCCTGGCGATCCGCTCGACCGCCTGGATGACCAGGTCGTCGATCGAGCGGCAGCGCGACGTCTACCGGCTCGGGCTGTTCGACTTCCTGGTCGGTGGCCGCACCGCCGAAGGAGTCGGGGGGTGGCGGGAGGGCAACCGCCGGTTGCTGCGTGACGGCACCCAGCTCGCCCTGCTCGGCCTGGTCGCCTACGGGATCCTGGTGCGCCCGAGCGCGCGCACCTGGGTACTGGCCATCCTGCTGTTGCTGGCGGCGACGGTGGTGATCACCAAGCCGCAGGCGACCGTGCAGAAGGCGGCCGCGCTCGGGACCGCCGTCCCGAACCTCATGCTGGGGGCGGTCTCGCAGATCGCCCCGAGCCGGGAGACCGACGGCGCGCCCAACGCGGACGAGGCGCAGAAGCGCCTGGCGACCCGGTACTGGGACTCGTTCGTCGCCCACCCGCTGTCGCGCGTGCAGACCGGGTCCGCGGTGCTCGCCACCGCGGACCCGGCCCGCAAGCCTTCCCTGCTGCAGAACCTCGGCAGGAACGTCTCCGGCGTGCACGACTGGGCGATCGGGCGGCACGGTCCCGAGCGGGCGTTCATCGCCACCTCGGCGGTTGGCTACGTCCTGCCGTTCGCGATCACGCTCGGGGTGCTCGCCATGATCGCCGCGTGCGCCCAGACGCTGCTGTTCCTGCTCTGCCTCGCCGCGCTGTTCGTGGTCCCGCTCGCTGTCGAGGGGCCACGTCGGCGCGGTCAGGTGATCCGCTGGTGGCTCCTGCCGCTGCTCGCGACCGTCGCTCTGCTCGCCTTCACCTCGCTGCTCTCGCTGACCGTGATGCGCGTGGCCAACGCGCTGCACTCCTCCGACGAGTACGTCGGCGTGCTGCTGGCGGGGTCCACCTGGCCGATCGTGGCCCTTGCCCTGATCCGCTGGCGGCTCGCCCGCCAACGCGGCAAGGTCCCCCGCCGCCATCGGCTCTTCGGGAGTGATCCATCATGAACGCCCATGCAACCGCTGTCCGGCGCCGGCCGGGGATGTTCGGCCAGGTTCCTGACGACGTGGTGACCCTCCGCGGCGGCGATGCCGGCGTCCGGCTGGCCGCCACGGTGATGTTCCTGCCGCTGCGGCTGCTGCGCAGCCGGCTCGGCCGGCGCCTCTTCGCCGTGGCCGCCCTCGCCCTGGTGCTCACCACGGTGGTGGGCGCCCTCTACGACAACCCCGACGGGCGGCCGAGGGCGCTCGGCAAGGTGGCGGCCGTGGAGCGCGCGTCCACCCAGGTCGCGGGGGCGGCCACCACCGACCGGCAGGCCACCGCCAACCGGCCGAGCCGCGAGGTTGGCCGCCGGCCGGAGGACGCGGCCGCGAACTGGTTCGCCCGGCGTCACGGGGTGGACAGGGACAGCGTCCAGGCGCTGCAGCAGGAGCAGGTGAGCGCGAACGAGCGGCGCGTGCTGGTGATGGCCGACGCCGGCGATGGCCGGCTGCCGACCGGCTACGTCACCGTCCACCGCGACGGCTCCGGGTGGGCGGTGGGCTGACCCCCGTGCGGCGCTCGGTGATGCTCAAGGGGGGCGGCGCCATCGCCGCCCTCCTGCTGCTGGCGGTCCTTGCCGGGTCGGCCTCTCCTGGCTTCCCGCTCGCCAAGGTGCCAGGTGCGGTCACCCGCAAGGTGACCGAGGTGCTCCGTGGCGGCGGCCGTCCCGCGCCGCCCGCCCCGGTGGAACGGGCGGTCGCCGGTGCCAGCGCCTTCGCGCTTGGCGACATCCCCCGCGGCTACCTGTCGATGTACTTGGCCGCCGCGCCGACCTGCCCGAACCTTGCCTGGCAGGTCCTGGCCGGCATCGGCAAGATCGAGTCCGACCACGGCCGCTCCCCGGCACCGGGGGTGCGCACCGGGCTGAACCGGGCCGGCTGCTGCGCCGGACCGATGCAGTTCAACCTCACCAACGGGCCACCGTCGACCTGGGACGCGATCGGCCGTGGCGGCAGCCCCTATGACCCCGCCGACGCGATCCCGGCCGCCGCCCGCAAGCTGTGCGCCAACGGCCTGGCCCTGCGGGCCGACCCGCCCGACCCCTGCCCCAACGTCCTGGGCTCGCCCGCGCTGCACCTGGCGCTGAAGCGCTACAACAACGCCTGCTGGTACGTCCACGAGGTGGTCACCCTGGCCGACCGCTACACCGCCGCGGTGCGCGTCCTGCCACGCTCCAGCGACCCGTTCGTGGTCGCCCTGGCCCACAACCCCAGGCTCACGACGACGACCTCGCACGGCTGCGACCCAGAACCGGACCTGGCCTCGGGCCGGCTGGACCTGCGCATCGAGTCGCTGCTGGCGGCGCTCACCGACCGGTATGCGATCCGCCTGTCGTGCCTGCGGACCGGCCATTCGAAGTATGTGAAGGGGACCAGGCGCATCTCCAACCACACCGTCTGGCGGGCGGTCGACATCGACCGGGTCGACGGCCAGCCGGTCAGCCCGACCAGCACGAAAGCCCGCCAGCTTGCCACCTGGCTGGACCGGTTGGACGGGCCGCTGCGCCCCGCCGAGATCGGCTCGCCGTTCACGATCGGCCACCGGCCGTACTTCACCGACGAAGGCCACCAGGAGCACCTCCACATCGGCTACAGCAAGCAGCAGACGCCTGGCTGAACCAGGCGGGTCGCCGGTAGCGTCAGCCGGCGGCGGCGGTCCTGGCCGAGTCCCGTGCGGCGGCGAGCACCCGTTCGACGTCGGCATCGCTGTGGACGATCGACAGGAACCAGGCCTCGTAGGCGCTCGGGGGGAGGTAGACGCCCCTGGCCAGCATGGCGTGGAAGAAACGGGCGTAGGCGGCGGTGTCCTGCTTCTGGGCGGCGGCGTAGTCGAGCACCTCGTCGCCGGTCATGAAGACGCTGAACAAGGTGCCGGCGCGCTGCGTCCTGGCGGGGAGGCCGGCCTGGTCGAAGGCGTCCTGCAGCCCTTCGGCCATGGCGGCGGCGAGCTGATCGAGCCGGCGGTAGGCGTCGTCGTCGAGCAGCGAGAGGGTGGCGAGACCGGCGGCGGTGGCCAGCGGGTTCCCCGAGAGTGTGCCGGCCTGGTACACCGGCCCTTCCGGCGCGACCTGCGCCATCAGCTCGGACGGGCCGCCGTAGGCCGCGGCGGGGAGGCCGCCGCCGATCACCTTGCCGAAGGTGATCAGGTCGGGGTCGAGGCCGTAGAGGCCGGTGGCGCCCGACCGGTGCACGCGGAAGCCGGTCAGGACCTCGTCGAGGACCAGCAGCGCACCGGCCCGGCGGGTCTGCTCCCGCAGCGCGGCGAGGAACCCAGGGGTCGGCGGCACCACTCCCATGTTGGCCGCGATCGGCTCGACCATGACCGCGGCGATCTCGCCGCCGGCGCGCTCGAACGCGCCGGCAAGGGCGGCCTCGTCGTTATACGGGAGGACCAGCGTGTCGGCCGTCTGCGCCGGGGTCACGCCGGGCGAGTCGGGCAGGCCGAGGGTGGCGACGCCGGAGCCGGCGGAGGCGAGCAGGCCGTCGGCGTGCCCGTGGTAGCAGCCGGCGAACTTGACCAGCTTGCGGCGGCCGGTGACCGCCCTGGCCAGGCGGGCCGCACTCATGGTCGCCTCCGTCCCGGAGTTGACCATGCGCAGCTTGCCGACGGCCGGGACCCGGCGGGCGACCTCCTCGGCGAGCTCGACCTCCCCCTCGGTCGGCGCGCCGAACGAGGTGCCGCGTCCCGCCGCCGCCTGTACCGCCGCGACCACGCGGGGGTGGGCGTGGCCCGCGATCAGCGGGCCCCACGACAGCACCAGGTCGACGTAGCGGTTGCCGTCGACGTCCCAGAGCCAGGCACCCTCGCCGCGGGCGAAGAACCTCGGCGTCCCGCCGACCGCGCGGAACGCCCGCACCGGGGAGTTGACCCCGCCGGGGATCACCGTCCGGGCACGCTGGAACAGGGCGGCGCTGCGGGGCACCTCGGCCGGCTCGTCGATGACGCTGCCCTCCTAGCTCGCCGTACCCGGGTGGAGCCGTTCGGCCAGGAAGGCTACCGCCTTGGGGTAGCGGTACTCGATGCCCATGTGGGTGCCTTCGAACAGCTCCATGGTGTAGGCGATGCCGAGGGCGTCCAGCTCGGCCGCGAACGCGGCCATGCCGAGGTCGAGGTAGTACTCGTCGCGCTTGCCGGCGTCGAGGAAGACGCCGCGCATGGAGCGGAGCGCCTCGGCGTGCTTCGGTGCCATGCGGACGGGATCCATCTCCAGCCAGCGCTGCCAGACCTCCTCGCGCAGCCGGCCGGTGGCCGGGTCGAACGGGAGCGTCACGGTGCCGTCCTGCTCGGCCGAGTAGCAGGCCGCCATGCACCAGCAGTTGAGCAGCTCGCCGTCGTGCTCCTGGCTGAACGCGGGGCGGGAGCGGAAGTCGGTCCAGAAGCGCTCGTACGATCCCTCGTAACGGTCACGCAGCGTGCGCGCGGTGACCCGGAACTCCGGCAGGTAGCAGGTCTCGAACAGGGCGTCGCCGGCATGGCTGGCGAGCGCGCCGAACACGTCGGGGCGGAGCATCGGCACCACCATGGCGCCGTAGCCGCCGCTGGACTTGCCGGTGATGCCACGGTGGTCCCGGTCGGCGATGGTGCGGTAGCGCTGGTCCACGATCCCCACCAGCTCGTCGCAGAGGTAGTCGAGGTAGCGGCCGGTGCCAGGGGAGTTGACGAACTGGCTGCCGCCGAGCGAGGTGAAGGCGTCCACCATCACCAGCACGCATCCGGGCGCCTCGCCGGCGGCGAACATCCGGTCGGCCAGCTCGGGGAAGTTGGGCCGGAACGGACTCCGGTTCCACCACATGTCGACCTGGCCGGTGAGCCCCTGGATCACGTAGATGCTCGGGTAGCGCCGGTCCGCGTCGTCGTCGTACCCGGGGGGGAGGTACACCCAGAGCGGCCGTTCGTGCGGGTCACCGAGCGGGTTGCCCTCGAGCGCCCTGCTGGTGACCAGCTCCCGTACGAACGTCCCGGCGGGCTCCTTCTGCCATGGCCGCATGCTCGCCCTTTCGTCCGGCGCCCCGCCCTTCCAGGCTGGGACGGCTGCCGTGCTGTCCACTCCACGGTAGCGCGCCGCTCCGACCGGCCTCGCGCCGCGTGAGGCCTTGCGCAACCCGGCGTGCGGAGCGATGTTGGTACGGACAAGTTCCCGAAACGGAGCGACTCATGGACGGACTGCTCGCCCTGCTCCTCGTCGCCGTGTTCGTGATCATCGTGCTGCTGCTGGCCGTGCCGTTGGGCAGGTTCGGCTTCGGAGCGATGCGCGGCCCGCTCGGTCGCAGCATCACCAACCGGCTGTTCAGGCGGGGGAGCGGCCAGCCACGGTAGCGACTACAGCAGGGGCGCGGCCTCGCGGGCGAAGTAGGTGACGACCAGGTCGGCGCCGGCCCGGCGGATGCCGGTGAGCAGCTCCAGCATGACCCGCTCGCCGTCGACCCAGCCGTTCGCCGCCGCGGCCTTCACCATCGCGAACTCCCCCGACACCTGGTAGGCGGCGGTCGGCAGGCCGAACGCCTGCTTGACCCGCCAGAGCACGTCCAGGTAGGCGACCGCCGGCTTGACCATGACCATGTCCGCGCCTTCGGCGACGTCCAGGGCGACCTCGCGCAGGGCCTCGTCGGCGTTGCCCGGGTCCATCTGGTAGCCGCTGCGGTCACCGAACCGCGGAGCGCCCTCGGCCGCCTCCCGGAAGGGCCCGTACAGGCCCGAGGCGTACTTGGCGGCGTAGGCGAGGATCGCCAGGTCGGCGAAGCCGGCCCCGTCGAGCGCCTGACGGATGGCACCGACCTGGCCGTCCATCATGCCGCTCGGGGCGATCACGTCCGCCCCCGCCTCCGCCTGGGCGACGGCGGTGCGCGCGTAGCGCTCCAGGGTGGCGTCGTTGTCGACCCCGGGAAGGGCACCGCCGTGGCCACCGGCGAGCACGCCGCAGTGGCCGTGGTCGGTGTACTCGCAGAGGCAGAGGTCGGCGATCAGGGCGACCTGGTCGCCGAGATCGTCGTCGAGGGCGCTGAGCGCCCGTTGCACGATGCCCTCGGGCGCCCATGCCTGGGAGCCTTCGGCGTCCTTGGACGCCGGCACGCCGAACAGCAGCAGCGCCGGGACGCCGAGCGCGGCCAGCTCGGCGGCCTCCTTCCGGAGGCTGTCGAGGGTGTGCTGGTAGTGGCCTGGCATGGAGGCGATCGGGACCGGCTCGCCGATGCCCTCCTTGACGAACAGGGGAGCGACCAGGTCGCGCCGGGACACCTCGGTCTCGCGGGCCAGGTCGCGCAGGACCCCGGTGCGGCGTGCGCGGCGTGGACGGCTCGCGGGGAACGGCGGTGGCTGCATGGCTAAGCATCCGTCCTCTCGTCGGGGGGGTCCGGGGGGGCGCTGTTTGCCCCCCCGGAGGATCGGGCCTGCTCGATCGCGGCGACCAGGCCGGGGATGGTGTGCTCGGTGGCTGCCGCGTCGACCCGCATGCCCGCGGCCACGGCTGCCGCGGCGGTGACCGGCCCGATGGCGGCGACCCGCACGCCGGCGGGTGGCGGCCCCCCGTAGGCGCGTACGAACCCGGTCACGGTCGACGCGGCGGTGAACGCCACCCAGTCGACCTCTCCGCCGTCGAGACGCTTGCGCGCGGCCGGGTCGAGGTCGTCCAGTGGCACGGTGCGGTAGGCGGTGACCTCGTCCGGCCGGCCGCCCTTGGCGGTGATCGCCACCGCCAGCTCCGGGTTGGCCAGATCGGCCCGGGCCAGCAGCACCCGGCCGGGGTCGGGCGGGAATGCCCGGCCGAGCGCGGCGGTGGTGGCGGTCGCCGGCACCAGGTCGGGAGCGATCCCCCAGGCGCGCAGGGCGGCCTCGGTGCCGGGGCCGACCGCCGCCACCCGCACGCGGCCGAGCACGCGGGCGTCCCTCCCGGTCGCCTCGGCCCTGGCACGCAGCGCGGCCACGCCGTTGGCGCTGGTCAGCGCGATCCAGTCGTAGGCGCCCTCGGCCAGCTCCGCCACCGCGCGGTCGAGGTCGGCGTAACTTTCAAGTGGGCGCACCTCGATGGTGGGCACCTCCAGCGGCTCGGCGCCCCGTTCGCGCAGCAGGGCCGAGAGCTGCCCTGCCTGCTGCCTGGTCCTCGGCACCAGCACGGTGCTGCCGAACAGCGGCCGGTTCTCGTACCAGGCGAGGCGCTGGCGCAGGCCGGCCACCGCGCCGATGACCACCACGGCCGGCGAGCGCACCTCGGCATCGGCGGCCGCGGCGGCGATGCCGGCAAGGGGCGCCGAGACCACCCGCTGGGCCGGGGTGGTGCCCTGCTCGATCACCGCGGCCGGGGTGGCCGGGTCTCTGCCAGCCTCGATCAGCCGGGCCGCGATGGCGCCGAGCCGCTCCACTCCCATGAGCACGCAGACGGTGCCGATCTCCGCCAGGGCCGCCCAGCGGGCCGTGGCGGCGCCCTTGGCCGGGTCCTCGTGCCCGGTGACCACCGCGAAGGCGCTGGACAGGTCGCGCTGGGTGAGCGGGATGCCGGCGTAGGCGGGCACGGCCACGGCCGAGGTCACGCCGGGCACGACCTCGAACGGCACCCCGGCCTCGGCGCAGGCGACCGCCTCGTCGCCGCCGCGGCCGAACACGAACGGGTCGCCACCCTTGAGCCGCACCACCCGCCTGCCGGCCTTGGCCCTCGCCACCACCAGCGCGTTGATCTCGGCCTGGGGCAGCACGTGCCGGTCGGGCAGCTTGCCGACGTAGATCCGCTCGCAGCCCGCCGGGGCCTCGTCCACCAGGCCGGGCGGGATCAGCCGGTCGTAGACCAGCACCTCGGCCTGGCTGACCAGCTCACGGGCGCGCACGGTGACCAGGCCCGGATCGCCGGGGCCGGCACCGACGAGGTAGACCACGCCGTCCGCTGGTGACCGCCCGCCGCTCATCGATCCTGGCGGGCGTTCGCCTCGATCACCTCGCGGACCTCTGGGCCGCAGGCCGCCAGGAGGTGATCGGCCAGCGCCCGGCCGAGACCCTCCGGGTCGCCGGCCGGGCCGGTCAGCCGCTCGCGCACCAAGCCCTTGCCGTCCAGCGCGGCCACGAAGCCGCGCAGCTCAAGGGAGCCGTCGGCCATGATGGTGAGCAGCGCGCCGGCTGGCAGGGTGCAGGAGCCGCCGAGACGGGCGAGGAAGGCACGCTCCCCGGCCAGCGCGGTCCGCGACCGCTCGTGGGTGAGCCCGGCGAGCAGCGCGAGCACCCGCTGGTCGTCCTCGCGTGCCTCCACCGCGAGGCAGCCCTGGCCGGGCGCCGGGGTGAACACCTCGGGGTCGAGGAAGCCGGCGGTCGCGGCGGCCAGCCCGAGGCGACGCAGCCCGGAGGCTGCTAGGACGGCCGCGTCCAGCTCGCCGGCGACGACCTTGCCGACACGGGTGTCGACGTTGCCGCGGAGCGGCCGCACCTCGAGGTCGGGGCGGAGCCAGGAGAGCAGCGCGACCCGGCGCGGGCTGCCGGTGCCCACCCGGGAGCCGGTGGGGAGGCTGTCGAGCGGGTCCCTTACAGAAACGCTCGGTGGCCCTCCACCGCTCAGTGCGCTGGCTTCCCTCGTCGCTCCTTCGTCGCTTCGCAGTCCAGCCAGCGCGCGGCTACGGGCCACCTCGCTGAGCCCCCCGGACCCCCCGGCCGCCGTGGCCGCGGTGACCAGCACGTCGCGCGGGTCCTCGCGCTCGGGGACCGCGGCCAGGGCGAGCCCTGGGGTCTGCGCCGCCGGGAGATCCTTGGCGGAGTGCACCGCCAGGTCGGCCCGGCCCTCGAGGACCGCCTGCTGGACCGCGGCGGTGAACACGCCCTTGCCGCCGAGCTGGGCGGCGCTGAGGTCGCGGCGGCGGTCGCCCTCGGTCACCACTCCGACCAGTGCCACCTCCAGACCCGGCCAGGCCGCCAGCAGGCCCGCCTCCACGATCCGGCTCTGCGCCAGCGCCAGGGCGCTGGCCCTGGTGGCGATCCGGACCAGTCCGTCCAGGCCGGCGGCCCGCCTCGGCTCAGGCATCCGGCTCCTCCAGGGCGTAGAGCTCGCGCAGCATGCGCGCGTAGAGGTCGCCGTCCGGGCCGGCGGCGAGCGCCTTGCCCCTGACCACCGGCTCGTGCAGCAGCTTGTTGACCAGCCGGCTGGTGACCGCCTCGACGGCCGCCCGCTCGGAGGCGTCAAGGCCGGCCAGCCGGGCCTCGGCCCTGGCCAGCTCGCGGCGGCGGACCTCCTCGGCCCTGGCGCGCAGGGCGCGGATGACCGGGCCGAGCCGGACCTCCCGCTGCCAGGTCATGAAGCCGGAGCTCTCCTCGGCGATCAGGCGGCGCACCCGCTCGACCTCGGCGACGCGCCCGTCGTCCTCGGTCTCGAGCACCGCCCTCAACCCGTCGAGGTCGGCGAGGAACACCCCGGGCAGCGAGCGCACCTCCGGCTCGACGTCCCGCGGCACACCGAGGTCGAGCAGGACCAGCGGCGGGCGGGGCTTGCCGGACGGCTGGCGCCGGACCAGCGCCTCGGCGACGGTCGCGGTGGTGACCGTCGGGGCCATCGACGCGGTGGAGGCGACCACCAGGTCGGCCCCTGCCAGCTCGTCGCCGACCTGGTCGAGGGGGACGTGGCGGCCACCGAGCTCGCGGGCGAGGGCGGCGCCGTTGGCGCTGCTGCGGTTGGCGACCACCAGCTCGCCGACGCCTGCCGCGCGCAGGCTGCGGCCGGCCAGGCGGCCCATCTTGCCGGCGCCGACCACCAGCACGCGCCGTCCGGCCAGGGAGCCGAGCTGGCGCTCGGCCACCCGCAGCCCCACCGCCAGGGTGGAGGTCGGGCCGGCGGCGACGTCGGTCTCGGTGCGCGCCCGCCTGCCGACCTTGATGGCCTGGCCGAACAGGGTGGTCAGCACCGGGCCGACGGCCTGCTCGGCCTGCGCGCTGCGGAACGCCTCGCGTACCTGGCCGAGGATCTGGGACTCGCCGACCACCAGGGAGTCCACCCCGGAGGCGACCGCGAACAGGTGCCGGACGGCCCGCTCCTCGTAGTACGAGTAGAGCTGGTCGGCGAAGTCCTGCGGCTCCAGATGGTGGAACTCGGCCAGGAAGCGGCGCACGTCGGTGGCGCCGCCGTGGAAGCGGCTGATGGCGGTGTAGACCTCGACCCGGTTGCAGGTCGACAGGATCACGCCCTCGTGGACGTGGTCGCGGTCGAGCAGGTGGGCGAGCGCCTTCGGCAGGCGCTCGGGGTCGACCGCCAGCCGCTCGAGCAGCTCGAGCGGGGCGCTCTTGAAGTTCAGGCCGACGACGAAGACCGGCATCCCCGGATCCTCTCGCGAACGGCTGCCTTCTCGCCACGCCGCACCGAGTCGAGCACCTCGGGCGCGAGCAGTTCCCGCCAGGCCGCCTCGTCCGCCGCGCCTGGCAGGCTGGCCCGGTCGGCGGCGAGCAGGTCGACCAGGTCGGCCCATTCCGGCCCGAAGTCGCGCTCCAGCCGGCGGCGCACCGCCCCGGCAAGCCCAGGCGCCTTCCCGGCGGTGGCCACCGCCACGGTCAGGTCGCCGCGGCGCAGCACCGCGGGCACCGAAAAGCCGCCCTCGTCGGGCGCGTCGGCCCGGTTGACCAGGACCCCCGCGTCGCGGCCGTCCTCGACCACGCGGCGGTTCACCTCGGGGTCGCTTGTGGCGGCCACCGCCAGCGCCGCCCCCGCCAGGTCGCCCCGACGGTACGGTCGGGGCTCGACGACCAGCTCGCCCTCGGCGGCCAGGTCGGCCAGGCCAGCACCGACCTCGGGGCTGACCACGCGCACGATCCCCCCGGCGCCCAGCAGCTCACATGCCCTGCGCTCGGCCACCCGGCCGCCACCGACGACCACCACCGAGCGGCCGTCGACGTCGACGAGGATCGGGTAGCGGGCGGTCATGGCGCGCGCCGCGGCCCTCCACCCGCCGTGGTGGCATCCCCGCCGGCCTCCGCCCGCTGGCGGGCGTTCTGGCGGATCATCTCGACGGCGGCTCGGCGCTGCTCGTGGAAGGCCAGGATCTGCAGCTCGGTGGAGAGGTCGACCTTGCGCAGGGAGACGGCCGCCGGGACCTGCAGGTGGGCGGGGGCGAAGTTGAGGATCGAGGCGATCCCGGCCGCGACCAGCCGTTCGCACACCTCCTGGGCGGCGGCGGCCGGGGTGGCGATCACCCCGATGGCCACCTGCTCCTCCTTGACCACCCGGTCCAGGTCGTCGATGTGCTCGATGGCGAGCCGGCCGACCCGCTCGCCGACCTTGGCAGGGTCGGCGTCGAGCAGGGCCACGATGCGGAAGCCGCGCTCCTCGAAGCCGTGGTAGTTGGCCAGGGCGTGGCCGAGGTTGCCGACCCCGACGATGGCCACCGCCCAGTCCTGCTCCAGGCCGAGCTCGCGCCGCACCTGGTAGATCAGGTACTCGACGTCGTAGCCGACGCCGCGGGTGCCGTAGGAGCCGAGGTAGGACAGGTCCTTGCGGACCTTGGCGGCGTTGACCCCGGCCGCCTCGGCCAGCTGTTCGGAGGAGACGGTGTGGGTGCCCTGCTCCGCGATCTCGATCAGGCACCGGAGGTAGATCGGGAGCCGGGCGACGGTTGCTTCGGGGATGCTGCGGTCACGCACGATGCTGAGATCTCTCCCTCTGTCGCCTGGGGCCCGCACGTTACCGCGCGGCTGCCCCACGCCCCGGGCAGGGGGGCCGTCCCACTCGACCGCCTGCCGCGCCCAGCGAGCCGAGCGTCGCCGGGCTCCGGGGAAACCGGTGGCGAGGTGCTCCTCGTCGGGTCGAGTCTAGGCTCTTGTGACCATGTTCTCAAACAGCGCCGCCCGGGCGAAGACGGGCCCTAAGCAGGTCGGCGGGGACCTCGTATTCGAACTCCTCGACGCCGTCGACGGCCACCACCGGCACCCGGACGCCGTACCGCCTGACCAGCTCCGGATCGGCGTCCACGTCCACCACCTCGAGGAGGAACGGGGAGGCGGCGCGCTCGGCCCTGAGCACCGCCTCGGCCGTCTCGCAGAGATGGCACCCGGCCCGCGTATAGAGGGTGACCAGGGTCGTGCTCACGGATGGCGGGGGCGGGGCGGCCGGGGCGGCGTTCCGCCAGGGCCGGGCGCGCCGGCCGCCATCCGAGGGGTTCCCGCCGGGGCCGAGGCCCGCCGGAAGCCCGCGTACATCACGGTCGCGCCCACGGCGAGCCCGGCGGCCAGCTTGTCGCTGGCGCTGAGGAAGGCGAACACCCCGCCGGCCGCCGCCAGCAGCACGCCGGCGGCGATCAGCAGGTTCCCCTCGAACCTCGGACGGAGCTCGGGCCGGCCGCGGATGGCGAGCCCGCTGGCCACCGCGCCACCGACGACCACCAGCGTGCCGACCACGTTGCCGGCGACGGCGAGGGCGCGCACGCCGACCGGCAGGATCTCGGAGCCTTCGGGCACCACCCGGCCGGCGAGCTCGGCCGCGCCGACCTCGACCACGGCGATCGCCACCATGCTGGCGAGGCTGAACAGGACCAGCACGGCCAGGTAGCCGATCCGGGCGGCGCGCCGGCGAGCCAGCAGCAGCACGGTCCCCAGCGCCAGCCAGGGCACGTTCAGGACGGCGCCGAACAGGTAGTAGACCTTGAAGCGGAGCGGGGTCCAGCCGGCCGAGACGCCGATCGCGAGCGCCACCGAGGCGAGCGCGAACATCGCCAGGGCGACACCCCAGGCGAGCTGGTAGGGGCGGCGCCGGCGCGCGTACTGCCGCAGCACGGCCACGGCGAACGCGGCGGCCGCGGCGGCGGCGACCACCGGCAGCACCCAGTGCACGGCCACTCCCCCGAGCCCAGCAATTCCTCGACCTGGCAGAGTCTAGTCGCGGGCGCGTTCACCCGTGGTCAGTCATGCTTGTTACCATCCATCGTTGATCCGTCCATCCGTGCGGCCGACCGTCAACGAAACGTCGTCCCGCGGGTCGCACCGCCCACGACCCCGGGATGTGCACGGCCCCGCTGCGAGGAGCGCTCGTGCCCGATCCCCGACCCGTGCTCGCCTCCACCGGTCCGTTCTACATGTACTCCATGGAGGAGACCTTCGAGGTCCTCGCCGAGGCGGGCTTCGACGGCGTCGAGCTGATGATCACCCAGGACCGGCTCAGCCAGGATCCGCACCGGCTGGCCGCGCTCGCCGCCCGCTACCAGCTCCCCGTGCCAGCGATCCACGGGCCCTTCCTGCTCGCCACCTGGCTGGTGTGGGGCACCGACCCGCGCGGCAAGATCGAGCGCAGCCTCGGCTTCGCCGAGACCATCGGGGCGTCGACCATCGTCGTCCACCCGCCCTACCGCTGGCAGGCCCGGTACTCCAGCTGGCTGGAAGCGCGCATTGCCACGGCCATGCGGGACACCGGGGTCGCTATCGCCGTGGAGAACATGTTCCCGGTCTGGGTGAACGGCCGCCCGCTGCCGTTCCAGAGCGGCATCGAGCTTGCCGAGCTGGAGCGCTGGCCCTACGTCACGCTCGACCTCAGCCACCTGGCGGTCGCCGGCATCGACCTGTTCGAGGCCCAGGAGCAGCTCGGCGAGCAGGTCGTGCACGTCCACGCCTCCAACAACGCCGGCAGGGGCCGCGATACGCACGCCCCGCTCGACCAGGGCGTCCTGCCCGTCCGGGAGTTCCTCGAGCGGCTCGGCCAGACCCGCTTCGCGGGCGCGGTGACCCTGGAGCTGGACGTCCGGCACTGGTGGGAGGACCGCGCCGGGCTGATCGACATGCTCCGCGACAACCTGGAGACGGCCCGCAAGCACCTGGCGGCGGGCGCGGAGCGCGCCGAGGCCTGAGCCGACCCGCCTCAGCAAGATTCGCTAGCGAGGATCACCGAGTCACACCTCGACAGCGGTACTGAGCAGCACGGCTTGTTGACCGAGACTGGCGGCGCGGTCCCCAGTTCGGGCGGGCGGGCTTTCGCCGCCGTCGCGGGGCCGGCTAGGATACCCCGCTGTCCTTGTCCCCCATGGGCACGGAAGCGAGCGAGCACGAAATGCGCACAGGGACCGCCGTGATGGTCGCGCTGCTGCTCCTGGTCATCGTCGCTGCTGCGGGATTGCAGCTCCTGGTGTTGCGGCGATGACCGCCGACCAGCATGCCACCACCGCCGGGGAGCTAGAGGCTCCGCCGGCCGCTTGCACCTGCCGGAACGGCGATCCGGTCGCCACCCTCGCCATCCAGCGCAAGCTGGTCGAGCGGGCGATCGAGCGCGACCCGGCGGCAGTCGGCGAGCTGTTCGAGCGCTACATCGACGACGTCTACGGCTACCTGCTCGCCTGGACGCGCGACCCGGAAGTGGCCGAGCAGCTCACCGAGCGGGTCTTCCGCGACGTGTTCCGCTGGCTGCCGGTGATGCAGCAGGGCGACGGCGAGCTGGGCGCCTGGCTGATCGCCATGGCCCGCGACGCGGTCGCCCACGGGCCGCACGCCAGGCCAGCGAAGATCGACCCGACCGAGCCGGCCGAGGCGGTCAACCTGCTCGACGACCCGGAGCGCGAGGTGGTGGTGTTCCGGCTGCTGCTCGGCCACTCGCTGCTCCACAGCGCGCACCTCGCCGGCTACCGTCCCAGGGTGGCCAAGGCGCTGCAGTTCATCGCCTGCTCCACGCTGTGGCGCAACCGGGTCGACCCTGCCGCGGCCTCGGCCGCCGCGGCCGCGTCGACCGCCGAGCGGATGGCCATCACCCCGGAGGACTCCGCCTCCCAGCAGCTCTACTACCTCGACCCCAAGCACGACCGGCACCGCGCCGACGAGTTCGAGCGACGCCTGGGCGAGCCCTGGAGCCCTGAGGTGGTCGCGGGCGGCGACACCCAGCTGGACAACGCCATGGCGATCGCGACCCACCTCCGTCTCGCCGGCGGGAACGTGCTCGGCCCGCCGGACCCTGACTTCCTGCGCCGGGTCCGGGACGAGCTCACCGCCGACGCCGGCGAGGAGAGCCCGGAGCCACCGTCGCCGCTGCCGATGCGCGTGGCCCACAAGGGCGGCCTGCACGCCCGCGCCACCCGGCTGCGCGCGCTCGCCGGCACCCGCCGCATCCAGCTCGTCGCCGGGCTGGCCGCGCTGCTGGTGGCGTTGACCGCCGGCGTGGTGGTGTACGCCAACCTGTCCGGCCCGACCTCCAGGTGCGGCCCTGGCGGCTGCCTCGCCTCCCCAACCACCAATGTGGGGCCGCCGGCGGCGCTCGGCGGCGCGCCGACGCCGACCGGGCCACCGCCGTCCGTGGCCGCCTCGAGCACCATCGCCGGAACCCCGAGCACGGTGGCGCCGGCGCAGACCGTCCCGCCGACGACCAACGTCAGCGGCGGCGTGGTGACCACCGGCGCCACCGTGACCACCAGCCGGCCGACCACCACCCGCCGGCAGACCACCACCACCCGCCAGCAGACGACTACCACGCAGGAGCCGACCACCACCGCGCCGACGACGACCGGAACCACCCTGCTCTCACCCCCAGGACAGGAGTGAGAGCCGGCTACCCGAAGGCGCCGCCGCGGTCGGCCAGGTTTCGGTAGATGGTCTGCTGGATGGTGTCCCGCACCTGATCGGTGAGGTCGAAGACGGCCATGGGGTCAAGCAGGGCGTCCGGGCCGTAGCCGTCGGTCGGGATCGGGGGGCAGAACTCGATCACCCACCGGCTCGGCAGGGGGACCATGCCGAGCGGCCCGAGCAGCGGGAAGGTGGGGGTGACCGGGACGTACGGGACGCCGAGCAGGCGGGCGAGGCGGCGGAGGTTGCCGATCATCGGGTAGATCTCCTCGCTGCCGACCACCGCGACCGGGATGATCGGCGCGCCGGTGCGGAGCGCCACCTCGACGAAGCCGCCGCGGCCGAAGCGCTGCAGGCGGTAGCGCTCCGAGAACGGCTTGCCGAGCCCCTTGTAGCCCTCGGGCCAGACGCCGACCAGCTCCCCGGCCCGCAGCAGCCGCTCGGCGTCCTCCGGGCAGGCGAGGGTGTTGCCCGACTTGCGGGCGAGGTGCGCCACCACCGGCAGGGAAAAGGCCATGTCGGCGGCGAGCATCCGCAGGGTCCTCCTGGCGGGGTGCTCGTCCAGGATGGCCAGCGCCACCATCATGGCGTCGAACGGCAGCGTGCCGGCGTGGTTGCCGACCACCAGGGCGGCGCCCTTGTCCGGGACGTGCTCGAGGCCGCGCGTCTCAACCCGCCACCAGTGCCGGTACAGCGGCCGCAGCATCGGCGCGAGCACGTGCTCCACCAGGTCAGGGTCGTGACCGAACTCGTCCACCCGGTACTCGCCGGTGAGGCGGCGGCGCAGGAACCCCAGCGCCTCCTCGGCCCAGTCCAGGAACGGCTCGAACGGGTCGGCCGGCGTCTCGGCGCCGTGTGGCACGCCGGCGGCGTCCGTGGCGGCCCCCGCCGCTGCTTCGTCCAGGCGGCGCTGGTGGCGGGCGCACAGCCCCGACGGGCCCGCCGGGTTGCGGCAGCGCTCCCCCCGGACCGTGCGCGCCCGGCAACGCCCGCCGCCGTCCTGCTGGTGGCCGTCTGCCGCCGCGCGGTCCGTCGGCGCTGGCCGCTCGGTGCTCATGTCCTCACCTCGCTGGAGAACCAGGCCGCCGCCCGGTGCAGCGCGGTCAGGACGTCGCGCTCCACGCGGGCCACGCGCTCCTCGGTGACCACGCCGGTCAGGCGCGCGGCGGCGAAGTCCTCGAAGGCCTGCAGCGACGACCACCGCGGGGCGAAGCCCAGCTCGACCCGGGCCGCGGTGGTGTCGGCCACGCGGCCGAATTGCAAGAAGCTGACCTGCTCAGGGGAGACGTCCACGGTCCGGCGGAGCAGCTCGGTGGCGGACGGCACCAGTGGCTCGGGGATCGGGAGCGGCGGCTTGCCGGCGATGCGGATGGCCTGGCTGAGCAGGACGACGCCGTCGCCGGAGATGTTGAAGGTCCCGTGGGTCACCGGCCCGAGCACCGCCCTGACCAGGGCGGCCTCGGCGTCTTCTTCGTGCAGGAACTGCAGTCGCGGGTCGAAGCCGAACACCACCGGGCAGACGGGCAGGGCGAAGTAGCGGGTGAGCGGGTTCTCGACCGTCGGGCCGACCTGGTTGGCCAGGCGGAGCACGATGGCGGTCACGTCCGGCCGGCGCCGGTCGAACGAGCGGACGTAGTCCTCCACCTGCATGGCGTCCTTGGCGAAGCCGTGCCGCGGCGTGCCCGGCTCCATCGACTCGGTCCACACCGCCGGGTCGCCGGGAGCCGACCCGTACACCGCCGTGGTCGACTTGAGCACCACGCGACGCAGCTCGGGGGCGTGGTAGGCGGCGGCCAGGAGCTGCATGGTGCCGAGCACGTTGCGCTCCTTCATGGAGGCGCGCCCCCCGGCGGCCTGCGGCTCGGCGGTGACCCCGAGGTGGACGCAGGTGTCCACCCCGGTCGAGCGGAGCACCCGCACCAGCGCGGGGCTGCCCAGGTCGGCCTGGAGGAACTCCACCTTGGCGCCGAACGGCTCGGCGGCGGGTGCGTCGTCGACCGCGACCACGCTGGCGACCGACGGGTCGGCGGCCAGCGCCGCCACCACCCTCCGGCCGGTCGACCTGGCCGCGCCGGTGACCAGGATGCGGCGGCTGGGCTCGGCCATCAGTCCACCACCCGGCTGACCACCACCGGGTCGCCGGTGCGCGCGCCCATCCGCTCGGCGGCCTTGCCCTGGTTGACCGCGACGGTGAGCAGCCGGAAGGAGTCCTCGTGGAGAACCATGCGGCCGGTGGGGACCGAGGCGAAGGTCTCGGCGAACGACATCCGCCACGTCTGCCCGCCCATCCGCACCTGGACGCGGTCGCCGAGCACCACGCCGACGCTCTCGAGCTCGGACCGGCTGACGTTCAGGGCGACGTTGCCGAAGTGGTCGACCAGGACCACCTCACCGTGGATGTGGTCGTCGTCGACCCGGGAGCTGGGCGGCGCGAGCCGCTCGAGCGACTCCGGGTCCAACTCCGGCCCGAACGCCGCCAGGTCGACCCCGGCTGCCATGTGCGCGGCGGCGGGGGCGAACACGTCGCGGCCGTGGAAGGTCATCGAGACCATGGGGAGCTGGTAGTCAGGGTTGGAGAGGACGTGCGCCCGCTTGACCCCACCGAGCGCCTCGGCCGCCCACGCCAGCAGGCCGTTGTCCGGGCCGACGAGCACGCTCGCCCCCGCCTCGATCCCCACCGCGCCACGCGGCGTGCCGACCGCCGGGTCGACCACGGCCAGGTGCACGCCGGGCGGCATGAACGGCACCGACTGGGCCAGCACCATCGCTCCCTGGCGGACGTCCTGCGCGGCGACCGCGTGGGTCACGTCGATCACCCGGACATGCGGGGCGATCCCGGCCATGACGCCGCGGCAGACGCCCACGAAGTTGTCGTCCAGCCCGTAGTCGGACAGGAAGGTGATGAAGTCGTAGCCCGCCATCGGCGCCCCGCTCATTCCGTCCCGAACAGGTGCCGAAGGTCCACCCGGGTGGTCGATGACCAGTCAGGGGTGATGCGGGTGGAGCCGAGCCGGAGCGCGCGGGCGCCCTCCGACACCGTCGAGATCATGCGCAGGCCGCCGTCCTCGGCCAGCTCCAGGTAGCCGATGCCGACGCAGGAGCCATTGCCGTCCTCCATGCCGACCAGCAGCCCGGCCAGGCTGCGGAGGTCGGCGTCGGGGGGGAGGCTCGGCATGAACACCGCCGGCTTGACCCGCCAGCGGTGCAGCGGGCCCGAGAAGTAGGCGGCGAACCGCTCCCTGCGCGTCTCCGCACGGTCGTAGGCCGAGGTCGGGCGGGCCTCAGGGTGGACCGGCCAGGCCTCCACCCGCGCCGGGGTGAAGCGCCTGGCGATCCCGAGCAGCGGGTCGAGCTCCTCGCCGCGCTGGAAGCCGATCACGTAATCGGGCCTGGTCACCTCGAGCTTGTGGTACTTGAGGATCTGGCCGTAGACCCCGCTGATCAGGCTGGACGTGTCCACCACCACCAGCTCGGCCCCGGCCTCCCTGGCCACGTTCATCAGCTTGGCCGTGCCGGCGACCAGCGGCAGCAGGTGGAACTGGGCCGACACCCAGCCGACGAAGTAGAGCCCGTCGGCCTTGGCCAGCTCGTCGTCGCTCAGGTGCTTGGGCTCCAGCACGTGCTTCAAGCCGATGGTGGTGGGCGGTCCGACCGTGGTGCGGCCCACGTCGGTGTCGAGGTAGGCGGCGGGGATGTTCCGCTCCACCGCCCCGGCCAGCAGCGCGCGGGCGAAGGTGGTCTTGCCCGAGTCCATCGAGCCGAGCAGGATGACCGTCCCCGGGTCGTCGAGGACCTGCTCGACCAGACGCGCATGCTTGTCGCTCATCTAGAGCCCTGCAAGCAGGTGTTCGGCCAGCGGCTCGTAGTGCGCCGGCAGCACGTTGTCGTCCATGCCGATGACCACCCCGGCGCGGCCTTCGGCCTTGGCCATCGGCAGGGCCGGGTCGTTGATGTCGGCCACCGCCACCACGTCGATGCCCCGCTCGGCCGCTGCCCCGGCGAAGCCGTGGTCCCCGATCACCAGGTCGACCTCGCCGGCCTGGTCGAGCACCAGCTCCATCGGGTGGGCATCGTGGGTGTGGTACAGCTTCGCGGTCGAGCTCAGCGTGGCCACGCTGAGGATGTAGCGGATCAGGTGCCGCCGCCCGCCGAGGACGAACGCGATCCCGTCGCCAGGCCGCGACAGCTTGGCCCCGTGGTCGCGCAGGCCGGCGGCGAGCTGCTGGTACATGCCGAGCGGCCCGGTCGGGTGCCCGGTGGCGAGCACCACGTGCTCGCTGTCCCTGGCCGCCTTGGCCAGCCGCTCGCCGGCCCGGTCGAGCTCGTCGAGCACCAGGTCAGGCTCGATGAAGGTGGGCCCGCCGGACGGCTCGCCCGGCGTGTGGGTCCAGCCGAACTGCCTGGTCACCTCGGCCAGCACCTGGTCCCGGGTGTAGCGGCTCATGCCCGAGAGCCCGAAGCAGTGGTCGGGATCCCCGGCGGCGACCAGCTCCGCCTTACGTAGGACGTCCCAAACCGGCGTCCGCACCGACCCAGCCAGACGAGTCGCCACCAGGTGCTCTCGAAGATGCTCACGGGCAATCGCGGGCATGCCAACTCCATCATCGGACTCCTGGGGCACCGCTCATGGTAGCGGAGGAAGGCGTACCGGCCGACCGGAAGCAACCTAGTGGACTACCCGGCCGACCCCCCTTGCCGCAGCTCTTCGAGCAGCTTGGGCGCCTTGTCAGCCGACACGAGGTTGCCCTTCTGCAGCCACAGCTCCCGAGCCCGCTCCACCGCCTCCTCGGCCTCGTCCCACCGACCCGCCCGCCCGAGTACCTCGGCGAGGTCGTAGAGGGCCTGCGCCCGCGAATCCAACTGCTCCGACTGCTCGCTCAGTGCCACCGCCTCGCGCGCCAGCGTCTGAGCTTCTTCCGCAAGTGCGCCGGCATCGGGCCCGCCTTGCGACGCTGCTCGTCTCGCCAGTACCAAAGCACGAATCTCCCGGTGCTTGATCTGTGCATCGCGCTGACTCTCGGGCGCGATCCCGGCGCATTCCTCCGCGAGGCGTTCGGCCTCGTCGTCCCGACCCTCCACCAGCAGGGCTCGCGCCAGCATGGCAGCGACATTGGCCAGCGGTCCGTGACCTTCTGCCTCCTTCAGAGTGGAGTAGGCCTGACGGAGCGTGCGTCCGGCATCGGTAGGCCGGTCCTCAAGCAGGTCCACGGAAGCGTCAGTCATCGCGTCAGCCACAGCCAGCAAGGGCTCACTTGTGCTTGGACCAATCTGATCTCGTCGCTCAATGTGCTTGCGTGCCGCACCGAAGTCGCCCCGCATCGCTTCGGCGCGGGCTAGCACATTGCGCACACCACGCTCGGTGCTCCGGATGCCCTGCCGCTCGGCCCAGGCCAGTGTTTCGCTGGCATGCTGCGCAACCTCATCGACTGGCGTTGGTCCCCAGTCGAGGAAGAAGCAGCGGAGCTGGCGGCTGCGTGCCTCCCAGCGGACATCACGGGCTCGCTGCGCCATCCGTATCGCATGCTCGGCCGCGCGGCGAGCCGCGGTCGAGCGACCGGTTGCCAAGGCCACGACATCCGTTCCCGACACTATCGTGCGCTATGTCCGTCA
>DATLQA010000153.1:0-7469 GCA_035535495.1 Actinomycetota bacterium | reverse complement strand
GCCCGGAGCTGCTCCGCGCCTGGGAGCGGCGCTACGGCCTGCTCCGCCCGGCACGCACGCAGGGTGGCTACCGCCTGTACACGGCTGCCGACGAGGCACGGATCGGCCGCATGCGGGCGTACCTCGCCCGCGGCGTGGCGGCGGCCGAGGCGGCCCGGCTGGCGGTGGACGCCGAGGCGCAAGCGCCCAGCGCCCAGACCGCTCCAGATGACGCCGAAACGCCCGGCCAGACCGACGCCAGCACACCTGCGGCCCCGCCCGCCGAGGCGCCGCCGCCCCGCCCGCCGCTGCGGGCGGCAGCCAGCGACCTTGCCGGGGCGCTCGACCGGTTCGAGGAGGCGGAGGCCCACGACGTGTTCGACCGGCTGCTCGCCGCCTACCAGGCGGAGACGGTCCTGCGGGACCTCCTCATCCCCTACCTCCACGACCTCGGCGAGCGCTGGGCACGCGGCGAGGTCTCGGTCGCGCAGGAGCACTTCGCCTCCAACCTGCTGCGCGGCCGGCTGCTGGGGTTGGCGCGCGGCTGGGGCCAGGGTCGCGGGCCGACCGCGCTCCTGGCGTGCCCGCCTGGCGAGCAGCACGAGCTCGGGCTGCTCGCCTTCGGCATCACCCTGCACCGCCGGGGCTGGCGGATCGTCTACCTGGGGCCGGATACGCCGATCGCCTCGATCCGCGACGCCGCCGCCGGCGTGGCGCCCGACCTGGTGGTCCTTGCCGCCACGGTTCCCGGTCCACTGGTCGCGCACGCCGACGCGATCGCCGCGCTCGCCCGCCAGACGCTAGTCGCGCTCGGCGGCGCGGGCGCGACCGCCGAGCTGGCCAGCCAGACCAGGGCGCGGCTGCTGGACCAGGATCCGGTGAGCGCGGCCGAGCGCGTCGACCAGGCCATGTCCGGGGGCGCGGCGATCGCCGCGGAGTAACACCGGTGCTCCGGCCGTGGCCGGGGCGCGGAGCCGGCGCGCGAAAATCGCGCCAGGCGGCGAGAATGCAGGCATGACCTCCCGAATCCCCCGACCCATCCTGGGCCTGCCGATCCGCTCCCAAAGCGCCCGGAAGCCCGCGCGGCTGGCGGCCGCCCTCGCCGCCGGACTGCTCCTGGCGGCCTGCTCGAACGAGCCCGAGCCGCCGCAGGCCGGCGCGACCACCGCCGCGCCGACCTTCACCACCCCGACCACCACCGCCGCGCCCGCCACCACCGCGCCGGCGTCGGGCGGGCCGCTCAAGGACGTGCGCCTGCGGCTGGCCAGGGTGGTCACCGCCGAGGAGCCCGTCGCCATGGCCGCGCCCCGCGGCGAGGCGGCCATCTACCTGGTGGAGAAGGTCGGGCGGGTGCGCGCGCTGCGCGGCGGCCGCCTCGATCCGACACCCGTGCTCGACCTCACCGGGAAGGTCGCCCTCGGCGGCGAGCAGGGGCTGCTCGGCCTGGCCTTCTCGCTCGACCGGCGCTTCCTGTACGTGTACTACACCGACCTCGACGGCGACATCCGCATCGTGGAGTACGGCATGCGCGGCGGCCGCGCCGACCCCGGCTCCAGGCGTGAGCTGCTGTCGGTGGAGCACAGCCAGTTCGGCAACCACAACGGCGGCCAGCTGGCGGTCGCCCCCGACGGCACCCTCTGGGCAGGGATCGGCGACGGTGGCAGCGGCGGCGACCCCAACGGCAACGGCCAGAACCTCGGCGTCCTGCTCGGCAAGATCCTCCGCATCGACCCGCGGGCCGCGGGCGGGCGGCCGTACCGGATCCCGCCGGACAACCCGTTCGTCGGCCGGGCCGGCGCCCGCCCCGAGATCTGGGCGTACGGCCTGCGCAACCCGTGGCGCTTCAGCTTCGACCCGGCCACCGGCGACAAGTGGATCGGCGACGTCGGCCAGGGGCAGTGGGAGGAGGTCGACCACGAGCCCGCCGCCGCGCGCGGGCGCAACTACGGTTGGAACCGGCTGGAAGGCACCCACGGGTTCGACGGGTCGCGGCCGGCCGGGGCGGTCGACCCGGTGCTCGAGTACGACCACGGCGGGGGCGCCTGCTCGGTCACCGGCGGGTACGTCTACCGCGGGTCGCGCATCCCCGCCCTGCGCGGCGCCTACCTCTACGGCGACTACTGCGCCGGCTGGATCCGGGCGGTGCGCCTGCGTGGCGGCAAGGTGGCGGAGCGGCGCGACTTCGGCCTCGACGTCCAGGGGCTCGCCTCCTTCGGCGTCGACCAGGCGGGCGAGCTGTACGCGCTGTCGCTCGGCGGCGAGGTCTTCCGCCTGGTCGCCGGGTGAGGGCCGCCGCCCCGCACCCGCGCGGGTGTGGAGCGGGCAGGGGGGTCGGCGGCTCAGGCCGCCTGGTCGACCAGCAGGGAGGCGCCGAGCGCGCCGGCCAGGTCGCCCAGGGTCGAGGTGACCACCTTCAGCGGCGAGGGCCGCACGAACAGGTGCGGCGCCATCGCGGTCTCGACCCGGCGCACGAACCCCTCGCCCAGCTTGTCGCCCAAGCCGCCGCCGATCAGCACGGCCTGCACGTCGAGCAGGTTGACGGCGGTGGCGATGCCGGCGCCGAGCGCCCGCACGGCACCCTCGATCAGCTCGTGGGCGAGCGGGTCGCCAGCCTCGAGCGCGCTCGCGAACACGCCGCTGGTCATGCGCGGCCGGCCCGCCCGCTGCTGGATGGCGAGGAGCTCGGTGGGCCGCCCGGCGGCGGCCGCCGCCCGCGCCATCCGCTCCAGCGCGACCCGGCCGGCGTAGGCCTCGACACAGCCGCGCCGGCCGCACGGGCAGAGCTCGCCGTCGAGGACGACCACCATGTGGCCGATCTCGCCGGCGGCACCGTGGGCGCCCCGGCGCAACTCGCCGCCGAGGATCACACCGCCGCCGACGCCGGAGCCGGCGAAGACCACCAGCAGGTCGTCGAAGCCACGGCCGCCGCCGAGGCGGTGCTCGGCCATGGCGCTGACGTTGACGTCGTTGTCGACCACCACCCGGTCCACCGGCAGGGCGTGGCCGAGCAGCTCGCCGAGCGGGACCGCGTCGTCGAAGCCGGGCAGGTTGGCGGCCCCGTGGACCGTTCCCGGGTGGCCCTCCACGCGCCCGGGACTGCCGACGCCCACGCCGGCGAGCTTGTCCGCGCCCACCTTGGCGTCCTTGGCGGCCGCCCTGACCACCTCGGTGATCACGTCGACGACCGCGGCGGGGCCGCCCTTGACGGGGGTCTTCGCCCGTGCCTGCCCGAGGACGTCGCCGCCGCCGTCGACCACCACACCCTGCACCTTGGTGCCACCGAGGTCGATCCCTGCCGCTACCCGCATGGGGCGATCCTTACCAACCCGACGGCGCCCGTCAACGCGAATGCCGCCTTCGCCGGTAAAGGATGGGATCCACCTCCGGGAAACCTCGTACTCTTGGACAGGATGGCGATGCCGGCATCCTCCGATAGGTGGATGTGGAAATCGGCGCGTCGGCCGACGAAGCCTGTCCCGCCGCGCGCTTACCCTTCTCACGCCGTCCACCGGCGGACGGCTGACGGGTGACCGGCACCAGGACGCCCAAACAGGGCACGCCAAGGAGAAGCGACCGTGACCTCATCGCTCATCGACAACCAGCAGACACGCCTTGCCGCCCGCGCGGTCGACGTGGTGAAGGTGTACGGGCACGGTGACACGGCCGTGCGCGCCCTCGACGGTGTCTCCGTCGACCTGCCGACCGGGCAGTTCACCGCGATCATGGGCCCGTCGGGCTCGGGCAAGTCCACCCTGATGCACTGCCTTGCCGGCCTGGACCAGGTCACCAGCGGCCAGGTGTTGATCGGCGACACCGACATCTCCAAGCTGTCCGAGAAGCAGCTCACCCTGCTCCGCCGCGACCAGGTCGGCTTCATCTTCCAGGCCTACAACCTGCTCCCGACCCTGACCGCCGAGGAGAACATCGAGCTGCCCATCTCCATCGCCGGTCGCAAGCCGGACCAGAAGTGGCTGGACACGGTGATCGACGCGGTCGGGCTGCGCCCGCGCCTCGGGCACAAGCCGGCCGAGTTGTCTGGCGGGCAGCAGCAGCGCGTCGCCGGGGCCAGGGCACTGGCCTCCAGGCCGGAGATCGTCTTCGCCGACGAGCCCACCGGCAACCTCGACTCCCACTCCAGCGCGGAGATGTTGGGCTTCATGCGCCGCTCGGTCGACGAGTTCGGCCAGACCATCGTGATGGTCACCCATGACCCCAACGCGGCCTCCTGCTCGGACATGGTTCTGTTCCTGTCCGACGGCCGCATCGTCGACGAGATGGCCAACCCCACCGCCGAGAAGGTGCTCGACCTGATGAAGCGGCTGGGAGGCTGAGCGGCGATGCTCAACGCCACCCTCAAGGGCCTCGCCGCCCACAAGCTGCGGCTGGCCCTGACCGCCCTGGCGATCGTGCTCGGGGTCAGCTTCGTGACCGGCACCTACGTGCTCACCGACACCATCTCCAAGACCTTCGACGAGCTGTTCCAGAACGTCACCCAGGGCGTCGACGTGGTCGTCCGCGGCAAGGACACCATCTCCGACCAGTCGATGGGCGAGCTGCGTACGCCCCTGCCCGAGAGCCTCCGGCCTCGCATCGAGCAGGTCGACGGCGTCAAGCTGGCCGAGGGCTCGGTCAGCGGCTACGCCCAGTTCGTGAAGAATGACGGCAAGCCGGTCACCACCGGCGGCGCTCCCACCCTCGGCGTCTCCATGGGCAGCGCGCCCGAGCTGAACGACCCCTACCTGCGCAGCGGCCGCATGCCGACCTCCTCGGGCGAGGCCGTCATGGACGTCCTCACCGCCCGCAAGTACGGCTTCGCCGTCGGCGACCAGGTCAAGGTGCTGCTGCAGACCGGCGCCAAGGAGTTCAGCCTGGTCGGCCTGATCGGCTTCGGCGAGGCCGACAACCTCGCCGGCGCCACCCTCGCCGGCTTCGACGTCGCCACCGCCCAGCGGCTGTTCGACAAGCAGGGCAGGTACGACGAGATCAACGTGGTCGCCGACGAGGGCGTGAGCCAGACCGACCTGCGCAACCGGGTCGCCGCCGCGATCGCCGACCCCCGCTACGAGACCCTCACCAGGGAGGAGTACGCCGAGAAGAACGCGCAGAGCATCTCGGACACGATCGGCCGTTTCCTCGGCACCGCCCTGCTCGCTTTCGCGGGCGTGGCCCTGCTGGTCGGCGCGTTCCTGATTTTCAACACCTTCACCATCGTCCTGGCCCAGCGCACCCGCGAGCTGGCGCTGCTCCGCTGCCTCGGCGCGAGCCGCCGCCAGGTGCTCAACTCGGTGCTGCTGGAGTCCTTCGTGGTCGGCCTGATCGCCTCGGTGGTCGGGCTCGGCGCCGGCGTCCTGGTCGCTCTCGGCCTCCGCCGCCTGCTCGAAGCGTTCGGCGGGGAGCTGCCGACCACCAGCCTGCAGTTGCTGCCGCGCACGGTGATCGTGGCGCTCGCCGTCGGGATCGGGATCACCCTGATCTCGGCCGTGATGCCCGCGCTCAAGGCGACCAGGGTCCCGCCCGTGGCCGCGCTGCGCGAGGAGGTCGCGGCGACCGCGCCGCGGCGCATCGGACGGCTCCGGGTCCGCGGCCTGGTCGGCACGCTGATCACCGCGATCGGCGTGGCGCTGCTGGCGGTCGGGCTCTTCCAGAACGTCGGCAGCCGGCTGGCCAACCTGGCCGCCGGCGCGGTGGTGATCTTCCTGGGCGTGGCCGTGCTCAGCCCGCTGTTCACCCGGCCACTGGCCCGGGTGATCGGCTGGCCGATCGCCAGCGCCTTCAGGGAGCCGGGGAAGCTCGCCAGGCTGAACGCCATGCGCAACCCGCGCCGCACCGCCTCGACCGCCGCCGCGCTGATGATCGGGCTGGCGCTGGTCACCTTCGTGAGCATCCTGGCCGCCTCGATCAAGGCGTCGGCCACCGAGACGCTGGACCGCAGCATCGCCGCCGACTACATCCTCAACACCGAGATGTTCACCCCGTTCAGCCCTGAGCTGGCCAAGCAGCTCGCCCGGCAGCCCGAGCTGGAGGCGGTGGCCCCCGCCCGCGCCGGCGCCTGGAAGCTGCGCGGCCAGACCAAGCAGCTGATCGCGACCGACCCGGCCCTCTACGACCGGGTGGTGCGGACGCAGACCACCGCGGGGGCGATCACCGACCTGTCCGGCGGCGGGCTGGCCGTGAAGGACACGGTGGCCGAGACCGAGGGCTGGAAGGTCGGCGACAGCGTGCCGATGGAGTTCCTCGGCCGTGGCGTCCAGCAGGTGCCGCTCAAGGCCATCTACAAGGACAACAGCGTCAACGGCGACTTCCTGCTCTCGCTCCGCGACTACGAGCGCTTCTACGACAACCAGGCCGACCAGCAGGTGCTGGTGCGCGCCAAGGCCGGCGTCGCCCCGGCCGAGTCGCGCGCCGCGATCGAGCGCGTCCTGACCAGCTTCCCCAACGTGCAGGTGCGCGACCAGGCCGAATACAAGGCCGAGCAGGCCAGGCAGATCGACCAGCTGCTCGCGCTGGTGTCGGCGCTGCTCGGCCTGGCGATCCTGATCGCCTTGTTCGGCATCGTGAACACCCTGGCCTTGTCGATCTTCGAGCGGGTCCGCGAGCTCGGGCTGTTGCGGGCGGTCGGCGCCACCCGCGGCCAGCTGCGCCGCATGATCCGCTGGGAGGCGGTGATCATCGCCGTCCTCGGCGCGGTGTTCGGCCTGGTGGTCGGCTCGTTCTTCGGCTGGGCGGTGGTGCGTGCCCTGAAGGACCTGGGCATCACCGTGTTCAGCGTCCCCGCCGGCCAGCTCGTCGGCTACGTGGTGGCGGCCGCGGTCGCCGGCGTCCTGGCCGCGATCCTGCCGGGCCGGCGTGCCGCCAAGGTCGACGTGCTCCGCGCCATCGCGGCCCAGTAGCACCCACGGCCGGCGGCCCCACCCGGGGCCGCCGGCTCGGGTGCCCGGCTGTGGAATCATGCCCGCCATGGAGATGTCGGAGCTTCGCAGGGAGTACCGCGCCGCCGGGCTGGAGCGGGACGCGCTCGACGACGACCCGGTGGCGCAGTTCGGGCGCTGGTTCGAAGCGGCCGGGCGCGCCGACCTGATCGAGCCGAACGCGATGACGCTGGCGACCTCCTCCCCGGACGGGCGACCGTCGGCGCGGATCGTGCTGCTCAAAGGGTTCGGCCCCGACGGGTTCGTGTTCTTCAGCAACTACGACAGCCGCAAGGGTGAGGAGCTGGCCGCCAACCCGAACGCCGCCCTGGTGTTCTGGTGGCCGCCGCTGGAGCGGCAGGTGCGGCTGGAGGGCAGGGTGACGCGGACCACCACGGAGGAGTCGGAGGCCTACTGGATCTCCCGCCCGCTCGGCAGCCGGCTCGCCGCGCTGGCTTCGGCGCAGAGCCAGGTCCTGACCGGCCGTGAGGAGCTCGTCCGGCGGGTCGAGGAGCTCGCCGCCCGTCACGCCGACGGTGCCGTGCCGCTCCCCGGAGCCTGGGGCGGCTACCGCCTGGTCCC
>DATLQA010000152.1:0-3788 GCA_035535495.1 Actinomycetota bacterium | reverse complement strand
GGACCCGCGGCAAGGCCTGCGGGTGCTGGCGCTGCAGCCAGGCCAGGAGCCGCTCGCGGACCT
Organism: Actinomycetota bacterium; assembly: GCA_035535495.1. Taxonomy (GTDB): domain Bacteria; phylum Actinomycetota; class CALGFH01; order CALGFH01; family CALGFH01; genus DASUZB01. Next base: position 3,725 of record DATLQA010000152.1, on the reverse strand, counting down.
CGCAGCGCAGGTCCCAGGCGCTGGGGGCGCTGTCGGCGCTCACCAGGGCGCGCAGGACCATGGTCCGCTCGGTGGTGTCGACCACCTGGAGCACGGCGGTCTGGCCGTTCCACAGCTTGGACCCCGCCAGCACCTGTTCGAACTCGGCGCGGACCTCCTCGACCGGGGTGGTGTAGTCGACATGCAGCAGCACGGTGCCGACGATGTCGGCCGAGTAGCGGGTCCAGTTCTGGATCGGGCGCTCGACGAAGTAGCTGCATGGCAGTACCAGCCGGCGGCGGTCCCAGATCCGCACCACCACATAGGTGAGGGTGATCTCCTCGCTGTTGCCCCACTCGCCCTCCACGACCACGGCGTCGTCGAGGCGGATGGGCTCGGCGAAGGCGATCTGGAGGCCGGCGATGAGGTTGCCGACGGTGGAGCGGGCCGCGACCCCGGCGATGACCCCGGCGATCCCGGCCGAGGCCAGCAGGCTGGTCCCGACCGATCGGGCCTGCGGGAAGGTCAGCAGCATGCAGGCGAGCGCCAGCACGACGATCCCGACCTGCACGACCCGGCCGAGCACCTGGATCTGGGTGCGGGCCCGGCGCGCCCGCAGGTTATCGGGCACCTCCACGTCGTAGCGGCGCATGAGCGCGTCCTCGGCCACCCGCACCGCCCGCACGGCCAGCCACGCCCCGGCGGCGACCAGGACCAGTAGCAGCAGATGGAACAGCCTGCCGTGCACCGGACGCGACAGGCGTGCCTCGGAGAGCACCAGCACCACGGCGGTGAGCAGGACGACGGCCCGCGCGGGCCAGCGGAGATGGCCGCGCAGGTCGTCGGCGAGGGCGCGGTCCTTGATGACCTTGAGCACCAGCCGCCAGGCCGCCATGAACACGAGCAGCGCGGCGGCGGCCACGCCGACGGTGATGAGCACCCCGGACGGCCGGGCACCGGTGATCCAGTCCATCCGCCCCCAGGAGTACCCCTGGCGGGCGCCGCGAGTCCAAGGACCGGGACCGCCATGGTTGGGCACTCCGAAGCGTGCAACCTCAAGGGCAACGAACGTCACCTGGCAGAGGTTGAGCATGACCAGTGTGCAAACGCCGCAGGCGGCGCAGCCGGCGTACCGGACGATCGAGACCGACATCCCCGCTCGTATGGACCGGCTGCCCTGGTCGCGCTGGCATTGGATGGTCGTGGTCGGCCTGGGGACGGTCTGGATCCTCGACGGGCTCGAGGTGACCATCGTCGGGTCGATCGCGAGCCGCATCACCGAGCCGGGCAGCGGGCTGGGGCTGTCGGATTCCCAGGTCGGGGACGCGGCCGCGATCTACATCGTCGGCGCCTGCCTGGGGTCGCTGTACTTCGGCTGGCTGGCCGACCGTATCGGCCGCAAGAAGCTGTTCCTGATCACCCTGGCCATCTATCTTGCCGCCACCGTGGCCACCGCCTTCTCGCCCAACTTCTGGTGGTTCGCGGCCTGCCGGTTCTTCACCGGTGCCGGCATCGGCGGCGAGTACGCGGCCATCAACTCGGCGATCGACGAGCTGATCCCCGCCCGCGTCCGCGGCCGGGTCGACCTGGCCATCAACGGCTCCTACTGGGTGGGCACCGCGGCCGGGGCCGCGCTGTCGCTGGTCCTGCTGGACACCGACGTCTTCGCGGTCGACGTCGGCTGGCGGCTGGCCTTCGCGCTCGGCGCCCTGCTGGGTCTCGGCATCCTGCTGGTCCGCCGGCACGTCCCCGAGAGCCCGCGGTGGCTGTTCATCCACGGCCGCGACGACGAGGCCGAGCGGATCGTCGGCGAGATCGAGCGCCAGGTCGTCGAGTCGACCGGGGTCCGGGAGCTGCCCCCGCCCTACCGGACGATCCGCGTCCGGCAGCGCCCGCCGATCGGCTACGGGACGGTCGCCCACGTCATGTTCCGGCTCTACCCGCGGCGGACGGTGCTGGGGCTGGCCCTGTTCACCGGGCAGGCGTTCCTCTACAACGCCATCTTCTTCACCTACGCGCTGGTCCTGACCAGGTTCTACGATGTCCCCAGCAGCAGGGTCGGCCTGTACATCCTGCCTTTCGCCGCCGGCAACTTCCTGGGCCCGCTGGTGCTGGGGCGCTGGTTCGACACCCTCGGACGTAAGCCGATGATCTCCGGCACCTACGTCGTGTCGGGCGTGCTGCTGCTGATCACCGGGTTCCTGTTCCAGCAGGGCGTCCTCAACGCCACCTCGCAGACCTTCTGCTGGACGATCATCTTCTTCTTCGCCTCGGCCGGCGCCTCGGCCGCCTACCTCACCGTCAGCGAGATCTTCCCGCTGGAGACCAGGGCGATCTGCATCGCCTTCTTCTACGCCTTTGGGACCGCGCTGGGCGGCATCAGCGGACCGGCCATCTTCGGCCGGCTGATCGAGAGCGGCTCGGCCACGGCCCTGTTCGCCGGCTATGCGCTGGGGGCGCTGCTGATGATCGCCGCCGGCCTGGTCGAGGCGGCCATCGGGGTGGAGGCGGCCGGCCGGGAGCTGGAGGACATCGCCCCGCCGCTGTCCGCCCAGGAGGCCGAGCGGGAGGGCCAGGACAGCTGGACCATCGGCCGCGGCGAGCGCTTCATCCCCAACCTCCGCACCGGGCTGACCGGCCGCCAGGTCCACGACGCCATGGTCCGCGACCCGGTGACGGTGCCGGACGACCTGCCGCTGGAGCGGCTCGTCAGCGACGTCTTCCTGGTCCGCCGCCACGGCGTCTACGCCGTCCGCAACCACGCCGGCCAGGTCGTCGGCATCATCTCCATGGAGGACGTCATCGAGCCGGCACCGGCGGATGGGCCCGGTGTGGCACGGTCCGACACCTGACATGACCATCTCTTCCAGCCGGGGGCAGGCCATGGCCGTGAAGCTGAACCAGCGAGGATACGAGCACGCGAGCACCCTGATCCGGGGCGGGCGTGCCGTGCTCGACGAGCGGGACGACTGGAGCGAGCATCGCCCCTCGGCCGCCAGGGAGAACGCGTTCATCGCCGAGCACGGGTTCGGCGAGTACCAGAAGTGGCATCTCGGCATCGACGACGAGCAGGAGCCGGACACCAAGGGGCGGTACAAGTTCCCCTACGGCGACTTCCAGGCCGTGCACCGCTGCGGCGTGCTCGCCGCCGAGTCCCGAGCCGGCCAGTACAAGCACGCCGACATCGAGTCGGCGGCTGCTCATCTGCACGGGATGCTGGAGGAACTGCGAGCGGCCCGCTGATGCTGGAGCCGGCGTGGTGGCAGCGCGGTGCGATCTACCAGATCTACCCGCGGTCGTTCGCCGACAGCGACGGTGACGGCGTCGGCGACCTGCGGGGCATCGGGGCGCATCTTGACTACCTGTCCGACCTCGGCGTGGAGGCGGTGTGGCTGTCGCCGATCCAGCCCTCGCCGATGGTCGACTTCGGCTACGACGTGGCTGACTACTGCGACGTTGACCCCACCTTCGGCAGCCTCGCCGACCTCGACCGGCTTATCGCGGACAGCCACGCCCGCGGGATCCGCGTCGTCCTCGACTGGGTGCCCAACCACACCTCCGACCGCCACCCATGGTTCCTGGCCTCGCAGTGGAGCCGTGAGGATCCCAGGCGGGACTGGTATGTGTGGCGCGACGGGCGCGACGGCGGCCCACCCAACAACTGGCGCTCGACCTTCGATCGCGTTGGCTCGGCGTGGAGCTTCGACCGGCGGACCGGCCAGTGGTACCTGCACTCGTTCACGCCC
>DATLQA010000151.1:0-3094 GCA_035535495.1 Actinomycetota bacterium | reverse complement strand
GCCGGGATCCAGATATGTCACAGCGGCGCGAACGCCGACGCCGACCTGGCCGCGGTTCGCGCGCTCGGGAACCCGATCGTGGACCTGGTCACCCCCAAGCCGTATGCCGCCATGCAGTCGATGCTGAATGCCATGGAGCCCAAGTGGCTGCACCGCTACTGGAAGGCCGAGTTCCTCCCCGGCCTGTCGAGCGACTTCCTGGACGCCTTCCGGAGCAGTGCGCTGCGGGTGACCTCGCCGCTGTCCCAGTCGATCATCTTCCACGTCGCCGGTGCGCTCAACGACCACCAGGACGACGACGGGGCGGTCGGCAACCGCGACGCCCACTACATCGGCGGGTTCGCCGCCACCTGGCCACCCGGCGCCCCCTCCGACCCCCACGTGGCCTGGGCCCGGGACTCCTGGGAGCGGATCCGGCCCTTCTCGACCGGCGGCAACTACGTCAACTTCCAGCTGGCCGACGACGACGCCACCCGGACCGCCGCCGCCTACGGCAACAACTACCAGCGCCTCCGACGCGTCAAGGCCACCTACGACCCCGACAACCTGTTCCGCGTCAACCGCAACATCCCCCCAGCGGCCTGACGGCCACGGTGTTGGTCACCAGCAGACCGCGTGATGGCCCCATCCGACGCGTGGGCAGCTTGGCGCATCCACCGCCCGACGCTAGCGCTGGTGAGGCGACGAGCTGATCCCCGAACACATGACCGATCGCCAACGGCATCCCGGGCGCGGCCTGGTCGTCGTGGCGACCGCAGCCATCCGTCCACCCACAAGCAGCCGCAGCACGCCACCCGGGCGACGGTCGAGTGGTAGAAGCCACGAGGTAACGGCGGCGCGGACCGAAGCTTGGCAGGGCCGCGGCGGGTTCAGGCTTGGCCGTCCGCGGTGCTGGTCTCCGATGCGGAATTGGCAGCAACCTCTGCGGGCGTGTACGCGTGGTAGGGGTTGTGGGTGAGTTCGACCTGAGCAGGGTGGTGGTGTGACCGCCGAGGAGCTGGGGTTCCAGGAGTTCTACGCCGCCCAGTACCAGCGGCTGCGCCGCCTGGGCTACTGGCTGACCGGCGACTGGGGACAGGCCGAGGAGCTCGCCCAGGAGGCGCTGGTCCGCACCTGGTGGCGCTGGCCGATCGTGCGCCGCCTGGACCGGCCCGGTGACTACGCCCGCAAGGTGCTGGTCAACCGGCACCGCTCGCTGCGGCGCCGCGCGCTGGTCGAGGCACGATACGCGGCACGGGTGGGCGTGGAGGTGGCGGCGCCGTTCGACGGCCACGAGGACGCCGCCGTCCTGGCGGCGGCGCTGCGCCGGCTGTCAGCGCGACAACGGGCGGTCATCGTGCTGCGCTACCAGGAGGATCTGTCCCAGGCGGAGGTTGCCCGTCTGCTGGGCATGTCGGTCGGCGCGGTGAAGTCGGCCACCAACCGTGCCCTGGCCGGGCTGCGCAGCCAGCTCGGCGCGTCCGCCGACGTACTGGCGCGCAGCGCCGGGCGCGAGGACCACGGCGAGGGGGAAGGATGAGGCTCGAGGAGCGGCTGAAGGAGGCCTACGAGCGCACGCCGCCAGGGCAGGCGGGCGCGTACGACCGCTTCCTGCGCCTGCGTGCCCGCTCGGTCCGGACCGTCGCGGCCGCGGCGGTCCTGGTGCTGGCGCTGGCGGGGCTGGGCCCCCGCCTCCTGGCCGGCCAGGACCGCGGCGTCGTGCACCCGCCGCAGCCGGCGCCCGCGGCGCCAAAGCTCATCGCACGCCTCACCGCCCACGGGCCTGGTAGCCACACGCTCGCGTTCAGCCCGGACGGCAAGACCCTCGCCGTCGCCGGCAACCACCGGATCACGCTGTGGGACCTCGACCGGCAGACCGCGATCGCTCGCCTGGACGCAGCCGACGCGGTCGCGGCCGTGGCGTTCGCCCCCGACGGTCGGACGCTGGCATCGAGTGCTTACGACCGGGTGGTCCTGTGGGATCTTGCCAGCCGTGCGCGGCGCGCGACCCTGCCGATGGGCACGTTCAACATCGCAGGTCAGCTCAGGTTCAGCCCCGACGGCAAGTTCCTCGCCGGGGGCGACGGGGGAGGGAAGCTCGTCCTGTGGGATGTCGCTCGGCGTAGCCGGCTGGCGATCCTGTCGACCGGGATCGGCAGCATCAACGACCTGGCCTTCCGCGCCGACGGCCGCAGCGTGGTCGTCGGGGGGAGCGGCCCGGGCTACAGCGGCCGCGGCGACGGCGTGGCGATCATCGACCTCGCTCGCCGCCGCCGCCTCCCGGCGTTGCGGCTGCCTGCTGGCTCGGGGTCGTACACCGCTGTGGCGTTCCGGCCTGACGGGACGGCCCTGGCCGCGGTCGGCAGCCTCCAACACGACATTGCTGTGTGGGATGTCACCCGTCGCACGCGGCTGGCGACCCTGGCAACGCCGTCTCAGGTCCTTGGCGTCGTGCTCAGCCGCGACGGCGGTCTGCTCGCGGCGACCAACCCGCGCGGCGAAGTGACGCTCTGGGATGTCGGCCGGCACGCGCCGCTGGGACCGCTGCCCGGCTTCCATCCCCGCCGGGAGTTCTTCCTGTCGCCACGGACCGGCACCTTCACCGACGACGGCGGGCGGCTCGCGATCTCCGACGGCACCGGCAGCGTCTTCGTATGGAGCACGTCGAATCCCTAGCGGTCTTCGTGTCGGTTGAGGGTCATGATGGCGGAGGCTGAGGGGTTCGAACCCTCGAGGAGGTTAACCCCCCTACACGCTTTCCAGGCGTGTGCCTTCGACCGCTCGGCCAAGCCTCCGCCGGGCAGTGTACATCGCAGGTCGTGAGGGTCCGGAGCCGGGGATGCGGCCGGCCCGAGCCGGTGCGGCAAGGATGGGATTTGAACCCATGGAGCCCTTGCGAGCTCAACGGTTTTCGAGACCGTCCCATTCGTCCGCTCTGGCACCTTGCCGTTGGGCAGTATAGCGAACGCCCTGCTCGCTCTCCTGACCGCCGAAGCGGTGCTCAGGGGGCACGGCGGTGGTCGAAGAAGGAGCGCAGCACGGCGGCGCACTCGTCGACCAGGACGCCACGGCGGACCGCGACGCGGTGGGCGAGGCGGGGGTCGCGGACCAGGTC
>DATLQA010000150.1:0-41498 GCA_035535495.1 Actinomycetota bacterium | reverse complement strand
ACCGGCAAGGCGTCGTCGCAGATCCAGCTCATCGGCCACTTCAAGGCCGCCGGCGGCCCACCCTTCGACAATGACGAGTACCTGCCCAAGCTGGAAGACGGGCTCAGGAACGGAGCGCGGGGAGGCCCGCTGGTGGCGGCGGAGACCGGCCAGGTGACCGGCCTGCTGTCGCTGCCTGCCGACACCACCGGCGAGGCGTCGGAGTCGGCCAAGCCCGAGTTCGTGGATGCCAAGCGGATCCGTGAGGTCCTGACCTCGGTCGGCGTCGAGCCGAGACGGGGCCCGACCGACACGGTCTTCGAGGACGCGATGCACAGCTTCAAGAACAAGCTGTACACGGCGCCGATCACCAGCTTCCAGCGTGCCATCGGGCTCTACCCCGGCCACGCCCTCGCCACCGAGGACCTCGCCGTCGCCAAGGCGAAGGCCGGCACGGCCGAGGACCAGACCGGCAAGGAGGGCGCCGGCTCGTCCGGCAGCACCGGCGGCGGCGGGCTGCCCGGCTGGATGCCGGTGGTGGTCGGCGTCCTGGTGGTCCTGGCGGTGCTGGCCGCCGTGTTCCTCCTGCGGCGGCGGGGCGACCGGATCGAACCGGACAGCGACACGTCGGCCGCCACGACCAAGCCCGCGGGCGCAAGCACGGCCAGCTCGACCGGTGCTCGGCGAACGCCCCCGAAGGCCCTGCCCTCCCCGCCGGTGGGAGCGGCCGGCAAGGCCGTGGGCAAGAACGGCCCCCGGCGGGATGGCGCGACGCCGCCGTCACCCACCGCCGCGCCGGCGCCGCCCGCCGGGCGTGGCGGGGCGAGCGGCCAGCGGGCCGCCCAGCTCGGCGCGGCCGTGGCTGCCCAGCCGGCCACCCCGGCCAAGCCGGGGCCCTCGGCGGTGGCTGCCAAGCCGGCCGCCGACCAGGCGGGGGCACCCGTGGCGTGGGCGCCGGACGAGGATCCCTCCTTCTGCACCAGTTGCGGCCACCGCCTGGGCGCCGGGCACCGCTTCTGCGGCTTCTGCGGGACACCGGTCAGTTGACCGTGGACCCCATGCCAGGGTTCCTGGAGGTCGGAACCGAGGTTGCGGGCTACCGGGTGGCCTCGTTCATCGGCCGAGGCGGCATGGCCGTGGTGTACCGGGCCGAGGATCTGCGCCTGGGGCGCAACGTCGCCCTCAAGCTGCTCGCCCCCGAGCTGAGCCAGAACGAGAAGTTCCAGCAGCGGTTCATGCGCGAGTCGCGGTTGGCCGCCGCCATCGACCACCCCAACATCATCCCGATCTACGAGGCCGGCGAGGTCGGCGGGCTGCTGTACATCGTGATGCGCTACGTCGAGGGCAGCGACCTCAAGAAGGTGATCGAGCGCGACGGCCCGCTCGACCTGGCACGGGTCAGCATGCTGCTACGCCAGGTGGCCAGCGCGCTCGACGCCGCCCACAGCCGCGGCCTGGTTCACCGGGACGTCAAGCCGGGCAACGTGCTGCTCGCCTCCGGGACCGGTCCCGAGGACGAGGACCACGTGTACCTGACCGACTTCGGCCTCACCAAGCGATCGTCGTCGCTGTCCGGGCTGACGGTCACGGGCCACTTCCTCGGCACGATCGACTACGTCGCTCCCGAGCAGATCACCGGCAACCCGGTCGACGCGCGGACCGACGTGTACGCGCTCGGCTGCGTCCTCTATGAATGCCTGACCGGCACGGTCCCGTTCCAGCGGGACGACGACGCGGCCCTGCTCTGGGCCCACCTGGTCGAGGCGCCGCCGTCGCTCTACGAACGGATGCCCGGGCTGCCCGAGGGCCTCAACGACGTCGTCGCCACCGCCATGGCCAAGGCCCCCGACGACCGCTTCGACACCTGCCGGGAGCTGGCCGCGGCGGTGCAGGCCCAGCTGGGCACGGCCGGCGGCTCGGCCGCCGTCCCGGTGGCCTGGCCCTCGTCGCCGCCGGCGGTGGAGGAGCAGGCGCCGGCGGAGGAGGCGGTCGAGGACGGGCAAGGGCCGCCCGCCGAAAGCTGGGCCGACTGGCAGCCCGCGGCCGATGCGCCGATGGAGGAGTGGGCGGAGGAACCCGCCCAGGAGCTGGCCCCCGTGGTCGAATCCACCGCCACCCCGACCCAGTCGAGGAAGCAGGTGCGGCCGAGGGCGCGCAAGCCCGGCCGCGGCCGGCTGATCGCCCTCCTCGTCGCGGTCGTGGTCCTGCTCGCGGCGATTCCAGCCGTGCTGCTGTTCAGGGCCAACCAGCGCGACCGGCTCACGGTGACGGTCCCCCGCGACAACCTGGTGCCGTTCTCGTTCAAGCACCCGGGCTCCTGGAACCGGCAGTCGGCAGGCGTCAACGTCGTGTTCTCGCCGGGCGGCGCCGCACTGACCACCCTGTTCAGCCAGAAGGGCGCCGGTAACAGCTGGACGCCGGTCAGCGGGCTGATCAGCGGCGACGGCGACAAGGCCGTGGGGCTGGCCACCTCGTTCACGAGCACCCTGGTCGACGTCGCAACGCCGGAACAGCTGCAGTTGTCACTGCAGGGGCTGTTGCCGGCCACCGTCAGCTTCTCCGGCGGGCAGGCGCAGGTCCTGGTCGGTGGGATCCTGGGCGACCGGCTCGAGGGCGACCTGACCGACCCCGCCAACCCGGGCACCAAGCTGCATTTCATGGCCGACGTGGTCCAGGTCCAGCGGCCCGACCCGAAGTCCGTCTACCTCATCTTCTTCGCCCCGCAGAAGTCCTTCGAGGGCAAGCGCGGCCTGTTCGAGCGGATCGAGGCCTCGGTCAACTTCCTCGGCTGACGCCGAGCCGGCGCGGTGTCACGGCGCGGTGGTGAGGGCGCCGAGACGGTTGGCGTGGTCGCGCAGGAGGGCGACGCCGTACTCGAGGCGGACGGGCTTCGCCTTGGTCCAGGCGTGCAGGACGTTGGTCAGCAGGTCCAGCGCCTCCCAGACCGCGACCCGTTCCGGCGAGATGGGGGAGCGTGCCTGGTACTCGCCGAGGAACTCGTCGCACAGCGCGTCGACCTGGGCGACGCGGGCCTGGCGGGCGGCCGGAGACGCGTGCGGCGGGAGCGTCCCCATGCCCACGTCCCGGACCGTGGCCCGGAACAGGGCCACGTCCAGGGCAGGCTCCGCCTGGCAGAAGCCGTCGAAGTCGATGAAGCCGATCTCGCCCGCGTGCAGGAGCACCTGCGCGGGGCGGAAGCTGCGGTGGGCGGGCCCGGCCGGATCGGCCGGCACCCGGCCAGCGATCCGCTCGACCTCGTCGAGGAATTCGTCGGCCGCCCCGGCCAGCTCAGGCAGGCGTGAGGTCACCCGGCTGAGCACCTCCCGGACCTCGGCATGCTCGTCGTCCCAGGTGACGTGCTCCGCGCTCGGCACCCACGAGCGGTGGAGCTCGACCAGGCCGTCGGCGGCCTTGGCGAGGTAGCCACGGAGCTCCGCCCAGCCGGTCTCGTCGTCGGCGGCAAGCGTCTCCAGCAACCGGTCCTTCAACGTCTGCTCCTGCCGGATCGGGCCTTGCACCAGGATCTTCAGCTCCGGCATCCAGGCGAGCGGCTCCGCGATCGCGACCGTACCGCTGCGCCCCAACGGCGAGCGCCACAGCGCCTGCATGCCGTCCCACGCGGTACGGCCCTTGTCCGACCGGTGGTAGGTCTTGGCGACGACGACGTCGGGCCAGCCGGCGGCGCGGCCCTCGGCGGGCAGGTCCAGGTGGTACAGGATGGTGGCGCGGCTCCCAGGCGAGTACCGCATCATCCGCGGTTCGCAGGCGAGGATGCGCAGGTCGCGATAGGTGGGCGTGCCCGCCCGGATGGCCTGCTCGAGCAGGGCGCGGGCTTCGGCGGGGTCGGTCAGCCGCGCCAGCGCCGACAGCTTCGTCTCCGCCTGCGGCTCGGGGACCAGCGCGAGCCGGAGCGCGGGAAGCCAGCCAGGGCCGCCGTCGGCGAGCCCGGCGGCGGACGGCGGGGTGCCCGGCGGCGCCTGCTGTCCCGGCGGGACGATCGTGCCGGAGAAGTACAGGACCCTGTCAGCGCCGTCCTCGCCGGCGAGAACCAGCTTGCAGCGTGCCGCCCATGCCTCCTGCTTCAGCCGCACCGCGCTGAGCTTGGCGCTCCGCAGTCCAGGCACGGCGTCGCGGAGCGCCGCGGAGACCCGCGCGGGATCGTCGAACAGCGCCAGCCAGTCAGGCATCTCCGCGAGCCGCGCCAACCCCTCCCACATGCGCCTCTCCTAGGTAAGCGGCACCCGCTCGGCAAGGACCGTGATGACGTGCTCGAGCCGGGCTCCCTTGAGGTTCTGCCAGGCGTGCGCGGCCTGACGGACGAGACTGAGCGCTTCGTAGACGGCGACCCGCTCGAGGGCCGCCGCGTCGCCGCCGGCACCGGTGTAGGCGGCGGTGAAGCGGGCGGCGAGCCCCTCGATGAGCTCGGCCTGCTCCGCCGCCGAGGCGGCACCGCGCGCCTTGGCCTCGGCGAACCGCAGGTAGGCGAGGAAGTGGCCGAGGTCGAGGGCGGGCTCGGCCTGGCAGAACGTGTCGAAGTCAACCAGCCCGCTGCGGGGCCCGTCGAAGATCAGCTGCGTGTAGGTGAAATCGCCGTGGCTCTGGCACAGCGGCAGCGCGTCCGTGGCACCCGCGGCCGCCTCCTCCTGCTCGAGCCAGCGGGTCAGGCGCTCGCCCAGCTCCGGGCTGAGCCGCCGGATCGGGGCGACTTCGGCGCGGAGCCGAGCCAGCTCGCCCTCCAACGGCCGCGCCGCGCCGCGCCGGATGCCGGAGCCGTGCAACGCCGCCGCGATCTCCCCGCAGGCGTCGACCGCCTCCTCGAGCGTCAGGCCGGTCACCGCCGGCGATTCGCCGCGCAGCCGTGCCCTGATCAACTGGGCGACCTGTGGCACGCCGGGGATCTCGGTGAGCACGACGAACTGCAGGTCCTGGTTGAAGCCGAGGCACTCGGGCAGCGCGAAGCGGGCTTCCGGGAGGGTGGCGCGCAGCTCGTCGACCACGCCAGGAGTGCGGGCGCCGGCGCCGTCGTTGCTGACCTTGCCGTAGAGCACCATCCGCCGGTCGGCGGCGAGGTCGAGGTGGTAGCGCGACATGCAGCGGTGGCGCCGGTTGTAGTGGACCGGCTCGACACGGCAGGCCAGGACCTCGGCGTCGGCGTGGCCGCTGGTGGCCAGCATGTCGGCGAGGACGCGCGCGGCGACCGCGGGGTCGGTCGCCTCGACCAGGGTGGGCAGCTCGCCGTCGACCGGGAAGACCTGCGCGACCATGCCGAGCGCGTCGATGCAGGCGGCCGGGACGGCGAACGGCGCCACCTCGGGGCGGCCACGGACCTGGGCGGCAAGCGGCGACAGGCGCTCCGCCACATAGGCGGCGGCCCGGCCGGGATCGGCGTAGAACCGTCCGGTGACGAGCGTGGGCAGGACCCGGCCGTCGGCATCCTCGACGTCGAGCTCGTAGCGGACCAGGCAGCAGTCGCCGTCCAGGTAGATCGCCTGCGCGGGCCGGCAGCGCCGCACCCTGGCTGGACCCTGCGTCCCGATCAGCGCCGCTTCGAGGTGGGCCCGCATCGCCTCGGCGTCGAACGCCGCCCGGATCACCGGCAGCTCACGCTCCAGCGCCCCGCTGCTGAGCGGGTCGAGCCGCTCGCCGGCGTCGACGCCCATACGCTCACCTCTTCGCTCGAGTCCGACAGCGGCGCTGGCGCTCCCTGCCGCCCATCCAACCTTCGCCGCGTGGACCGGTCAAGCACCGGCCCGGTCTCCGCGGCTCCTCCTAGGCGCCTACCTCCCGTTCGAGGTCGTCGAGCAGCCCGGCGCAGCGGTCGAACAGCGCCGCGGTGCGCCCTGCCCAGTCCGGGTCGGCCACGCTGACCCGCCTGACGGTGAGCTTGGCCAGCACCAGCGCCTCGTACAGGCGGGCCCGCAGCAGCCGCGGCCGGCTCGCCGGCCCGTAGCCGTCCAGGAGCCGGGCGCGGGCCTCGCCGGCGTCGACCGCTCGCCCCTTGGACGCCCAGAAATGCAGGTCGGCGACGAGCTTGCCGAGGTCCAGGGCGGGATCGGCGAGCGCGCAGGTGTCGAAGTCGATCACGGTCAGCCGGTCGGGCGTGGCCAGCAGGTGGTCGGCTTTGTAGTCGGCGTGGGCGAAGACGTCCGCCTCGCCCGGCAGCCGCGCGTGCAGCTTCCTGGCCCGCTCGAGCAGCTCCTCCAGGTTGGCGCCGGTGGCGGGGACCAGGAAGCGGATGTGGCCGGCGGCCTTGTGGACCTCGTTGGCGGCGTCGTCGAAATTGCTGGCTGGCAGTCCCTCGGCCAGCTCGGGTGGGGCGTTGTGCAGCGCCCGCAGGATCATCCCGGCGCGGACGAGGCGTTCGGCCAGCACACCGCCGTCGCCGCGTCCCAGGCCGGCGGTGAGCTGCCGGCCTGGCACGAACGGGTACAGCAGCACGTCGACCTCGGGCAGGTGGGCCAGCGGGCGGGCGCCGCCGATCGGCTCGCCGGTGCGCTCCAGCCAGTCAGCCACCCGGCGGGCGACCTGGAACGCCTGCGCACTGCCGCCGCGCCGGTACAGCTTGGCGAACATGGCGTGCTGGTGGGTCCCGCCCTGTTCCCACCGCAGGACGTGGCGTTGACCGGGGCGGTAGCGCACCGCAGTGGCCGACCAGGGGCCGCGGATGCCGTCGGCGTCCAGCTTGGCATCGGCGAGGAGCTCAGGGACCCGCACCGGGTCGGACAGGCGCACCAGGTGCCCGAACGCGGGGTCGAGCGGCGCGACCAGCACGCGCAGGCCGAGTTCGGGCACGGTCGAGCGCAGCCGCAGGAACGGGGCGACCTGCCCGGCCTCGGCCGCCTCGGCCTCCATCTCGTCCGCGGCCGGCCAGTCCGCCGCCGGCGGCGGGTCCTCCCAGGTGACCGCGATCGGCCGGTGCCCGGCCGGGCCCAGGTCAACGTCGTACCAGGCGTTGAGGCGCCGTCCCGGCTTGAACTTGGCCCGCCGGAGCCGGCACGGGCCGAGCGGCTGCCCGGCGGGCAGCATGGCCGCGAGGTGCTGCCGCAGCAGCGCGCGCGGGGCCGGCGCCCGCAGCATCCAGCGCGCCCCGTCGGCGCCGGCCTGACCGGCCAGCGCGTCCGCCAGGCGCGCCCGCACCGCCGGGCCGGCGCTCACCCGCGCCTCTTCGGTGCGCGGCGACCAGGGTCGCCGGCGAGCCCGGTGAGCATCGGTGGCACGGTCATTGCCGGCCCCCTCGCAGCGACCCGGTCACGGCCGCGTCGAGCCCCGGGAAGGTGGCCAGGTAGGCGGCGTGGGCCGCGTGCGCCAGCCGGACCTGGCGCCGGTAGTCGCCCGGGCGGCGCTGGCGCTGGTACAGGCGGCGCGGCTGGAGCAGCTCGGCGTCGTCCACGCCAGGTACCGCCGCGGCTGTCAGCCAGCCGAAGTCGGGGTCGAAGTCCCACTCGACCGAACCGGCCGCGATCGCGGCCAGGATGGCGCGGGCGTGCTCGATCCGCACCGGCTTGGCCCGGTCGTCGCCGTCGGGGCCGCCGACCCGGCCGGTGTTGACCAGGAACGTCTGGATGCCGCCGGAGCGCAGCAGCGCCCGCAGCCGCTCCGCCTGGTCGGCCAGCTCGATCGTGCTGGCCGAGCCGGCCGCGCCCGGGTGTCCGGCGGGGCCGCCCAGCTCGCGCAGGAGCAGGCAGGCGGCGGCCTGCTCGACCGACAGCCTGGCCACCGCCGGGATGACCCCGTACCAGGGGTGCAGGACGAGCAGGAAGCGGGCGGGGGGGAGCTGGCCGCCGGGCCAGTGCTCGACGGCCTGCATGCCGAACACGACCCGTCCCGGGCCGCCGGGCCGCCCACCGAACGCGGGGTCGGCCCCGACCTGGGAGACGTTCTCCAGGTAGGCGTCCCGCCTGGTGGCCGCGGCGTGGATGGCCGGCTGCCTGACCGGGTCGACCAGCGAGGCCTTCTCGATGCAGCCGGCCTCGGCACCGACCACCTCGGCGCCGGGGAAGAGGGCGACGAAGTCGTCCTGGGCCAGGCTCGCCCCAGGTGGCCCGCTGAACGTGAGGCTCGACTTGCCGGCGCCGGAGCGCCCGAGCAGCAGCATCGCCCGCGGCCCGTCAGCGGTCCCGACGACCGTGCAGGCGGCGTGCAGCAGGAGCCCGCCGGCCTGCTCGACCCGGGTGCCCCACAGCCGCACGGCCGCCTTCTTGGCGTCGTCGAAGTAGTCGGTGCCGGCGATCCGGGTGATCCCCTCCTCCGGCCAGATCGCCACCAGCCGACCCCCAGGGACACCCGGCACCGCCAGGCTCGGGGTGTCGATCACGGTGATGGCCGGCGGCACCTCGGTGCCAGGCGGGAAGTCGCTGGCGTCCACGTACAGCTCGCGCTGCATGGCCGCGATGTTCGCGTTGGCCAGCTCGACCACGAGCCGGGCCGTGGAGCGGGAGCTGCCGGTGTGGCCGAGATAGCCGTCGACCACCACGGATCGATGGCCGGCAAGGTACTCGTCCTGGAGCCGGGCGAAGCGGGCGGCGGCGTCGCGGCTGATCGTCCTGCTGGCCGGGTGCCGGCCGTCGGCGACCACCACGGTCGCCGCCGTCGACCGCTCGGTCACCCTGGTCTGGACGTTCACGCTGCCGTAGCGGGTCGGCCGGGCCGCCGGCATGCGCTCGGTGAGCGCGCGCAGCTCATCCCGGGACGGCCAGCGCGCGTCCCCCTCGAGCGATGGCACCACGGCAACGTGCCCCGTGCCAGACATGACACCCCCCGCCGGCACGAGGCCCTCCTACGACGCGGGCGAGCCGGTCCCTCATGATGGCCGGGCAGCCAGGCCAGGTCCAGTCCCCGTTCACCCGGCGGTTCCTTTCGCGCCCCTTGTCGGTGGCTGTCCGCCGTGCGGACGGTCCTCAGCGGATCAGCCCGGCGATGAAGTTGACCGCGCCGCCGACGATCACCACGCCGAACAGGTAGGACAGCAGGGCGTGGGAGAGCACCGTGCGCCGGATCCTGGGATCGCGCAGCGTCGTATCGGACACCTGGTAGGTCATGCCGATGGTGAAGGCGACGTAGGCGAAGTCGCGGTAGCTGGGCCGCTCCATCCCGGCCGGGTCGCCGAAGGTGATGCCGGCGGTGGTCGAGTCGTAGTGCAGGTGGGCGTAGTGCAGGGTGTAGACGGTGTTGACCACGGTCCACGACAGCATGACGGTCAGCACCGCGACGCCGATCAGCAGGTCCCGCGACGGGCCGGTGTCCCGCCCCGCGAGGTAGAGGGTGAAACCGGCCCCCAGGAGGCTGGCGACGCTCGCGCCGAGCAGCATCACCGTGGCGGAGCCGTGCGTCTCGTCCTCACGGGTCGCGAGCTGCTCGGTGCGCGAGCCGTCGGCTCGGGCGATGATCGGCCGGACGATCGCGAGGAAGGTGAGCGCGGCAACGTCCCAGCCCACCACCACGGCCAGCCCCCAGGTCACGAACCAGACGAGCACCAGGGCGACGATCAGGCCGATGACCGCCACCGCCACCGCTCGCCGCAGGGCGAGGGCATGCCAGCCCAACCACCGGTGGTACAGCGTCGCCGGCGGGATGGCGGTCATCGGGAGCTGGGCGGTACCGGGGCGCGGCCGCCGGGGCGGTGCCCGGCTAGCCCTGCCGGGCGGTCAGGCGGGCCAGCTCCTTGACCTTCTCGACCGTCTGCGGCGCGGTCACCACGACCGTGAGCGTGCAGTTGACCCGTACGTCGCCGGTCACCGGCGCCCCCAGGTGGTTGAGGATCCGCAGGTAGGTGAGGTCGGTGCGCAGCTGCGTGATGACCTGGGCCGGCAGCCTGGTGGATCCGCTGAACGGCGAGGCGCCGGTGCACTCGGCGCCGAGGACCCCGTCGCCGGAGCCGGAGAACTCCGGCAGGTTGGAGAAGCCGTTGTCGACCGGCACGACCAGGTTGGAGATCACGCTGGTGAACGTCTCGGGTGGTGCCTGCGCGGTCGCGCGCCGCTGGGTGGTCAGCGCCAGCCCGGCGAGGAGCAGGGCGAGCAGCGCGAGCAGCGCGAGGACGGTCGCGCGCCTGGGCAGGATGATGGACATGGACGCCTCCCCTACCTGACCCCATCGACGGCTCACGGCGGAACGGTCAGGCGCGGGCAGCATCGCAGACCGCCGCGAACTCGGTCAATATGGTCGCGATCGTCAGGAATGGGAAGTAGGTGGCAAGCAGGAGCGCTCGGGGCCGATCGGCTCGCCGGGCTCCGCCGCCTTGCCGTACGATCCCGGGCGTGGCCTACGACGAAGCACTCGCGGATCGCATCCGCGAACTGGTCGCCGGCGAACCCGATCTGACCGAGAAGCAGATGTTCGGCGGGCTCGCGTTCCTCATCGGCGGCAACATGGCGGTGGCGGCAAGCGGCCAGGGTGGCGTCCTGGTCCGCGTCGACCCGGAGGAGTCAGACCCGCTCGTCGCCTCGACCAGCGCCCGCCCCATGGAGATGCGCGGCCGGTCGATGCGGGGGTGGCTCCGGGTCGACGCGGACGCTGTCCGCACCGAGCGCCAGCTCGCCAAATGGGTGGAGCTCGGCTCCGCCTACGCGCGCTCGCTGCCCGCGAAGTGAGGGCCGCTGAGGCGTTGGGCCGGCCATCCGCACCGAGCGTGGGCGAGACGGATGCCGCTAGTCGGCCAGCCCGGGAGCCTCGCGGAGCGCCGCGATCAGCCTGGGCATGTTGCGCTCGACCTCTTCGTCGTTGGTCATGTCCAGCCAGAGTCGAGCTCGGAGGCTCAGGCGTGGTTCACATGGGACTCGGCGCACCGCCAGAAGCCGGCGTTGGGCCAATTCCAGACCGAGATGCTCAGCGAGGACGCTCTCGAGCTCGGTGAAATTGCTCGCCAGGTAGGCGGGCGAGAGCACGGCAAGCGTGTATCGGCTCTGCTCGACTCCTCGGGTCATCTCCAGGATCAGCGGCACGCCCAGCCGAAACGACTCCACGTCGATGAAGACCCGTAGCCCTTCGGCGCGCAGCCGACCGACGAGCTGCTCGCGGACCCAGCTGCCGTCCGGGTCCTGCTGCCGGTAGCTGATGAAGACGTCGTAGTCCGCGGTGTCAGCACTCGGCGCCAAGGTCCGCACCGCGCTTTTTGTGTCGCATCGACCGTTCCCAGCCGTGAAGATGCCACATTCGTATGAAAGGTATTCATCACCGCGACGGAGAACAACGTATCACCGTGCCAGGATCGGCGTCTTCTACTACGACGCCGTAAATGTGACTCCACGGAGGTCGCGGGAGGTCTCCCATGGGTGGCATGCTTCCTCGAAATCGCACAAGGCGGACTATTTCCGCGCTGATCCTTCTCGTCGTGCTGCCCAGCCTGCTGCTCGCCGGCTGTAGCAGAAATCGCGCCGCGGCTCGTGGCGGCGCGGCGGCCGCGACCACCAGTTCACTCGAGGAGATCGCCGATTCGAGCACGACCACGACCGTGGGCGCGGGGAGCACGATCACAGGGAACTCGGGCGTCAACGGTGCCCCGCCGAGCACCGGGCCGGAGGCGTCCTCGACGACGAGGCGGAGCTCGTCCACGGTCACGTCGGGCACCACGCGGCGGACGACCACGACCACCAAGGCGACCACCACGACCCGTCCGCAACTAAAGCTGGTCAAGCTGACGATCGATGCCAACCGCCCCGACGGGTCCACCGCCCACGTGACCAGCGCTCCCGGCGCGATCTCCTGCCCTGGAGGAGCGTGCTCGGACAGCTTCGCCAAGGGCACGTCGATCACCCTGACGGCGGATCCCCAGGAGTCCGGACCGACCTGGGTGTTCAGCGACGGCAGGTCTCCGTGCTTTGACACCAGCCCGACCTGCACCTTCGACCTCACGGCCGCCCTCACCGTCACCATCAACTTCGCCGAGTGATCACCGTCGGGTGGCTCCGACCGTCGCCGACGCGCCATGACTGAGCCGGCGGGACGGCAGCTCGCGCAGGAGGCGGCGGACGAGTACGACCTCTTCGTCAGCTACGCCGATGCGGACCGTGAGTGGGTCGTCGGCTACCTGCTGCCGGCGGTCGGGCTGCCAGCGGCGCGCGTCCTCACCCAGGACCAGTTCACGCCCGGCGCCCCGGTCGTGGACGAGTTCGCGGAAGCGGTGCGACGCAGCCGCATCACCGTGGTCGTGCTCAGCAACGCCTACCTCGCCGACCGCTGGGCCGTCCTCGGAGAGCAGCTCGCCTCGTATGCGGCCGTGGAGGACAGCCACCACCTCCTCGTCCCGGTGCTCGTCGAGGAGTGCCGCGTGCCGCTGCATGTCGGGTTCAGGGTACGGCTCGACTTCACCGAGCGGGCACGGTGGGCGCCTGAGACCGAACGTCTACGAGACCTGCTCGGCCGACCCGAGCCGCCGCCGGAGACGCTGCCATGCCCGTACCCGGGCATGGTGCCGTTCACGGCCGGCGCGGCGGAGTTCTTCCACGGCCGCGAGCAGGAGATCGCCGACCTGGCGCGCCGGCTCCGCCACCAGCGCTTCCTGTTGATCATCGGTCCGTCGGGATCGGGGAAGTCCTCGCTGGTGTTCGCCGGCCTCGTCCCGGAGCTGCGACGGCTGGACGGGGAACGTTGGCTGGTCCGCTCGCTGCGACCAGGCGGCGCCCCGTCGCGGTCCCTCGCCGAGGCGGTCGAACGCCGGCCAGTCGGCGGCGGCGCGCCGCCGGCGGGGACCGGCGCCCTGGAACAGGCCGTCGGCGCGCTGCTGCGGGGCAGCCCACCGGCCGAGCGGCTCCTCCTGGTGGTCGATCAGCTCGAAGAGGCGTTCGCCCAGGCCTCCGGGCCCGAGCTGGCCACCTTCCTCGGATCGCTCACCGCCCTCCGCGGCGTCGAACGGTGCGTGCTCGTGCTGACCATGCGGGCGGACTTCTACCCCGAGCTGATGACCTCCGCGCTGTGGCCGCTGGGCCCCGGAGAGCGGGCCGAGATCACGCCGCTGCGCGGCGTGGCCCTGCGACGGGCGGTCGAGCAACCCGCCGTCGACACCGGCGTCGTCCTGGAACCAGGCCTGCTGGAACGCATCCTGGCCGACGCGGCCGATGAGCCCGGCGTGCTGCCGCTCGTCCAGGAGACCATGGTGCTGCTCTGGGAACGCCGCCAGCGGCGGCTGCTCACCCTCGACGCGTACGAGACGCTGGGCAGCGGCGATCGCAGTGGCTTGGCGGTCGCGCTGGCCACCAAGGCCGACGCGACCCTGGCGAGCCTGTCGGGCGAGCAGCAGGTCATCGCCCGGCGGATCTTCCTGCGCCTGGTGCAGCTCGGCGAAGGCCGGGACGATACGCGTCGCCAGCAGCCCATCGCCGCGCTCCGGGCCGCGGCCGAGAACCCCGAGCTGTTCGACCGGACGCTCCAGCACCTCACCGCCCACCGTCTGGTCACCATGAGCGGCGAAGAGGGTGAGGCCCGGAGGGTCGACCTCGCCCACGAGGCCGAGATCACCGGCTGGCCCACCATGCGGGGCTGGGTCGAGGAAGGCCGCCAGGGGCTCAGGATCCAGCGCCAGCTCTCCGCTGACGCACAGGAATGGGAGGCGCTTGCCCGCGACTCGGGAGCGCTGTACCGCGGCGCCAGGTTGGCGACCGCGGGCGAGTGGGCTGACGAGCATCCGGAGGAGCTGAACGAGCTCGAGCGCCGGTTCCTCGACACCAGCCGCCGGCAGGCGGAGAGCGAGGCCGCGGCCACCGCGCGGACCAACCGCAGGCTGCGGCGACTGGTGGTCGGGCTGGTCACGCTCCTGCTGGTCGCTTCGGTCGCGGCCGGCATGGCGGTGCTCCGGACCAGGCAGGCGGATGCAGCACGGCTCCTGGCCACCTCCCGACAGCTCGCCGCGCAGTCCGGCACGGCTGTCAGCCAGCAGCTCCCGCGGGCCGCGCTGTTGAGCCTCGAAGCACTACAAACCTCTGGCACCGCCGAGGCGCGCAGCGCCTTGCTGGCGGTGCTGCAGCGAAGCGATCCCCACCTGGTCGCGTTCCTGCAAGCCCCGGGAGGGTCGATCCGCAGCGTCGCCTTCGGGCCGGACGGGCGGACTCTGGCCGCCGGCGGCAACGACGGCACGGTCTCCCTCTGGGACGTGGGCCGGCGGCGGCGCCTCGGGGCGGCCGGGCTGGGACACCGCGCCGCGGTCCAGGCGGTCACCTTCAGCCCCGACGGCGCTGCCGTCGTCTCGGCCAGCTACGACGGGACGGTCCGCCGCTGGGACGCGAACACCGGCCAGCCCATCGGAGCGCCGCTGGCCGAACCGCGCGTCGCGTTCTGGAGCGTCGCGATCAGCCCGGACGGACGCACGCTCGCCGCGGGTGGAAGCCGCAGCGCCGGTGCGAGCGCCAGCTCCAGCCACGGGGTGGTCGTGCTCTGGGACCGTGGGAGCGGCCGGCGCCTCGGCGCGCTGGTCGTCGGTCCAGGGGCCGACACGGTGGTGTCGGCGCTGGCCTTCAACCGGCAGGGCACCAGGCTGGTCACGAGCGGGCTCGATGGGACCGTGCGTCGCTGGGACGTGCACGGCCTGCATGCCATCGAGACGCAGACGACCGGCATCGACCGGGTAACCAGCGCATCGTTCACCCCGGACGGCCGCACGCTCGCCTTGGGCAGCGACAACGACGTCGTCCTGTGGGACGTGGAGGGCCGTCGGCGCCGGTCCTCGCCGTTGGGCGGGCACACCGGCCAGGTGGAAGACGTCGGGCTGAGCCCGGATGGGCGCAGGGTCGCCGCCGGTGGGTTCGACAAGACGGTCATGGTCTGGGACACCGGCGCAGGCCGCCCTCGGGGCGTGCCGCTTCGAGGACACAGCGCCAGGCTCGAGAGCGTGGCGCTGAGCCCGGACGGCCGCACGCTGGCCTCCGGCGGCGACGACGGGCTGCTCATCCTCTGGGACACCGCCAGCAGGCAGGGTCTGGAGCGACCACTCGCCGGGCACCGCGACCGGCTGTGGGCGGTGGCGCTGAGCCCGGACGGCCGCACGCTGGCCTCCGGCGGCGACGACGGGCTGGTCATCCTCTGGGACACCGCCACCGGCCGGCGGCGGGCCGAACTGCGCGCCGCTCAGGACAGCAAGGTGCAGGGCGTCGCATTCACGCCCGACGGCAGGACGGTGGTCGCCGGCGGCGGCCCTGCCGTCGAACTGTGGGACACCGCCGGCGGGCGTCGCGTCGGAGCGCTCTTGCCCGGACCGGACGCCGTGGTCACCGCGCTGGCGGTAAGCCCTGACGGCGAGACCCTCGCGGTGGGCGAGCGGGACGGAACGTTCACCCTCTGGAACCTGGCGACCCGCCAGCAGGTCGGGGAGCCGCTCCGCGCGCACCGGGATCTCATCACCAGTTTGGCCTTCCGTCCGGACGGCAGGACGCTGGCCTCGGGCAGCGTCGACAAGACCGTGGTGCTGTGGGACCTGGACGCGCGCCGGCGCCTCGGCGACCCGATCACCGGGCGCGCCGCGGTGCAAGGGGTCGCCTTCGACCACCGCGGCGACCTCCTCGCCTGGGCCGCTGACGACGGCACCGTCACCCTCTGGGACGCTGCCCACCGCCGGCGCCTGGCCGAGCCGCTGGTGGGGCATGCCGGTCCCGCCTACAGCGTCGTGTTCAGCCCGGACGACCAGACACTGGCTTCGGGCGGTGCCGACGGCTCGATCGTGCTGTGGGACGTCAAGGCGCCGCAACGCCTGGACGAGCCGCTGCGCGGGCACACCGAGGCGGTGACCAGCCTCGCCTTCAACCAGGACGCCACCATCCTCGCGTCGGCCAGCTGGGACGGGACGACAGCCCTCTGGAACACCAGCCTTGCGTCGTGGCGGCAACGCGGCTGCGCCCTGGCCAACCGTAACCTCAGCCAAGCGGAATGGAAGCAGTTCATCGGGCTGGATCGACCGTACCAACGGACCTGTTCCGACCTCCCGCCCGGCTAGGGCGGTGCCCGCCGGTCACCGGCGACGCGCCGCACCAACCGGCGGTGTCCTCGGGCGGGGCTGGAAGCCGGCGGCGCGGTAGCAGGCGTCGATCAGCTCCATGGTGGCCAGGGCGTCGTCGGCGTCGATTGGCAGCGGGGCGCCGTCGCGGAGGTGGGCCCGCAGCGCCTCGAGTTGGTAGGTGTAGGTCGGACGGGTGCCCAGGTGCTCCACCCGGCGGCCGCCGGGGGTGGTGACGGTGACGCGGTCGTCCCTGGTCGGCAGGGCGAAGTTCGCCGCCGCCGCCGCGCCCCGGTCGCCGACGATCCGGCAGGTCATGCGGACGCCCTCGCCGGCCATGTGACAGCGGGCGCTGCCGGTCGCCCCGCCCGGGAACTCGAGGTCGGCGTCGAGCCACTCGTCGACGCCCGGGTGGCCGGCCCGCTCGCCGCCACGGGCGGCGACCAGGCGAGGCGGCCCGCCAGCCCAGGGAGCGAGCATCCGGTGGGCGTGCAAGCCGTAGCAGCCCAGATCCATGAGGGCCCCGCCGGCGAGTGTCAGCGACCAGCGCGGGTCGCCCTCGGCGGGCGCGGCGATCACCATGTCCACCTGCACCTGGCGCAACGCCCCGAGTTCGCCTGACGCCAGCAGCTCGTGCAGGCGGCGGGTCACCGGGTGGAAGAGGTAGTGGAAGCCCTCCAGCAGGGTCACGTCGGCCGCGATGGCGGCATCTCGGACCTCGCGGGCCTCCTCGGCGTTGCTGGCCGACGGCTTCTCGGTCAGCACGTGCCTGCCGGCGCTGATGGCGGCCAGGTTCCACGGGCCGTGCAGGCCGTTGGCGAGCGGGTTGTAGACGACCTCGGCCTCGGGATCGGCCACGACGTCGGCGTAGCTGTCCAGCACCCGCTCCACGCCGTGCTCAGCGGCGAAGGCCTCGGCGCGGCGCCGGTCGCGGGCGGCGACCGCAACCAGGCGGTCGCCGGTGGTGCGAGCGGGACCGGCGATGGCGCGCCCGGCGATGCGGGCGGCGCCCAGGACGCCGATGCGGAGTGGTTCCCGCGACTCCTGGTGGACGCCCATCACCGGGCCTCACGAAGGACCGACCGCAGGTACTCGGCGCTGGCCCACACGTCGGCCACCGGCCCGTCACCGCGGGGCTCCTCGGTCAGGATGGTGTCCTGTTCCAGCACGTACCAGCCGTTGTAGCCGTGGGCGCGTACGGCCCCGACGATCGCTGGCACGTCGACGTCCCCCGAGCCGAGCGGGCGGTACATCCCGTCGCGCACCGCCTGCGTATAGGTCAGCTGGCCGTCATGGACCCGCCCGGCGAGGCGGGCGTCCACGTCTTTCAGGTGGAGGTGGGCGATCCGCTCGGGCGCTTGCCTGGCCAGCTCGGCGGGATCGGTGCCGCCGATCAGCAGGTGCCCGGTGTCCAGGCACAGGGAGATCTCCGAGCCGTCGAGGACCTGCCGCACCTCCTCGCCGGTCTCGACCATGGTGCCGACGTGGGGGTGGAGCACCGCCCGGACGCCCCGGCTCGCGGCCAGCGCGACCAGGCGGTCCAGGTTGGCGAGCAGGACCGCCCAACCGTCGTCGTCGAGCCGCGGGCGGGTGTCATAGCCGTCGGCGCCGGTGACCGCCGACAACACCAGGACGCCCGCGCCGGCGGCGTCGTAGCCTTCGAGCAGGTGCTCGACCTCGGGCACGGGGTCGTGGGAGGCAACGTGGAGCAGCAGCGGGGTGAACCCGCCGACGGCGCGCAGGCCGTGGTGCTCCAGGACCCGCGTCATGGCGTCGGCTTGGCCGGGCAGGAACCCGTCGGGCCCGAGCTCGGTGGCGGTGAGGCCGACCTCGCGCATCTCGGCCAGCACCCGGTCGGGACCCAGCTGGTAGCCCCAGCCGGGCACCTCGCACACACCCCAGGAGATGGGGGCGCCGGCGATGCGATGCTCGGCGGCGAGCGGCTCGGTTGTGGTCATGTGCGCACCTCTTCCATCCGTACCGGCCGGTGCAGCCGCAGGGACGTGGTACAGGCTTCGGCGATCCAGCCGGCCTCCAGCGCGTCGGCGACCGTGCACGGCGAAGGTCGTCGCCCCGCCACCACGTCGGTGAAGGCCTCCAGCTCGGCCCGGTAGGCAGGCAGGAACCGGTCAACGAAGGACTGGTGGGGCTTCCCGGCGGGGAAGCCGGCGCCCGGTTCGACCGAGCGCAGCGGCAGGTGGTCTTCCAGGCCGACCGCGATGCTGTCCTTGGAGCCGTGCAGCTCGAGCCGGACGTCGTAGCCGCGCGGGTTGTAGCGGGAGTTGGACACCAGGACCAGGGTGCCGTCGTCGAGGGTGAGCACGGCCGCCGCGGTGTCCACGTCGCCGGCCTGGGCGAACAACGCGTCACCGCGGTTGCTCCCGGTGGCGTAGACCTCGACGACCTCGCGGCCGGTCACCCAGCGGATGATGTCGAAGTCGTGCACGCTGCAGTCCCGGAAGATCCCCCCGGAGACGGCCACGTACGCGGCCGGCGGTGGCGCCGGGTCCAGCGTGGTCGAGCGGACCGTGTGCAGCCAGCCGAGCTCACCGCCGGCCACGGCGGAGCGGGCCGCCAGGAACGCGGCGTCGAAGCGGCGCTGGTAGCCGATCTGGACCCCGACGCCGGCCGCCTCCACCCGCCGCCCCACCGCAACGCCCTCCTGGATGGTCCGCGCGATCGGCTTCTCGCAGAACACCGGCACGCCGGCGTCGACCGCGGCCAGGATCAGCGACGGGTGGGCGTCGGTCGCGGCGGCCACGACGACGCCGTCGACCCCGGCGGCCAGCAGGGCCGCCGGGGTCTCGGCCGGCTCGGCACCGAAGCGGCCAGCGACCTCGGCCGTGACCGCCGCGACGGCGTCGTTCACGACCAGCGAGTCCACCACCGGGAGGTCGGCCAGCGTGCGGGCGTGGAACGCGCCGATCCGACCCAGCCCGATCAGGCCAAGACGCATGGTGGGAGCCTCCTTCAGTCCAGACCGCCGAAGACGTTCTGGTCCCAGTCGATGACCGACCCGGTGACGACGCCGCTGCGGTCGGACAGCAGGAACACCACGAAGTCGGCGATCTCGTCGACCTGGCCGAGCTTGCCCATCGGCAGGGCCCTTCCCGCCCGCTCTCTCCAGGTGTCGTCGGCGGCGTGGAAGGTGCGCTGGGTGGTGTCCTCACCCTCGGTGTCGGTCCAGCCGATGTCGAGGCCGTTGATGCGGATGCGGTCCCAGCGGTGGGCGTGGGCGGCGTTGCGGGTCAGGCCGGCCAGCCCGGCCTTGGCCGCGACGTATGGGGCCAGGTACGGCTGGCCGCCCAGCTCGGAGGAGGAGATGACGTTCACGATCGTGCCTGGTGCCTTGCGGGCGAGCATGTCGGCGACCGCGGCCTGCATCAGGAAGAACGGCGCCCGCAGGTTGACCGCGACGTGGGCGTCGAACAGCTCCGGGGTGGTGTCCAGCAGCGTTCCCCGCGAGGTCAGCCCGGCCGCGTTGACCAGGCAGTCGACCCGGCCCAGCTCGGCCACCACCGTCGCCACCGACGCCTGGGCCTGAGCGACGTCGGCGACGTCGGCCTGCACGAACCGGGCGGTGGCGCCGGCGGCGGCCAGCTCGGCGGCCAGTGCCTCGCCGGGTTCGCGGCGCCGGCCGGTGACCGCGACGGCGGCACCGTCGCGGGCCGCGGCCCGGGCGACCCCGGCGCCCACCCCCTGGGTGCCCCCGCTGACCAGGACCACCTTGTCGCTGAGCAGTGCCATCACGCCTCCTTGGCGGTGGTGGTGCCGGCCGGGACCCAGTCCGGGTTGGCCAGCGCCGCTGGGCGGCGGCCGGCGAGCACGTCGGTGACGCCGCGGGCGGCGGCGGCGAAGGTGGCGGCCGTTGCCCGGCGGGTCAGCCCCATCAGGTGGGGAGTGAGCACCACGTCGGGATGGTCGAACAGGGGGTGGTGCCGCGGCGGTTCAGGGTCGAAGACGTCCAGGCCGACCCCGCCGAGCCGCCCCGACTCCAGGGCGGCCAGGGCGGCGTCCAGGTCGAGCAGGCCACCGCGTCCGCAGTTGACCAGGATCGCCCCCGGCCGGGTGCGGGCCAGGAAGCCGGCGTCGATCAGGTGGCGGGTGGCCCCGGTCAGGGGCGCGTGGAGGGTCAGCACGTCGCTGGCCGCGGCCAGCTCGCCCAGGTCGGGGCAGTCGATCGCGGCCGGCGGCGGGCTGACCGGGTCGTTGGCGAGCACCCGCATCCCGAACGCGGCGGCCAGCTCGCCGACCCGCCGGCCGATGCGCCCGTAGCCGATGATCCCGATGCTCGCCCCGTCCAGGTCGCCGACCGCGCCACCGACGTCCGGGTCGGCCCGCTCGGCCCAGCGGCCTTCGCGGACCAGCCGGGTCAGCGGTGCCAGCCGCTTGACCAGATGCAGCACGTGCGCGAGCACTCCTTCGGCGACGGCGCGGGTCCCGCTGCCCGGGGTGATCACGACGGCGATGCCGCGGGCGCTGGCTCCCCCCACGTCGACCAGGTCGACCCCGACGCCGGTGCGGGCCAGCACCCGGAGCCGTGGGGCACGCGCGAGCAGGGCGGCGTCGACGACCACGTCGGCGCGCACGATCGCCCCCTCGGCGTCGGCCAGGTCCTCCGGACCAGGCTCGGCGACGAACGCGACGGCGTCGCCGAGCACGCCGGTGACCAGTTCCGGGTCCACCGTGCCAAGCGCCACCACCACGGGCCGGCGGCCGCTCACCGGGCCGCCTCCCCCGGAACGCGGTTCGGCGGGGAGCTGCTCGCTCGGATGACCAGTCGGGGCGGCACCAGGTGCTCGAAGCCCGGACGGTCCGGCGCGGTGATCCGCTCGAGCAGGTAGCGGGCGGCCATCTCGCCGATGCCGGTGCTGTCGGGGTTGACCGAGGTCAGCGAGATCTGCCTGAGCTCGGCCAGGAAGGTGTCGTCGTAGCCGGTGACCGCGAGCCCGCCTGGCAGATCGATCCCGGCGTCGGCCGCGGCCGACATCGCCCCCACCGCGGCCAGGTCGTTGACCGCGGCCAGCGCCGTGACCCGACGGCCGCCGTCCAGCAGCGCCGCGGCGGCGGCGTAGCCGCCGTCCTCACTGAAGTCGCACGCCGCCACCACGACCTCGCCGGTGAGCCCGTGGCGGGTCATCGCCGCGCGGTAGCCGGCGGCTC
The DNA here is from genome assembly GCA_035535495.1 of Actinomycetota bacterium. Taxonomy (GTDB): domain Bacteria; phylum Actinomycetota; class CALGFH01; order CALGFH01; family CALGFH01; genus DASUZB01. Next base: position 20,440 of record DATLQA010000150.1, on the reverse strand, counting down.
GTTCCTCAGCCACCGCCCCTCCCGCCCCGCCCAGGTGCGCGATCTGGCGGTGACCGCGCTCGACCAGATGGTCGACCACCAGCTCCATGCCGGCGGTGTCGTCGCTGCGCACCACGTCGGCCATGGTCAGGCCTTCCGCCTGGGCGCCGACGACCACCACCGGCAGGCCGGTGAGCAGCTCGGCGAGCCGGGCCCGGTCCGGGACTGACCCGATCACCATGAGGCCGTCGACGCGGAGGTCCCGCAGCGCCCCGATCATCCCGACGTCGAGCTGGCGCCGGCCGGCGGCGTTGGACGGGCGCACGGCGCTGGTCAGCAACGTGGTCAGCCCGGCCGCCTCCAGCACCTGGCCGACGGCCTCGACGATGTCCATCGACCAGGGGTTGCGCAGGTCGGCGACGAGCGCCCCGACCGCCCCCGACCGCACCGCGGACAGCGACCGGGCGGCCCAGTTGGGCCGGTACCCGAGCTCGTCGGCGGCCTGCTGGACGCGTTGGCGCTTGTCCTCCCTGACCAGGGGCTCCCCGCGCATGACCAGCGACACCAGCGACTTGGACACGCCGGCCCGCTCGGCCACGTCGCGGATGGTCGGCCGGCGCGGCGGGCCGGCGACCTGCTCAGCCACGGCTCGGACCAGGAGCCGGTGCGGGCTCGCGGCCGAAGGTGGCCCCAGGGACAGCCGGGACCGTCTGCCAGGTGCCGCTGGCCGCGGAGGCGTCGGCGGCGGCGACGACCTCGGCCACGGCGTGGGCGTCTTCGACGGTGGCGTTGCGCCGCTCCCCGCCGGCCACGGCCACCAGGAACTTCTTGGCCTCGACGACCTTGAGGTCGTCGTAGCCCATGGCGATCCCGGGGCCGGGCTGGAACCGGGCGTAGTCGCCCAGGTGGGGGTTGGCGACCACGGTGGTGTAGCCCTGGTGCGGGCCACCCCGGCCCAGGCAGAGCCGCAGCTCGTTCATCCGCTCGAAGTTCCAGACGGCCGAGCCGTCGGTGCCGTACAGCTCGAAGCCGAGGCCGCACTGGGGACCGACGATCGTCCGCGACGCCTCCAGGGTCCCCACCGCGCCGGGGCTTGCCGCGGTCGGGCTGAAACGGACCAGGGTGGCGGCGTAGTCGTCGTTGTCCACCTCGCCCAGCTCGCCGTCCTCGATGACCGCGAAGTGGGTGGCCGAGCCCATCGGCAGGATCGGCCGCTGGAGGTAGACGGTGCTGGTCAGCGCGGTGACCTCGGCGATCGGGCCGACCAGGTAGCTCACCAGGTCGACGACGTGGCTGAGCAGGTCGCCGAGGGCGCCGCTGCCGGCGAGCTCCCGCCTGAACCGCCACGACAGTGCCCCCTTTGGCTCGGAGGCGTACCCGGAGAAGAACACCGCTCGCAGGTTGGTGATGCGCCCGAGCGCACCCTCGGCGACCAGCTCGCGGACGTGCTCCACCGCCGGGGCGTGGCGGTAGTTGAAGCCGACCGAGGTGACGATCCCGGCCGTCCGGGCGGCCGCGGCGACCTCGCCGGTCTCCCGCGCCTCCCGCCCGACCGGCTTCTCGATCCAGAAGTGCTTGCCGGCGGCGGCGGCCGCCAGGCCGATCTCGCGGTGCAGGACGTTGGGGGCGCAGATCGACACCACCTCGACGTCCGGGTCGGCCAGGACGTCCCGGTAGTCGGTGCTCCCCTTGGCGTAGCCGAGCGCGTCGCGGGCGTAGGCGACCCGGTCGGCGGCGGTGTCGGCGGCGTGGACCAGCCGGGGCCGCAGGCCCAACTCCGGGTAGACCGACGGCAGCGCCTGGTAGGCGCGGCTGTGCAGCTTGCCCATCCACCCGACGCTGATCAGCCCGACGCCGACGTCGCCGGTGCTGGTCATGGACGTCCTCCCCGGGTGGCGGGAATCTGCTGTCGTGCCCGTCCCAGCTCACCGGCGACGGCGGCGGCGAGCAGCGTGGTGTCGGACCCGATGGCCACGAAGGTCCAGCCTTCGGCCCGCCGCGCGGCCGCGGCGGCGCCATCGCCGACCAGCAGCCCGCAGGCCTTGCCCTGCCGCTCGGCGGCGCCGCGGACCCGTTCGAGCGCCGCCTGGTAGGCCGGCGCCTGGAGGTCGAACGGCACGCCGAGGTTGTGGCTGAGGTCCTGTGGCCCGATGAACAGGACGTCGACCCCGTCGGTGGCGGCGATCCGCTCGACCTGCTCGACGGCGGACGCCGACTCGATCTGCACCACGCCAAGGATCTCGTCGCCGGCGCGGCCGAGGGCGCCTGGGTCGAGCGCGAAGCGGCAGGCCCGGTTGTAGGTGGCCACGCCCCGGTCGCCGTGGGGCGGGTAGCGCAGGTGCCGGACCGCCTCGCGGACCTCCTCGGCGGTGTCCAGCCGGGGCAGCATCACCCCGGCCGCGCCCAGGTCCAGGACCCGGCCGATCCGGATGCGGGCGGCGGACTCCACCCGCACCACGGTCGGGACGCCATAGGCACCGGCGGCCGGGACGACGTCGCGGACCTGCTCCTCGCCGCCGGAGCCGTGCTCCAGGTCCAGCACCAGCCAGTCGGCCCCGGCGGCGGCACACGCCTCGGCGGTGACCGGCGAAGCCGCGCCGACGAAGGTGCCAAGGGTCGACTCGCCGGCGGCCAGGCGGGCCCGCAGCCGGCCCCGGTCCAGCGGGGACGGCCCGGCCGGGGTGGTGTCGGCGGCGGCGGTCATCCGTGCCACCGCTGGATGGCCAGCCCATCCTCGTACTCGGCCCGCAGCCGGGCGACCGCCTCCTGCTCGGCGACCTCGGCCGGGGCCACGTCCCACCACACGCCGGCGCCGGGCAGGTCGGCGTGGGGGATCGCGGGGACGACGATCACCACCGGGCCGTCGTGGTCACGGGTGGACTCCAGCGCCGTCCGCACCTCGTCGGCGGTGATCGCCCGGACGGCGCGGGCGCCAAGGCCCTCGGCCACCTTGACCAGGTCGACGTCCAGGTACTCGCCCTCCAGGCGCGGCGGCTTGGCGCCAGCGCCTGAAGCGGTGCCGCCCAGCTCCAGGTTGCCGTCGCGGTAGCGGAACTCGTTGCCGAACTCCCGGCCGCTACGCAGCATCTGCAGGCGGTGGATGACCTGGTAGCCGCGGTTCTCCGGGATCACGACGGTGATCGGCAGGCCCTCCTGGGCGGCGGTGACCAGCTCGGTGGGGGCCATCAGGAAGGTACCGTCTCCCAGGAACGAGACGACCCGCTTGGCGTGGTCGGGTACTGCCAGCCGCACGCCGATCGCGGCGGGCAGCTCGTAGCCCATGCAGGAGAACCCGAACTCCAGGTGGGCAAGGCGGCCCTCGGTGGCGTCCCACACCTTCTGGAGGTCGCCTGGCGGGCCGCCGGCAGCGGCGATGATGACGTCGCCCGGGCGGGCGTGCTCCTCCAGCAGCCCGATGATCTGGCCCTGGGTGAGCACGGCGCCGGTGCCTGGCACCACGTCGGAGCCGGCCGGCAGGGCCGAGAGGTCGAACGGCGTGTCGGGGTCGAGGGCGGCCGCCCGCTCCGTCTGCCACGCTCGCTGGCGGGCGCGGACCCGCTCCCGCCAGGCCGCCGGGCTGCTGGTGCCGGCGCGCTGGACGGCCTCGGCCAGCGCGGCCAGGGCGCGTTTGGCGTCGGCAACGATGCCGGTGGCGCCCAGCCGGCCCGCGTCGGCGGGGTTGACGTTGACGCTGGCGAAGCGGACCTCGGGATGCTGGAACAGCGACTGGGAGGCGGTCGCGAAGTCGGTCAGGCGCGATCCGACGGTCAGGACCAGGTCGGCCTCGCGCGCCAGGTCGTTGGTGGCCGGGGTGCCCTCCAGCCCGATGCCGCCCAGCTGCCACCAGGCGCGCTGCTGGACCGCGCCCTTGCCGGCGAAGGTCTCGGCCACCGGAATCCCGGCCGACGCGGCCAGCGCCTCCAGCTCGGCGGTGGCGCCGGAGTAGACGACCCCGCCGCCGGCGATGATGAGCGGCCGCTCGGCCTCGGCGAGCAGCCGCGCTACCGCCCCGACCTCATCGGGGTCGGGGAGTGGGCGGCGGATCGTCCAGTCGCGCTCGGCGAACAGCTCGGCCGGGTAATCGAAGGCGTGCGACTGGATGTCCTGGGGGAGCGCGAGGACGACGGCGCCGACCTCGACCGGGTCGGTGAGCACCCGCATCGCCGCCGGGAGGGCGGTCAGGAGCTGCTCGGGCCGGGTGATGCGGTCGAAGAAGCGGGCCAGCGGCCGGAAGGCGTCGTTGACCGAGGTGTCGGCCTCGATCGGGTGCTGGAGCTGCTGCAGGACCGGGCCTTGGCGGCGGGTCGCGTACGCGTCCCCGGGCAGCAGCAGCACCGGCAGGCGGTTGACGGTGGCGACCCCCGCGCCGGTGACCATGTTCAGCGCACCCGGGCCGATCGAGGCGGTGACCGCCAGGGTGGCATGCCGCCGCGCCGCCTTGGCATAGGCGGTGGCCACGTGCACCAGGGCCTGTTCGTTGCGGCCCTGGATGAAGGGGAGCGCGTCGCTGAGCTGGTCGAGCGCCTGCCCGAGGCCGGCCACGTTGCCGTGGCCGAAGATCCCGAGCGCGGCGGGGATGAGCCGCCTGCGTTGCCCGTCGGCGACCGAGTACTGCTTGGAGAGGAAGGTCACGATGGCCTGGGCGACGGTCAGTCGCACGGTCTCCCTTGGCATGGCGTCGGCCTCCTGCTGTTCTCCTGGTCGGGGTCGGCCGTGGCTACCAGGGCCGGCCGTGGAGCACGATCGTCTTGGCCTCGGTCATCTCCGCCACGGCGGCGCGCGGTCCTTCCTTGCCGACGCCGCTGCCCTTGAGGCCGCCATAGGGCATCAGGTCGGCCCGCCACAGCGGGGTCCAGTTGATGTGGACGCTCCCGGCGTCGATCTCGCGCATGGCCTGGACCGCGCCGGCCACGTCACCGGTGAAGATGCCGGCGGCCAGGCCGTAGCCGGTGCCGTTGGCCTGGCTGATGGCGGCCTCCCAGTCCTCGGCGGTGCTGACCGCCACGGCCGGGCCGAACAGCTCGTGCTGGCTGAACGGCGAGGCCGGGTCGACGTCGGCCACGACGGTCGGCGCCACCGTGGCCCCGTCCCGCTGGCCGCCGGTCAGCACCCGTGCCCCTCCGGCCGCGGCGTCGGCGATCGCCCGCTGCACCCGCTCGGCCTCGGTGGCGGTGATCAGCGAGCCCATGGTCGTCTCCGGCGAGGAGGGGTCGCCGGTGCGGATCGCCTCGACCTTGGGCACGAGCGCGTCGAGGAAGTCGGCGGTCACCTTGGGATGGGTGATCACCCGCTGCACCGAGATGCAGACCTGGCCGGCATTGACGTAGCCGCCGGCCGCCACCGCGGACGAGGCAAGCTCGATCTCCGCGTCGGGCAGCACGATCACCGGGCAGGAGGCGCCCAGCTCCAGCGACAGCTTCTTCACCCCGGCCATGCGGGTGATGCGCTCGCCGGTGGCGGTCGAACCGGTGAAGGAGATCTTGCGCACGCGCGGGTCGGAGACCAGCGCGTCGCCAAGGGTGCTGCCGGGCCCGGTGAGGACCGACAGCACCCCCTCGGGCAGCCCGGCGTCGACGAAGCAGGCGGCCAGCGCCAGCGCGGTCAGGGGAGTGGTGCGGGCCGGCTTGAGCACCACGGCGTTGCCGGCGGCCAGCGCGGGGGCGAGTTTGTGGAGGACCAGCAGGGCGGGGTAGTTGAACGGGGTGATCGCTACCACGATCCCGCAAGGCTGGCGCAGGGTGAAGCCGACCTTGTCCAGCCCGGTGCCGCGGTTGGCGTCCAGCGGCAGCGTGTCGCCGTACAGCTGCGTGCCTTCGAAGGCCGCCAGCCGGATGAGCTCGCCGGAGCGTCCCGCCTCGGTGGTGGCCTCGGTGATGGTCTTGCCGGTCTCGGCGCTGATCGTCCGAGCGGTCTCCGCCGCGCGTTCGTCGGCCAGCTCAGCCGCCCGCAGGAGGATCCGCATCCGCTCGTGGGCTGGCGTGTGGCGCCAGGTCCGGGCGCCCTGTTCGGCGGCGCTCAGCGCCGCCTCGACGTCCTCGGGACCGCCGACCGGCACCGTGCCCACCACCGACCCGTCATACGGCGACGTCACCGCTTCGGTCTTCCCCGAACCCGAGGCCGGCCGCCACCGCCCACCGATCAACATCTCCGCGTGAGCCATCGCCGTCCTCTCGTGCCGCTGCGGGGTGCTTCGATCATGCTTGGACCGTGCTTGGACCGTGCTTGGACCGTTCCAAGTTGGACCGTTCCAAGAGTGGAGGACGGTGGCATTCGCGTCAAGGGTGAGTTTGCTCCCGGTGAGGAGCGTGACCGATCGCGCTCAGCTGGCGGCGAAGAGCTGCCACTGGTCGGCGATGCCCTTGAGCGTGTGGGTCCCCCGGTCCTCCAGCGCGAGGCCGGAGCCGGTCACAAGGTCGCGGACGGTGCGCGAGACCAGCACCTCGCCAGGACCGGCGGCGGCCATGATCCGGGCGCCGATATGGACCGCGATCCCGCCCACGTCGTCGCTGCGGACGTCCAGCTCGCCGGTGTGGAGTCCCGCTCGGATCTCGATCCCGCTGCCGTGCAGCTCCGCCCGGAGGGCCAGGGCGCAGCGGATGCCCCGACCGGGTCCGTCGAAGACCGCCAGGATGCCGTCCCCGGTGCTCTTGACCAGTCTCCCGCCCTCCTGGTCGACCAGGCGCCGGGCGGCGGCGTCATGGAGGTCCAGCAGCTCCCGCCAGCGCTGGTCGCCGAGCACCCGGGCCCGCTCGGTCGACCCGACGATGTCGGTGAACAGCACCGTGGCCAGCACCCGCCGGGACCAGCTGTCGACCTGGGGTTCCACGGTGTCGACCACCACGTCCTGCAGGCCGCGTGAGAAGTCGATCTGGTATCGGTCGCCCGCCTGGTCGAAGTCGGTGGTCGTCCAGACGGCCTCGCCCGCCACCGCCTTGAAGAACTGATCGTCGAAGGCCACCCGGCTCGCGCCCCCGGCGGCGCGGACCCTGACCGCCGTGCCGGTTGGACGATGGATGGTGACGTCGCTGGCCCCGCCGGCGAACTGCAGCAGGACAGGGCCGACCGGTTGGGCGAGCGTCACCTCCACGTCCCTGGTGGCGTGCTGCACCTCCATGCCGAGGAGCTGGACCGCGCTCAGATCCGCCCGTAACCGTTCCAGGCCGCGAGGCGCCTCGATCCGCCAACGCACCGACGGGTTCAGGGTGACCTCCGCGGCCTGCCTGCCCCAGTCGGCGGGGCGGAACCGCGGACCGTACTCGATCGCGACCACCCCATCCCGCACCCGCACCTTTGGCGGGGCGCCCTCGAACCGCGTCCGGTACAGATCCGGCAACGACGGGTCGGCGGCAATGGTGAGGTTGGTGACGCGGATCAGCCGCAGGCGCCAGCTGCGGGCGGCCGCGAGCGGGGATCCCGGCCCGGCGGTCCAGAGGTCAGGGGGCACGGCGTGCTCCGTTCCGCGCTCAGTGCCGCGTGCGCCGGGCCCGGTCGGTGCGCCAACCGACGAACCGGCCGCCCGGCGGCAGCCCTCCACGACCGAGCCGGTCAGCTGCGCCACGGCCACGTCGGAGGTGGGGGAGTGGTGGGCGCCAGAAGGATTGAACTTCTGACCTCGTCACGTCAAGGAGCGACGGACAACCGCTGGCGGTGTCGCTAGCCGCTGCCTGGCTGCACAAGGCCGGACTCGTAGGCGACCACGACGGCCTGGACGCGGTCACGCGCCCCCAGCTTGGCAAGGATCCGGGTCACATGGGTGCGGACGGTTGTCTCGCCGACCACCAGCGCCGCGGCGATCTCGGCGTTGGACAGTCCCCTGGCGATCAGTCGCAGGACCTCGACCTCCCGCGGGGTCAGCTCGCCAAGCGCGGGTGGGACCGTGGTGCCGGGTGGTGGGCGGTGCACGAACTGCTCGATGAGCCGGCGCGTGATGTCGGGGGCGAGCAGCGCATCGCCGGCGGCGATGTCGCGGACGGCGGTGGCCAGCTGGCGGGGCCGCACCGTCTTGAGCAGGAAGCCGCTGGCGCCCGCGCGCATGGCCTCATAGACGTACTCGTCGTGGTCGAAGGTGGTCAGGATCAGCACGCGGATGGTCGCCGCGGTGCCCGGTCCGGCGTCCCCGACCAGGCCCGCCAGGCGTCGGGTGGCCTGGATCCCGTCCAGCCGTGGCATGCGCACGTCCATGAGGACCACGTCGGGGTGGAGCCGGCGGGCCAGGTCGACCGCTTCCACGCCGTCGACCGCTTCGCCCACCACTTCGATGTCGGGCTGGGCCTCCAGGATCAGGCGGAAGCCGCCGCGGACCAGGGCCTGGTCGTCGGCGATGAGCACCCGGATCCGAGCCATGACGGTCAGCTCACGCCCGCGTCGCTGGGCAGCCGGGCCCGCACGGCAAAGCCCGTTCCAGCCGTTCCCGGGGTGGTGGCGCGCGGGCCGGTCTCCAGCGTGCCGCCGTACAGGGCGATCCGCTCGCGCATGCCGACCAGCCCGTGCCCGCTTCCCGCGTACGCGCCATCGCCCGGCCCCGGTCCCTGTCCGTTGTCGAGGATCTCCAGTTCCACGGCGTGATCCTGGTAGCGCACGATCACCTCGGCCTGGGCCGGGCCGGCGTGGCGCAGGGTGTTGGTGAGCGCCTCCTGCACGATCCGGTAGGCGGTCAGGTCGACCCCTGGCGGCAGCGGCCATGGCTGGCCCTCGATCCGGAGCTGGACCGGCAGGCCGGCCTGGCGGGTCTCCTCCAGCAGCAGGTCGAGGCCGGCCAACCCAGGTTGCGGGTTCAACGACGGCTCCTGTCCGTCCTCGCGCAGGATCCCGAGCAGCCGGCGCAGCTCTACGATGGTCTGACGGCCGGTGTCCTGGACCGCCAGCAGCGGCTCGCGGGCCCGTTCCGGGGTCTTCTCCAGGAGCTGCTCGGCCGCGCCGGCCTGGATCACCATGACGCTGACCGAGTGGGCGATGACGTCGTGCAGCTCCCGCGCGATCCGGGCCCGCTCGGCCGCCACCGCCGCGCGCGCCTGGGCCTGCTGGTCGGCCTCGAGCCGGGCCGCGCGCCGCTCCAGCTGGGCGGCCTGCTCCCCGCGGCCGCGCAAGGCGCGCCCCAGCAGCCAGGCGCCCCCGAACACCACGGTCACGAACACCACGTCGCTCGGGCCTCGCCGGCCCGGGTGGCGGGCGTTCTCGATGAGCGCACCGGCCCAGAACCACAGGAGCACCAGGGCGCAGCCCAGCATCGCGCGGCGTGGTTCGGCGTAGGCGCCGACCGAGAAGACGGCGATCACCACCGCGGTAAAGGTGTAGAGGGCGTTGAGCTCCGGCCATCCGGTGCCGAGCACCGCCCCGGCAAGGGCCACCGCGAGCAGCGTCCCGAACGGTGCTCGCCGCCGCCATGCAAGCGGCACGGTCATCAGCACGGCCAACAGGGCAAGTGGCAGCTTGGGCTGGAAGCTGGTGGTCATCCACGTCTCGACCTGGCCGATGACCAGCACCCCGGCGGCCACCAGCACGTCCGCCAGCGGCGGACGCAGCCCGACCAGCCGGGCCCGACCACCTGCGACAGTGGGTGCCAGCCAACGCATGCCAGCACCGTACTGCGCGGTACCAGCCACCCGCATCAGCGGCCAGGAGGACCACGCTCATCCTCGGCGATGACCCCGCCCCCCGACCAATCGTCCCGGCCACCTGGCTGGATCGTCGGTGCGGCCGACGACCCCAACCCGGCACCCGCCTAGCGTTGGCGACGTCCGGTTCCCGTACCGCCATCGCGGCAGGCTTCCAAGAAGGGGGAGCACATGTTCAAGAAGGCCATCCTGGGCGTGGCCATCGTCCTGGTCCTGGCGGCCGCCGGCGTCAGTGTCGCTGCCGCCTCGTCCTCGACGGCTGACGCCAGCAAGCACCGAGAGCAGACCATCCAGCTGGTCGCCAAGCAGGCCCAGTCCACCGTGCTGGTGCTGGCCGCGCCCGGCCACGGCCCGGTCGGCAACCAATTCCTGGGCACCGACGACCTGTACCGACATGGCCGCAAGGTCGGCGACGACGCCAGCGTCTGCCAGTTCATGGCCGACCTTGGCGAGGCCGGCGGCCGCTTCCAGTGCGTTGCGACCCTGTCCCTGCCCGAGGGCCAGCTCACCGCCCAAGGCCTGATCACCCAGGCCGAGACCGGCGGCCAGCCGTTCACGCTGGCCATCACCGGCGGGACCGGTGCCTACCGCACTGCCCACGGCCAGGTCCGGGTCGTCCAGACCAGCGAGACCGAACGGCACTACACCCTCACGGTCACCACCTGACCAACCCCACCCTCGATCGAGGGGACGCCCCAGCGGGCGTCCCCTCCCGGCGTTACGAAGAGCTCGTAGCAGCTCCGCAGACACGCAACGTCGCTTGGATGGTGCCGGGCTGCCCGTTGCCCGGCTGCTATGCGATGGTTGTTGGGCTGACCGGTGAGCGGCGTGGGAGCGTGACGGGATGGGCGGGATCTGGTTCCAGATCGGACTGGTGCTCGTGCTGGTGCTGGTCAACGCCGTCTTTGCCGGCAGCGAGGTGGCCCTGATCTCCCTGCGGGAAGGGCAATTGCGCCGCCTCGACGAACAGGGAGGGCGTGGGCGGCTGGTCGCCAGGCTGGCCCGCGACCCCAACCAGTTCCTGTCCACCATCCAGATCGGCATCACCCTGGCCGGATTCCTGGCCTCGGCCGCGGCCGCGGTCACCCTGGCCGGGCCGCTGGTGCCGCTGCTCGGCTTCCTCGGCGGCGCGGCCGAGGCGGCCGCGATCGTGCTGGTCACCGCCGTGCTCACCTACGTCACGCTGGTCGTCGGCGAACTGGCACCGAAACGGATCGCGCTGCAACGCCCCGAGCAGTGGGCCACCCGCGCCGCCCGGCCCTTGATCGTGATCACCGCCGCGACCCGACCGGTGGTGTGGCTGCTGTCGCGCTCCACCGACCTGCTGGTCCGTCTGGCCGGCGGTGACCCCGGCGTGCAACGCCAGGCAGTCACCGAAGGTGAGGTCCGCGACCTGGTCGCCACCCAGGCCGCCTTCGACCCGTACCAGCGCACCTTGCTGCTGGGCGCGTTCGAGATCGCCGAGCGCCGCCTGCGCGACGTGCTCGTTCCCCGCCGCGACATGGTCGCCCTGCCCGCCGATGCGCCCGTCGCCGAGGGCGTGCGCATGCTGGTGGCCACCACCCACGGCCGTGCTCCGGTCTACCGCGGCGACATCGACGAGATCGTCGGGGTCGCCAACCTGGTCGACCTGGTCGATGCCGACGGGCAGATCGGCCAGCACGTCCGCCCGGCGTTGGCGTTGCCGGAGTCGCTGCGGGTCCTGGAGGGACTGCGCCGGCTGCAGGCCAAGCGCCAGACCCTGGCGATCGTGATCAACGAGTACGGCGGCACGGAAGGCATCGTGACCGTCGAGGACCTGCTGGAAGAACTGGTCGGGGAGATCTACGACGAGTTCGACGCCGACTCGGCCCAGGTCCGCACCGAGCCCGACGGCTCGGTGGTGCTGCCGGGCTCGTTTCCCATGCACGACCTCGTCGACCTTGGCATTTCGCTGCCCGAAGGGCCGTACACCACCGTGGCCGGACTCGCGCTGCAACGCTTCGGCCGCATCCCCAGCGTCGGTGAGACGGTCGTGGTCGACGGCTGGCGGGCCGAGGTGCTTGCCGTCCAGCGGCGCGCCATCACCAAGCTGCGGCTGGTCCCGCTCCAGGCGGAGGACCCCCGCGGCGGCGATCAGCCCACGCCCGAGTAGGACGGCTGCGTCCCTCGTGCCACGACCGGGTGCGACCGACCGGAGGGCCACGGCCACCGGCCCACGGGTTGGCCGATTCTGGGCTCATGACGCTTCTGTAGACTGCGGCGGCGCAGCGGGCGACCGACTGCACACGAGGTGCACATGGACTGGCTGACAGACCCCGATATCTGGATCGGCTTTCTCACCCTGTTGGCGCTGGAGATCGTCCTCGGCATCGACAACCTCGTGTTCCTCTCCATCCTCTCCGGCAAGCTCCCGGCCGGGCAGCAGGCACGAGCGCGCCAGATCGGCCTCGGTCTCGCCTTGATCATGCGCATCCTGCTGCTGCTCACCCTGTCGTGGATCATCCGGTTGACCGCGCCGCTGTTCACCCTGATCGGACATGAGATCTCGGGCCGGGACCTGATCCTGATCCTGGGTGGGCTGTTCCTGCTCGGCAAGAGCACCTACGAGATCCACGACCGGCTTGAGGGTGAGTCGGGGCACGCCAGCGCCCGGGTGGCGGCGTCGTTCGGGGCGGTGATCGTGCAGATCGTGGCCTTGGACGCGGTGTTCTCGCTCGACTCGGTAATCACGGCGGTCGGCATGGTCGACCAGGTCGGGGTGATGGTCGCCGCCGTGGTGGTGGCGGTCGCGATCATGATGGTTGCCGCCGGGCCGATCAGCGTGTTCGTCGACCGCTACCCCACGATCAAGATGCTGGCGCTCAGTTTCCTGCTGATGATCGGTCTTACGCTCCTGCTCGACGGCTTCGACGTGCACATCCCCAAGGGCTACGTCTACTTCGCGATGGCGTTTTCGCTCCTCGTGGAGCTGCTGAACCTGCGGGTCCGCGCCAGAAGCGCCGCCCCAGTCCATTTCCACCAGCGCTATGAGACCGACAGCGGCGACGGCAGCTCCGAACGCGCGCCTTCAACCAGGGCCGCCCAGCCCCAGCCGCCCTCTGATGATCAATGACGCCGCCCTCCGGAGCCTCGGGCGGGCGCACGATCAGGAGCGAGGACTCAGCCAGCACGCCCTGGCGTTGCGCGCAACGCTGCCGCCAGCGACGGTCCAGGCCATCGCCCGGGTTGACTGCACCGAGCCGGGCGTTCCTGGGAAGCCGAGGATCTACCGGGTGGAAGGACGCCTAGACTGCCTGCATGGACCGTGGAGACGGCGACCAGCGAGATACCGGCGACAGCGTCCGCCACGTGGTGTGGGACTGGAACGGCACCCTCTTCAACGATCACGTTGGCGTGGTCGCGGCGGTCAACGACGCGCTGGAGCTGCTGGGCGTCGCCTCGATCGACGCCGACACCTACCGCAGCCACTACACCCGGCCGGTCCAGCGCTTCTACGAGCAACTGGCCGGCCGTCCCATCACCGCGGAGCAGTGGCAAGCACTCGACGACGCCTACCACCACAGCTACCACGCGTGGGTGGAGCGGATGGGGCTGGCGCCGGACGCACCGGCGGCGCTGACCGCCGCCGAGGAGGCCGGCCTGACCCAGTCGCTGCTGTCGATGTGGCGACACCAGGATCTGGTGCCGCTGGTCGAGCAGCTAGGGATCGGCCGCTTCTTCGTCCGCGTGGACGGACTGCGCGTGCCCGGCGGCGGTGGCAAGACCGAGCACCTGACGGCGCATCTCACCGCGATCGGCGTCGAGGCCGCGACCGCGGCCTTGGTGGGAGATACCCTGGACGACCTGGCGGCGGCCGAGGCGGTCGGCGCCGCCTGCGTGCTCTACGACGGAGGTTCGCACCACCGGCACGTGCTCGAGGCGACCGGCGTCCCGGTGGTCGACACGCTCACCGCCGCCGTGACCGCGGTTGTCCAAGCACCTCGTAGGCGGCCAGGCATCGTTCGGCGCAGGCCCGCCAGGTGAAGCGCTCCATCACCAGGTCACGGGCGTTGGCGCCGAGCCGCGCAGCCAGGTGGTGGTCGGACAGGAGGAGCGCGAGCCGGTCCTCGAGCGTCTCCACGTCGCCCGGTTCCACCAGGAACCCGGTCTCCCCGTCCACCACCACCTCGGCCAGGCCACCGATCCGGCTGGCAACCACTGGCGTCCCACTCGACATGGCCTCCAGGGCGGTCAGGCCGAGGAGCTCCGAGACCGGAACATGGCGGCCGTAGCACGTCCGGTCAACGGAGGGGAGTGCCAGCACCGCGGCACGGCGGTAGAGGTCAGGCAGAAGCGCCTCTCCCACCGGGCCGAGGAAGGTGACGTCCCGGTCCCTGGCCAGCTGGCGGAGCAGGGTCGGGTAGTCCCGCTCCGGCGGGCGGGGATCGTGACCGCCGCTACCGGCGATCCGCAGTGCCGCGCCGGCGGGCAGGGCACGGATCAACTGGTCGATGCCCTTGTGGGGGGTGAGCCGGCCGACGAACAGGACGCCATCCCGGTCGGCACCTGGCTCGGGGGCGAACCGCCGCGGGTCCGCTCCACCGTAGATTACCTGCGTCCTTGCCGGCGGGGCGCCGAGCACGTCGGCGGAGAACCGGGACACGGTCAGGAATCGGTCGAACAACCGGTGGGCCAGCCCGCCCCACGTCCGGCCGGGCAGGCCGTGGTCGGTGAGGGCGGTGCGCGTTCCTTGGACGCGGGCGGTGATGGCCGCCACGCGCGTGGGTATGCTCCGGAACTGATGGGCGTGGACGATCTCGGCGCCGGCCAGTGCCGTGGGGAGCAGCGGCGCCACCGGCTGGGCGGGGTGGCCGTGCAGCCAGGCCAGCGGCCGCAGGACCCGGACCCGGAGCCCGCCGCCGAGGAGCCATCGACCGGGCCGGCGGCCGAAGGTCACCAGCTCGCAGTCCACCTCGGCGGCGAGGGCCCTGGCCAGCTCCAACGGGTAGCGCTCCCCGCCGCCGTACAGCCCGTCCGGGCCGAACGCACTTGGAGCCACGTGGATGACGCGCATCCTGACCGTCTCCCTGATCACCTTGGGTGACCCCGGCCGCCTGACGGGTGGCTACCGCTACCATCGCCGCATGGCCGAGCTGGCGCCGGCCTGCGGCGCCGCGGTGCGCTTCGTCTCGTTCCCTGAGCGACCCTTTCCCTTGTCAACCCTGGCCGGCCACACCGTGCTGCGCCAGGCCAGGGCCGATGTCGTGGTCCTGGACAGCATCGCCGCCGCGTTCCTGGGCCCGTGGCTATTCCGGCATTCGGGGACGTTGGTGGGCAGCCTGCACCAGCCTCCCGGCGGGATCGACCACCGGCCGCTGCGGCGGGGCGTGCAGGCACCACTTGATCGCCTTGCCTACCGCCACACGCGCATGCTCCTGGTGGCCAGTGCGGCGCTCGGCGACGAGCTGGCTGCCCAGGGTTACCCGCGCGAGCGCATCCGGGTGGTACCCCCTGGCCGCGACCTGCCCGCTGGGGCCACCGGGCCGCCGGTCGACCTCCGACAGGGACGCCGGGCGGCCCTGCTGTGCGTGGCCAATTGGGTCGAGCGCAAGGGCATCCTTGAGCTGCTGGACGCGGTGGCTCGGCTTTCGGTCGGACTGGCTACCCTGCACCTGGTCGGTGACGACCACGCGGATCCTCGCTACGGCGCGCGCGTCCGGGCCAGGCTGGCGCGGCCGGACCTGGCCGGCCGGGTGGTCGTCCACGGTCCCCAGCCAGCGGATCGGGTGGCTGCCCTGTACCGGTGGGCCGACGTGTTCGTGCTGCCCAGCCTCAGGGAACCCTACGGGACGGTGTGGGGTGAGGCGATGGCCGCGGGGCTGCCGGTGGTCGGCTGGCGGGCGGGCAACCTTCCCCACCTGGCCGAGGACGGCCGGGAAGGGTTGCTCGCCAGTCCCGGTGACGTGGACACCCTGAGCCGGGCGCTCGCGCGCCTTGCCAGCGACGAGGCCTTGCGGCGGAGCATGGGCGCCGCGGCCGGGCGCCGGGCTGCCGCCAGGCCGACCTGGGCGCAGTCGGCGGCACTGTTCTTCGCGGCGCTGCGCGAGGTCGTTCCGGACGGTCACGACACCGGACCGGCGTAGCCGCCGAAGTCCGACTCGGTTTCCCACACCCGCACCGCGAGCGTGTCGCCCCCCGCCTGCCGCAGGGCGGGGACCAGGCTCTGGTGGGTCCACCAGGCCAGGACTTCCACGGTCACCGCCTCGGCCGCGGGCGGACGGATCTCCTCGAGGTCCTTCCCGTCGATCCGGGTCGCGATCGCCTGCAGCGCCGATCGCAGCACGTCCAGGTCGCAGACCATGCCATGCTCGTCCAGATTCCGACGGCCGACCACGACATCGATCCGGTAGTTGTGGGCGTGCAACTCACCCTCGGGCCCTTCCACGGGCTGCTGGTGCAGGGCCCGGACGGTGACGCCCGACCCCACCTCGTACCCGACGCTCATCGCGCCCTCCTCTGGATCATCGATACCGCAGGGCGGCGTGGATCAGGCCGTCCTCCTTCCGGTCCAGCCGAGCGTAGGCCTCGGCGGCCCGCTCGAACGGGAACTCGTGGCTGGCCAGGACCGCCAGCGGCAGCTCGCGGGCGAGCCCCCATGCCACCTCGGCCCGGCGGCCGCGGTCCCACCTGGCGGTCAGCGCGGCCGGAAGCGTCGAGACCTGGCTGCTGCGGAGCGCCAGGCGCCGGCGGTGGAACGCCGCGCCCAGCGGCAGCGAGGCCGGCTTGGTCCCATACCACGAGCAGATCAGCATGGTTCCCTCGTGCGCGAGCAGCCCGAGGGACGACGCCAGCGCCTGCGGGTTTCCGCTGGCTTCCACCACCAGGTCGGCACCGCGTCCCCGGGTCTCGGCCTCCACCGCCCCGGCGACGTCGTCCGGCGGCATCACCCGGACACCGAAGGCGTCGGCGGCGGCGCGCCGGCTCGGCTCCGGCTCGGACCCGAGCACGACCGCCCCGGCCCGTGCCAGGAGCGCACTGATCAGGATGCCGACCACACCCAGGCCCACGACCACGACGGTCTCCCGCAGGCGGGGCGCGGCGTCCAGACAGACCTGCAGCGCGGTCTCGACCAGCGGGTACATCGTGGCGGTGCGGGGAGACACGCCATCGACCGGGATCACCTCCCTGGCGTCGATGACGAACCGGTCCTGATGGGGGTGGAAGGCGAAGACCAGTTGCCCCTCCTGGAGGGGTCCGACCGGGCGGACCACCCGGCCGACCGCGCTGTACCCGTAGCGGAACGGATAGGTGAAGGTGCCCGCCAGCGCGCCGAGGACCTCGTCCACGGGTAGCTCGGGGTCGATCTCGCCCCGGTAGGCGAGCAGTTCGGTCCCGCTCGAGATCCCCGACCACTCGGTGGCCACGAGCACGCGCCCCTCGGACAGGTCGGGGAGTTCCACCTCCCGCAGTTCGACGAGCCGATGCCCCACGAAGTGCACCGCGCGGGCCTTCATCGCGCGGACCCCAACAGGCCAGGTCGCATGGGCAGCGTGGTACCCGTCACCCAATTTGAGCAAACGGTTTGCCGGTCAGTGACCGTGCTATTCAGGATCGCCATGGCACCGCCCACGGAGGTCGCACACCTCACCCTGCCGACCTGGGCCGGAGAATTCGACCTCCGGGCCTTCGAAGGCACGTCGGGCGAGGCGTACCTGCTGTTCACCCGCGGCGACATCGGCGACGGTCGCGGCGTGCTGGTCCGCCTGCACTCCGGTTGCCTCACCGGCGACGCGCTCGGGTCGCGGCGCTGCGACTGCGGCCCCCAGCTCCGTCTGGCAATGCGGCGGATCGCCGCGGACGGCCGCGGGGTGCTGCTGTACGCCCCCGGCCACGAGGGCCGCGGGATCGGGCTGGTCGCCAAGCTCCAGGCGTACATGCTGCAGGACGACGGCCATGACACGGTCGAGGCCAACCGCCGGCTGCGACTGCCTGTCGACGGCCGCGACTACCAGGAAGCCGTGCAGGTCCTCTGGGCCGCCGGGGTTCGCAGCGCCCGTCTGCTCACCAACAACCCCGAGAAGGTCCGCGCCCTCGACCGGGGAGGCATCGCCGTCGAAGCCGTCGTCGCGCTCCAGACCACGCCACACGTCCGCAACCTCGGCTACGTGGAGACGAAACGCAGGCGCCTCGGGCACTGGGCCCCCGGCGGAGAGCACCTGGCTGGCAACGGCTCCCTCGACGGTCAGGACAAGGCGCTGGACGCCACCGCCCTTCTCGGCGGCGTCCGCAGCCGCCCCGGCCGTCCCTACACCGTCCTCAAGTACGCCCAGACGCTGGACGGACGGATCGCCACCAGGAGCGGAGACTCCAAGTGGATCAGCGGCGCCGAGGAACGCCGCGTCTCCCACGCCATGCGGGCGGCCTGCGACGCGGTGATGGTGGGAGCGAACACCGTGCTGGCCGACAACCCCCAGCTGACCGTGCGGATGGTCCCCGGCGCCTCCCCGATCCGGGTGGTTCTCGACTCCACCCTGCGCGCCCCACCCGACGCGGCGATTTTCGGGCCCGACGCGGCCACGATCGTCCTCACTTCGGAGCGGTCCGACTCCGGCCGGCGGGCAGCCCTGCGCGAGCGTGGTGTCGAGGTCGAGGTCGTTCGCGGGTCGCCAGACGGCATCGATTTGGAGGACGGCCTTGCTCGGCTGCTGAATCTGGGGATCCGCTCCGTGCTGGTCGAGGGTGGCGGGTGCGTGATCACCTCGATGCTGCGGGGCCGGCTGGTGGACCGTGTGGTCGTGGCCGTTGCTCCCATCCTGCTCGGCACGGGGACCGAAGCCGTTGGGGACCTCGGCACGAGCCTGGTAGCGAACGGGCTGCGGCTGCACAAGCATACGGTCCGCCAAGTCGGCGCGGACCTCCTGATCGCCGGAGACCTTGAGGAGACCCGGCCGGTACCACCAAGCGTCTGAACAGGTGGGTATGTCCCGCATTCCGGTTTGAGACCGGCGGCTTGAGCAGCGGCGGCAGTCCGGCCGGGTGGTCCATGCGCCCGAACGTAGCGCAGCAAAGAGGTGTCCATCCGTTATGCGGCCTCTGGACTGGGCCTCAGACGCGATGATGACCAGCGTTGCCGCTGGTCACCTGGGGTGTGGTGGGCGCGAGAAGGATTGAACTTCTGACCTCTTCCACGTCAACGCAGCACGCCACCCACCGCCACGCGTACCCCCGCTCCGCATCGGATCGCCGCAGAGCAGCAACGCTTTCAGGCAGGCAGTGCGGTGGGATGACGGGTGGCTCGTGGCGTTGTTGCTGACAACCTGCTGACAGCCCGCGTTTCCCACCGATTGTGCTGGCCCGGTTGATGCTTGTCGTGTTGATACCGGCTGTTGGGTTCCGGAGTTCCGGTTGATCGTTGACATCACTGCCTGACCTTCCTCTGCTGCGACCCACCCTGGTCGAGGCGAGGAGGTCGGCAGCGTGCTCCTGGAGCTCACAGTGGCAGAGCAACGCTTCAACGCCGTCATGGAAGTCATCCGGGACGGGCTCACGGTGGTCGAGGTCGCCGAGCGCTACGGCGTCAGCCGCCAGGCCGTCCACGGCTGGCTGCGCCGCTATCGGACTGGCGGGCTGGACGCGCTCGCCGACCGCTCCCACCGGCCCAACACCTGCCCGCACCAAATGCCCGCCGACCTCGAGGCGCACATCTGTGAACTGCGCCGCCACCATCCAGGCTGGGGTCAGCGCCGCCTGGCCCACGAGCTGATCCGCGATGGCATCGACCCACCACCTGGGCTGACCAGCATCTACCGCGCCCTGGTGCGAAACGGCCTCATCGAGCCCAAGGCCCGCCGCCGCCGCAAGGCCGACTACCGGCGCTGGGAACGCAGCCGGCCGATGCAGCTGTGGCAGATGGACGTCATGGGCGGCGTCTGGCTGACCGACGGCCGCGAGCTCAAGGCCGTGACCGGCATCGACGACCACTCCCGGTTCTGTGTCGCCGCCGGGCTGGTCGAGCGGGCCAACGCCCGCGCCGTCTGCCAAGTCTTCACCCAGGCGCTGGACCGCTATGGCACGCCGGAGGAGCTGCTCACCGACAACGGCAAAGTCTTCACCGGACGCCTCGGCCCCCACCCCGGCGAGGTCCTGTTCGACCGCATCTGCCGCGAACGCGGCATCACCCACCGGTGCACCGGGGTCCGCTGCCCGACCACCACCGGCAAGGTCGAACGCTTCCACAAGACCCTCCGAGCCGAGCTGCTGACCGGGCGGCGCTTCGGGTCGCTGGCCCTGGCCCAACAGGCGGTGGACGCCTGGGTTGACGACTACAACACCCAGCGTCCCCACCAGGGGATCGCCATGGCCGTCCCGGCCCAACGGTTCCGGGCGGCCACGGCCGACCCCGCCCTGGCGTCTGGACCACCGGCGCAGCCTGCCCGCCCCGCCACCCTCAGTCCCACCCAGGTGACCCGCCGGGTATCGGCCAGCGGCCTGATCGGGGTCTGCTACCAGCAGGTCTCAGCCGGCCGGCACCTCGCCGGCCAGGTCGTCACCGTCCGGCTGCACCCCACCGTGCTCCAGGTGTACTTCGCCGGCCAACTCATCCGCACCGTGCCCCGCCGCAGCACCAAGGAGGTGGTCCAACTCCGAGCCCACCGACCCCACCGGCCCAAACGACCCAAGTCCAACTAGGGAGATGTCAACCATCACCCGGAACCAAACCCGAAAACATCAACCGGAACTAGACAGTCAGGGTCGTGGCAGTTGCGGAGGTTGCTGCGGGCCACGTTCACGACCTCGTCGGCGTCTCCGGAGAGCACCAGCCGGTTAGCCGCCGCGTCTACCGCCAGCTGAGTCAGCTGGCGAGGCCGATGACCAGCCACATGAAG
>DATLQA010000149.1:0-15772 GCA_035535495.1 Actinomycetota bacterium | reverse complement strand
AGCCGTGACCGGCCTGCCAGACCAGGTACGGCGCCCACAGCGCCAGCGCGACGGCGGCGCCGGCGAGCAGCCCGGGGGTGGCGAGCAGGCGCCGGCCCTGCCGGTCGGCCAGCAGGGCGACCATGCCGACGCCGGCGAGCTGCGCCATGCTGGGCTTGTTCTCCAGCCCGATCCCGACGGCCAGGCCGATCAGCGGCCACAGCCGCCCGGCGCGGGTGCGGAGCAGCCGCGCGAGCAGGAGCAGGACCACCCCGGAGCCCAGCAGGTCGTAGACGGTGGTGCCGTGGAGGTGGCCGACCGCGATGACCACGCTCGACCCGGCCACGCAGGCGGCGGCCAGCAGCTGCGGGGCGCGGCCGCCGCCGAGCTCGCGGGCGAGCAGCCCGCCGACCACGGCCAGGGCGCCGACCGCCAGGGCGGGCAGCAGCCGCAGGCCGAGCAGCGAGTCGCCGAAGGCGACGCGGGCGAGCGCCGCCAGCGCCGGGGTGATCGGAGGCTGGTCGACGTACCCCCAGGCGAGGTGCCTGGAGGCCTCCAGGAAGTAGAGCTCGTCGCGGTGGTAGCCGTAGCGGCCGGCGTACGCCAGCTCGACGGCGACCAGGACCGCGGCCACGGCGAGGAGACCGCGGAGCGCCGGCGGGGGCACGCGCGCCGCCTGGGCGGCCTGCTCGGCCTGGGTGGAGGCTTCGGCGCGCTCCGGCAGGGCGCCCCGCCCATGGGACCGGCCGGCCATCGGCTCAGCCCGCCGACTGGCCGGGCTCTGGCGGCGGCTGGGCGGCGCGGGCGCGGGCCCGCTGCGCGTCCAGTTCGGCATCGATGCGGGCGGTGACCACTTCCTCGTGCCGCATCCAGGCGGCGATCGCCAGGCCGGTGGCGGTCAGGAACAGCAGGTCACCGACGACCCACATGATCGCGCCGCCGAGGTGCTGGTCGTCCAGGGGCGTCGGCCCCCAGGTGCGGCCGCTGGCCGCGTAGGTCGGGTACAGGACGCGGCCGCTCGAGTACAGCGCCAGCGCCAGGAAGGTGTTCACCGGGCCCTGCAGGAACAGGTAGCCGATGCGCATCGGGTGGGGCATCCGCCACCGGCTGGGGTCGAGCCCGATCACCGGCCACCACAGCAGCAACGCGCTGACCAGGAAGAGCGCGTGCTCGGCGGCATGGACCAGCGGGCTGCGCAGAGCGTCGTCATAGAGGCCGGAGAAGTGCGTGCCCCACATCACCGCGGCGAACCCGACCCAGGCGAGCAGCGGGTGGGTGAGCACCGCCACCGGCCAGGAGTGCAGCACCCGCATGACCGTCCGGTGCCCGGACCGGCCGACCGCGCGGACGAGCAGGCTCACCGGCGTGCCGAGGACCAGCAGGGGCGCGGCCACCATGGTCAGCAGCAGGTGCTGGACCATGTGGACCGAGAACAGCGCCTCGGCGTAGGTCGCCAACGGCGACAGCAGCGCCACCGCGAGCACCGCCAGGCCGGCGAGGAAGGCCCAGGTGCGGGTCCGCCGCCACGGGTTGCGGGGGTGCAGCTCGGCCACCCGCCGCTCGCCGGCGAGGTAGAGGACGGCGGACGCGACCAGCAGCGCCAGCGTGACCGGTTCGAGCTGCCAGGCCCAGAGCACCGCGGGGAAGCGCGGCGCCGGCGGCACCGCGGCCACGACCACCGCCGCCCACGGCGGGAGCACCATCATGCCTCCCAGGATATGGCCTCGCGGCTGCCCGAGTGGCCGTGCCCGCGGGGCGGTCGCCGTTCCTCCCAGACAGGAAGCCGGCACCACGGTCCTCAGCCGCCGCCCGACCGGGGGCACCGTCCCCGCCGCAGTTCAACGAGCCGTCCCGCCGCCAAGCCCTGTCAGTCGCCGTCCCTGCGGGGCAGTTGGTCGACGCCCCGGAACGCGCCGCCAGGGGCGGCGGCGACGGTGAACGCCGCGCCGGCCGGGTCGGCCACGATCGAGAACTTGCCGATCGGGATGTCCATGGGCGGCAGCAGCACGCTCCCGCCGAGCCGTTCCACCTGTGCGACGCTCTGGTCGGCGTCGGCGACCATGAACGAGACCGTCCAGCGAGCCGCCTCGCCCTCCTGCGGGGACGGGACGTGGCCGCCGCCGATCAGCAGCTCGCCGAGGCTGAAGCTGGTCCGCGGGATGGGACCGGGGATGTCGTCGGCCTTCCAGCCGAACAGGTCGGCGTAGAACGCCTTCGCCGCGTCCAGGCCGGGGCTGACCAGCTCGTTCCAGCCCCAGGCGCCGACCTCGTTGACCAGGCCGGCGCCAATGTGCCCCCGCGGCTGCGACAGCACCACCGCGGCGCCGCCCGGGTCGGCGATCTGGGCCATCCGGGCGACACCGGGCAGGTCGGCCGGCTCGGTCAGCACGGTGCCGCCCAGCTCCCGTGCGGTGGCGGTGGCCGCGTCGACGTCGTCGACCGAGATGGAGGAGCTCCAGCCGGTGCCCTCCTCGACGGTGTGGTGGTGGATCCCGGCCACGTCCCTGCCCTGCAGCCGGCAGATCGTGTAGGTGCTCCCCTCCCCGGCCGGCACGTCCTCGAGGTCCCAGCCGAACAGCCCCGCGTAGAACGCCTTGGCCCCGTCCGTGTCGCTGGTGCCCAGGTCGATCCAGCAGAAGGTCCCGTTCGGGTAGCTGGTCACGAATCCCATCGACGCTCCCTTACTCAAACGCTCGGTGGCCAGCGCGCGGCTCCGGCCACCTCGCTATATTCGGCCGGTCCCGAGCCTGGCACGTCCCGGCGACAGCCACCACGACCCCAGGGGGGCTGCGCCGGGCGCCAACCGGCGGTAGAGTGACAAACGTGCAGGCAGCGGTACTTGTTCACAAGGCTCGGGGTGACTTGTGACCGGCCCGGCCCGTGGTTAGATTTTTCACCGCAGTCTGAGGTGCTCCCGCCGCGAGCGCTCGCCCGGGTGACCTCCTGACCGCCGAAGGGCTCCCAGGAAGCGAGGCGACCGAACCCCTATGCGACCAGCGCAGCACCAGGCCGGCAGGCGCACCAGGTGGGCGGCGGGGCTGGTGCTGGTGGGCACCATGCTCCTCGCCGGCTGCGGGTCGTATCCGGGGGTCACCGAGCAGTCCCGGAACGCCCACGACCTGTACAACCTGATGTTCGTCATCGCGACCGTGATCTTCGTGCTGGTCGAGGGCTTGATCGTGTGGGCGGTGCTGCGCTACCGCCGCCGCGACGACGCCCTGCCCCCCCAGTTCCACGGCAACAACCTGCTCGAGGTCGGCTGGACGCTGGGGCCGCTGCTGATCGTCGGGGTGCTGTTCTGGTTCTCCTGGCAGGCGCAGCACCGGGTGGAGGCGGAGACCCCCAACCCGGACGTGACCGTCAACGTCACCGGGTTCCAGTGGCAGTGGAGCTTCACCTTCCAGGGCGAGAAGGTGCGGGTCGAGGAGAACAAGCCGCCCCAGGACCTGACGCTGAAGGGCACCATCGCCCGGCCGCCGCAGATCTACCTGCCGGTCGGCCGCTCGATCCATTTCAACCTGCAGTCCAGGGACGTCATCCACTCGTTCTACATCGCCCAGTTCCTGTTCAAGCGCGACGCCATCCCCGGCCAGACCAACCATTTCGAAGTGACCATCGAGAAGCCCGGCACCTACGCCGGCCAGTGCGCCGAATTCTGCGGCCTGGCCCACAACGGCATGCACTTCACCATCAAGGCGGTGCAGGAAGCCGAGTACCGCCGCTGGCTCGAGGACCGCAAGCGCGCCGCCGCCAGCGGCTGCCCCGACGACCCGACCCCCGGCCAGATCGCCGCCAAGCAGGTCGCCTTCGACAAGGACTGCCTCGCCACCCAGGCCGGCAAGCCGTTCAACCTGAAGTTCGACAACGAGGACGCGCAGCCGCACAACGTCGCGGTCTACACGACCGAGGCGGCCACCGACGCGCTCTTCCAGGGCGAGACGTTCACCGGTCCGAGGACGGTCACCTACAACCTCAAGCCGATGCCGAAAGGCAGCTATTTCTTCCGCTGCGACGTGCACCCGTCCGCGATGACGGGCAAGCTCGTCGTCAGGTAACTCCGCAGCCGCGAACAGGTCGACAAGGAGATCCGACCCCATGGCCATCACGGAAGCCCGGCCCTCCGCCGCCGCCTCCGGTTCGCACCAGCTGCGCCCCGGGCGTCACCCGATCATGGAGTGGCTGACCACCACCGACCACAAGAAGATCGGGATCATGTACCTGGTGAACTCGTACTTCTGGTTCCTGGTGGCCGGGCTGCTGGCCATGTTCATGCGCACGGAGCTGGCCGAGCCGGGCGTGCAGTACTTCGCCGACGAGCGCTTCAACGAGCTGTTCACCATGCACGGGACGACGATGATCTTCCTGTTCATCATCCCCATGCTGGCCGGCTTCGGGAACTACATCGTGCCGCTGCAGATCGGCGCGCTGGACATGGCGTTCCCGCGGGTCAACGCCCTGTCGTTCTGGATGCTGCCGTTGGCGGGGATCGTGCTGTTCTCCGGCTACCTGACCGGCGGGGCCGCCTGCGCCGGCTGGACCGAGTACCCGACCGTGTCGCTGCAGGCCTGCGGCGGCAGCACCATCGCCACCGACCTGTGGATCGCGGCGCTGCTGCTGGTCGGGACCTCCTCGATCCTCGGCGGGGTCAACTTCATCACCACCATCTTCAACATGCGCGCGCCGGGCATGAGCATGTTCCGGATGCCGCTGTTCACCTGGACGATGCTGGTCACCTCGCTGCTGGTGCTGCTGGCCACGCCGGTGTTCACCAGCGCCCTGGTGCTGCTGCTGATCGACCGCAACCTCGGCGGCTCCTTCTTCGACCCGGCCGAGGGCGGCATCACGGTGATGTGGCAGAACATCTTCTGGTTCTACTCCCACCCCGCCGTGTACGTGATGGTGCTGCCCGCCATGGGCATCATCTCGGACGTCCTGCCGGTGTTCTCGCGCAAGCCGCTGTTCGGCTACAAGGCGTTCGTGTTCGCCACCGCCGGCATCGGCGCGCTCGGCTTCAGCGTCTGGGCGCACCACATGTTCGCCACCGGCGCGGTGCTGCTGCCGTTCTTCAGCGCCATGACCTTCCTGATCGCGGTGCCCACCGGGGTGAAGTTCTTCAACTGGATCGCCACCATGTGGCGGGGCAAGGTGCAGTTCACCGCCGCGATGCTGTTCGCCGTCGGCTTCCTGACCATGTTCCTGGTCGGCGGCATCGACGGCATGTTCCTGGCCTCGCCGGTGGTCGACTTCGGGCTGACCGACACCTACTGGGTGGTCAGCCACATCCACTACGTGCTGTTCGGCGGCAGCGTCTTCGGCGTCTACGCCGGCATGTACTACTGGTTCCCGAAGTTCACCGGGAAACGGCTCAACGAGGGCCTCGGCAAGGTGCACTTCTGGCTGCAGATGATCGGCTTCAACCTCACCTTCTTCCCCATGCACGTGCTCGGGCTGCTCGGGATGCCGCGGCGGATCGCCGACTACATCCCCTACGACAACTGGACCGGGCTGAACCAGGTGGAGACGATCGGGTCCCTGCTGATCGCCGTGTCCACCGCGCCGTTCCTGGCCAACGTGTGGCTGACCCTGCGGCGCAAGGACCGCGACCCTGAGAACCCGTGGGACGCCAACTCGCTGGAGTGGTACACGACCTCGCCGCCGCCGGCCCACAACTTCGACAGCCTGCCCGAGATCCGCTCGGAGCGGCCCCTGTTCGACGCCAAGCACGCCAACGACCTGGCGGTGCACGCCGACGCCACCACCACGACCGAGACGGGAGCACGCTGATGGCAGCCACCGACGCGGCAGTCCAGCACCCCCCTGGCGCCGGCCATCAGCGCACCGGCGGGATCAGCTCGTCCCTGCTTGGGATGGTGCTGTTCATCGCGTCCGAGGTGATGTTCTTCGGCGGGCTGTTCGGCGCCTACTTCACCCTGCGGACGGCCGCGCCCGAATGGCCGCCCCCAGGCACCCCGCCGCTCGAGGACTGGTACGCCCTGATCCTCACCGCGGTCCTGGTCTCCTCGAGCGTGACCATGCAGATCGGGGTGTTCGCCATCCGCAGGGGCGACCAGCGCGCGCTGGTGCGCTGGCTGCTGATCTCGCTCGTGCTCGGCCTCCTGTTCCTCGCCGGCCAGGCGAACGAGTACCGGATGCTGATCAGCGAAGGGCTCACCCTGTCCAGCGGCGTGTTCGGCTCCACCTTCTTCACCCTGACCGGCTTCCACGGCGCGCACGTCGCCGGCGGTGCCGCGTTCATCCTGGTGGTGCTGTTACGGGCCCGGTCGGGACAGTTCACCTCCCGGTACCACGACACCGTCGAGATGTGCTCCTACTACTGGCACTTCGTCGACGTGGTCTGGCTCGGGCTGGTCAGCACCATCTACCTGCTCTCGGCATGAGGACCATGGGCATGGGGACCACGGGACCGGACCGGTGATCGCCGCCGCGCGGCTGTTCTTCGCCATGGGAGCGTTCGGCCTCACGGCTGGCTCCATCTACTGGGCCGCCTCCGGGGACGCGCCCGAGCTGGCCGGCTTCGGGCTGCTGATGACCTTCTTCATCGCCTGCCTGTTCGTCGGGGCGATGCTGTGGTCGGCCAGCCCGGCCAACCGTCGTCGGACCGCCGTGCCCGACACCGGCCTGCCCGGCTCGGCCCACCCGACCCGCGGCGCCGCCGACGAGCACGGCAACGTCCACCACATGTCGCCCACCCTGGCGCCGGTGGTGTACTCGCTGGCGGCGACCGTGATCCTGGCGGCGGTGGTGTTCCGCCACAAGGCCGGGGCGATCGGGCCGGTGGGCCTGGCCCTTGGGGCGGTGCTGTTCCTGACCGCGACCGCGGTCTGGTACCGGGCGGTGGCGGCCGACACGCGCGCCAAGCTGCACGGCGGGGCCCACGAGACGCACGGGGAGGAGCCCGAGGAGGCGGCCGAGGCGCCGCCGCCAGGGCCGGCCAACTACTTCGAGCAGCTCCGCGAGGCGTTCGAGGTCGGCGACCCCGACTGGGCAGCGGCCGCGTACGCCGACGACGCGGTCTACTACGAGCCCGCCAACCCGCCGCACGAGGGCCGTGAGTCGATCCGCGCCTACCTCAACGACCTGCTCAAGGGGCATCCCGGGCTGCGGTACACGGTGGAGCGCATGGGCGTGAACGGGAGCATCGCGATCGTCGAGTGGACCTGGTCGTTCCGGCGCGGTGGGCGGAGCGTGGCCGACCAGCCGGGCGTCACCGTGCTCCAGGTCGGCCCCGAGGGGATCGTCTACCACCGCGACTACCTGTAGGCGGTCCGGTGGCCGCCACCCAGCCCCCCGACGGCGCCCAGGCGCCCGAGCAGCCCGGCTGGCGGCCCTCGCCCCTGGTCCTGGCGCTGCTGACGCTCTCGGTGGCGGGGATGCTCGCCGCCACCGTCGGGGTGGCCCGCATGAACGGGCGGAGCCCCGCCGGTCCGGCCGACGCCACCCGGCTGGTGCCGGTGCCGACCGTGCACGTCTACCCGCCCGGGCAGCAGCGCGCCCCCGACTTCCGCCTCACCGGCCTGGACGGCGGCACCGTCGACCTCACCGCCTACCGGGGGCGGCCGGTGGTGGTGAACTTCTGGGCCTCGTGGTGCCGGCCCTGCGTCAGGGAGTTCCCCCTGCTGGCCGACGCCCGCGCCAGGCACCGGGCCGACGGCCTCGAGGTGATCGGCGTGCTGGCCACCAACGACGCGCGGGCCCGGGCCCGCGCGTTCGCCCGCGGCCACGGCGGCCGCTGGCCGGTCGGCGTCGACCGGGGCGGCGGGCCGGTGGGTGAGACCGCCATCGCCTACGGCGTGGCCGGGCTGCCCGAGACCTACTTCGTCCGCCGCGACGGCTCCCTGGCCGTCCGCCAGCTCGGCGAGCTGTCCGAGCGGAGCCTGCGCGAGAACCTCGCCCAGATCCTGCGATGACCACCCCTGCCGGGTTCGAGCTGCTCGAGCACACCGCCGACGTGGGCGTCCGGGCCAGGGGGCCGAGCCTGGAGGCGGTCTTCGAGCAGGCGACCCTCGGGCTGGCCGAGGTGCTGGGAGCCTGGCGCCCTGGGCCGGGCGAGCCCGCCGAGGTCGCCGTCGGCCCCGCCGACCTGGGCGGGGTGCTGGTCGACTGGCTCCAGGAGGTGCTGTGGCTGCACGAGTCCCGCCACGCCGCCCTGACCGCCGTCCGGGTCGACCGGGCCGGCGAGGCCGGCGCCGCCGGGCGGGTCAGCCTGGCCGGCCCCGGCGGGCGGTTCGACGGCACCCCGGTCAAGGCGGTCACCTACCACCAGCTCCGGGTGGCACAAGACGGTGACGGCTGGCTCGCCGAGGTCTACCTGGACGTCTGAGGGCAGTCGTAGGTGGGAAGGAAGGCCGGCGAGGCCTTGGGGTTAGTGGGAAGGCGGGAACGATCTTGATCTTGGGGGGTGTGGGGGGAGCGAGCTCCCCCCACATGGATAGATCTCCGCGCAGGCGGGAGCCGTTCGTCTGGGAGCTCCCGGTCGGCTACGTGGACGGCATGCGCGTGCCCGGGGTGGTCTACGCCTCCGACGAGCTGTTCGAGCGCGCCCTGGCGGACCGCGCCGTCGACCAGGTCGCCAACGTGGCCACCCTGCCGGGGATCGTCGGCGCCGCCTACGCGATGCCGGACATCCACTGGGGCTACGGCTTCCCGATCGGCGGGGTGGCCGCGACCGACGTCGACGCCGGCGGGGTCGTCTCCCCCGGCGGCGTCGGCTTCGACATCGGCTGCGGCGTCCGGCTGCTGCGCACCGGGCTGGGCTGGACCGCGGACGTCAAGCCGCGGATCGGCGCGCTGGTGGCGGCGCTGGCGCGGCACATCCCGCGCGGCACCGGCGGGGCCGGCCTGCTGCCACAGGACCGCCGCGGACTGGAGCGGGTGCTGGTCTCCGGGGTGCGCGGGCCGCTGGCCCAGGGGGTTGGCTGGGACGACGACGCGGTCGCGTGCGAGGACGGCGGCGCGCTGCCCGACGCCCAGCCCGAGCACATCTCCGAGCGGGCCGTCCAGCGCGGCGCCGGCCAGCTCGGCAGCCTCGGCGGCGGCAACCACTTCCTCGAGGTGCAGGTGGTCGACCAGGTCCGCGACCAGGCCGCCGCGGCAGCCATGGGCCTGTCCGAGGGTCAGGTGTGCGTGATGCTCCACTCCGGCTCGCGCGGCATCGGCCACCAGACCTGCACCGACCACCTCCGGGTGATCGACCGGCTGATGCCGCGGCTCGGCATCGCCGTGCCGGACCGGCAGCTCGCCTGCGTCCCGGTGGAGCACGACGCCGCCCAGGCCTACCTCGGGGCGATGCGGGCGGCCGGCAACTTCGCCCTCGCCAACCGGCACGTGATGGCGGACGGGGTGCGGACCGTGTTCGCCGAGGTGTTCGGCCGTCCCGCCGCCGAGCTCGGCCTCGACCTGGTCTACGACGTCTCCCACAACCTCGCCAAGCTCGAGTCCTACCAGGTCGACGGCGCCAGACGCCGGCTCTGCGTGCACCGCAAGGGCGCCACCCGCTCGCTCGGCCCCGGCCACCCCGACCTGCCGGAGCGCTACCGCCAGGTCGGCCAGCCGGTGATCAACCCGGGCAGCATGGGCTCGCCCTCCTACGTGCTGGTGGGCGACGCCCGGGCGGAGACCCGCTCGTTCGCCTCGACCTGTCACGGCGCCGGCCGCGCGATGAGCAGGACCAAGGCGAAGAAGCTGATGAGCGGCGCCGACCTCCGCCGCCAGCTCGAAGGCGAGGGCGTGGTGCTGGCCGTGCGGAACTGGAAGCTGCTCAGCGAGGAGGCGCCCTACGCCTACAAGGACGCCACCGCCGTGGTCGAGGCGTGCGAGGGCGCCGGGCTGTCGCGGGTGGTGGCGCGCCTCCGCCCGGCCGGCGTCCTCAAGGGATAGCCACCCTGCCGGAGCGCGGCGGCTACAGGCGGCCGGCGGCCAGACTGGTGGCGCCGTCCGGCGTCACCAGCAGCACCGCGATCCCGGTCGGTGCCTCCTCGACCGCGTCGACCGCCTTGTCGAGGGTCTCGCCCTTGAGCCGCTCCGCCAGACCCGGCTCGTCGAGGTCCTCTGGCAGCAGGATCGCGTCCGCGCCGTGCCGCCGCGCGTACTCGACCAGCTCGTCGGTGCCGTGCTTCTCCGGCAGCCAGGCCCAGGCGTCGACCCCCTGCTCGCGGGCGGCCGTCACCTGGCGTGCCAGCGGCTCGCGGCCGAGCTTGACCAGCTCCTCGTCGGAGAGCGGGTCACTGAACTGGGTGCCCTCCCCCTTGGAGGCCCACTGGTTCGGCCACGGGTCGCTGAACGCCGACGCCGCGTCGCGGTCGTAGAGGATCACCCGCGCGCCGTGCTCGCCGGCGAGCCGCACCGCCGCCCGGCCGACGTGGTCGAGGTCGTCGCCCTCGCTGGTGTAGGCGACCAGCAGCCGCGCGCCCGCGAGCTCCTGCTCGTCCAGCCGATCGTTCATCAATTGTCACCTCGGTCCATGAACCCGGTCAGGATTCTCCCCGTACACCTAGGCGGACGCCGCCACCGGACAGGGTCCGTTAGAGGCGCCCGACGGGTCCCTCGGTGGCCCCGTGTGACCCGCGCTCAGGCTGCGCAAACGCTTCTCGCCAGGAGGTATATGCTTGGAACCGGCCCGCTGCCGCGCCCGAGTCACCTGGCCAGGCAGACGTCCGGTCCGAGGAGGGGCGAGCTGCGCGGCGCGAGGTCGCAACCGCACCGTCTAGCGAAAAGGCCCGAATCGAGGACGTCATGACCAAGCCGGTCCAGGCTCTGGATCGCGTCACCATCCGCTTCGCCGGCGATTCCGGGGACGGCATGCAGCTCACTGGTGACCGGTTCACCAGCGTGACCGCCGCCTACGGAAACGACCTTTCCACGCTCCCTGACTTTCCCGCCGAGATCCGCGCGCCCGCTGGTTCCATCCCCGGGGTCTCCGGATTCCAGCTCCACTTCGCCAGCTACGACATCCTGACGCCCGGCGACGCCCCGGACGTCTTGGTGGCGATGAACCCGGCCGCGCTGAAGGCCAACCTCCGCGACCTGCCGAAGGGCGCGACCCTGATCGTCAACACCGACGCCTTCACCGCCCGCAACCTCGACAAGGCCGGCTACGCCGGCAACCCGCTGGACGACGGCACCCTGGGCGACTACCACGTCCACGCGGTCCCGCTGACCTCGCTCACCACCGCGTCGCTCAAGGACTTCGACATCACCAAGAAGGAAGCCGAGCGGGCCAAGAACATGTTCGCGCTCGGCCTGATGTCGTGGCTGTACAGCCGGCCGACCGATGCGACCATCGCGTTCCTGAAGAAGAAGTTCGCCTCCCGGCCGGTGATCGCCGAGGCCAACGTGACCGCGTTCAAGGCCGGCTACCACTACGGCGAGACCACCGAGGTGTTCGCGGTCTCCTATGAGATCGCCCCGGCGCCGCTGGCCAAGGGGACCTACCGCAACATCTCCGGGAACCTCGCGCTCAGCTACGGGCTGATCGCGGCCAGCAAGCTCTCCGGGCTGCCGCTGTTCCTCGGCGCCTACCCGATCACCCCGGCCTCCGACGTGCTCCACGAGCTCGCCAAGCACAAGCACTTCGGGGTGCGGACCTTCCAGGCCGAGGACGAGATCGCCGGGGTCGGCGCCGCCCTCGGCGCCGCCTTCGGTGGCTCCCTGGCGGTCAGCACCTCCTCGGGTCCTGGGATCGCCCTCAAGGCCGAGACCATCGGCCTGGCGGTCAGCCTGGAGCTGCCGCTGCTGGTGATCGACATCCAGCGCGGCGGGCCCTCCACCGGCCTTCCCACCAAGACCGAGCAGTCCGACCTGCTGCAGGTGATGTTCGGGCGCAACGGCGAGGCACCGGTGCCGGTGGTGGCCGCCGCCACCCCGAGCGACTGCTTCTTCGCCGCCATCGAGGCGGCCCGGATCGCGCTCGCTTACCGCACGCCGGTGATCCTGCTCTCCGACGGCTACCTGGCCAACGGCTCGGAGCCGTGGCGCATCCCCGAGGTCGACACCCTGCCCGACATCTCGGTGCCGTTCACCACCGAGCCCAACCACGAGGGCGACTTCTGGCCGTACCTGCGGGACGAGCAGACCCTCGCCCGGCCGTGGGCGGTCCCGGGCACGCCAGGGCTCGAGCACCGCATCGGCGGGCTGGAGAAGGCCGACGGGACCGGCAACATCTCCTACGACCCGGAGAACCACGACCGTATGGTGAACCTGCGGGCCGCCAAGGTCGCCGGCATCGCCAGGGGCATCGCCCCGGTCGAGGTCGACCACCAGGACGGCGCCAGGCTGCTGGTGCTCGGCTGGGGCTCGACCTACGGGCCGATCGGCGCCGCCGTCCGCAGCGTCCGCGGCCAGGGCGGCAAGGTCGCCCAGGCCCACCTGCGCCACCTCAACCCGTTCCCGGCCAACCTCGGTGAGGTGCTGGCCCGCTACGAGGCGGTGCTCATTCCCGAGATGAACACCGGCCAGCTGCGCAAGCTGGTGCGGGCCGAGTACCTGGTCGACGCGAAGGGCTACAACCGCGTCAGCGGGCTGCCGTTCAAGTCCGAGGAGCTGGAGCACGTGATCGTCGAGATGCTCGAAGGAGCCAGCCGTCCATGACCACCAGCAACGGGCGCTCCGGCAACGGCGCCGGCCGCGCCACCGCGACCGGAGATCCACCTGTCCTGCAGCTCGCCGCCAAGGACTTCAAGAGCGACCAGGAGGTGCGCTGGTGCCCGGGCTGCGGGGACTACGCCGTCCTCTCGGCCGTGCAGAGCTTCATGCCGTCGCTTGGCATCCCGCGCGAGCGCATCGTGTTCGTCTCGGGCATCGGCTGCTCCTCGCGGTTCCCCTACTACATGAACACCTACGGGCTGCACTCGATCCACGGTCGCGCCCCGGCGATCGCCACCGGCCTGGCGGCCAGCCGCCCCGACCTGGCGGTGTGGGTGATCACCGGTGACGGCGACGCCCTGTCGATCGGCGGCAACCACCTGATCCACGCCCTGCGGCGCAACGTCAACCTGAAGATCCTGCTGTTCAACAACCAGATCTACGGGCTCACCAAGGGGCAGTACTCCCCGACCAGCGAGCGCGGCAAGATCACCAAGTCGACCCCGATGGGCTCGCTGGACTGGCCGTTCAACCCGGTGAGCGTGGCCCTCGGCGCGGAGGCGACCTTCGTCGCCCGCACGGTCGACTCCGACCGCAAGCACCTCACCGAGGTGCTGCGCCGCGCCGCCGAGCACCGCGGCGCCGCCTTCGTGGAGATCTACCAGAACTGCCCGATCTTCAACGACGGCGCCTTCGACCTGCTGACCGACCACGACAGCCGCGACGACAACCAGATCCGCCTCGAGCACGGCAAGCCGATCCGCTTCGGCCCCGACCGCGAGCGCGGCGTCCGGCTCACCGACCAGGCCTCGGTCGACCTGGTCGAGGTCGCCGACGTCGGCGAAGACGCGCTGCTCGTCCACGACGAGCACCGCGACGACCCGAGCCTGGCGTTCATGCTCGGCCGGCTGTCGCACACCGCCAAGGGGCCGACCCCGATCGGGGTGTTCCGCGACGTCGACCGGCCGGTCTACGACGACCTGATGGCCGACCAGCTCGACCGTGCCGCCGCCAAGCAGGGCGCCGGCGACCTCGCCAAGCTGCTGCACAGCGGAGACACGTGGCAGATCGGCTAGCGGACCGGTCGAGCGTCGCCGTCGACAGCCGGCTCAGCCCGGCCGCCCTGGCCGAGGCCGCCAGGGCCACCGGCAGGCTCGGGTTCGACACCGAGTTCATGTCCGAGGGCCGCTACAAGGCCCTGCTCTGCCTGGTCGGCGTGGCCGTGCCCGACCCGGACCGCGGGCCGGTGCCGCTGGTCGCCCTGCTCGACCCGATGGATCCCGGACTCGACCCCGCCCCCCTGGCCGAGGTCTTCGCCGACCCGGCGATCGAGGTGGTCGTCCACGCCGGCCGGCAGGACGTCGCCCTGCTCCGGCGGGCCTGGGGCACCGAGGTGCGCAACCTGTTCGACACCCAGATCGCCGCCGGCTTCGCCGGGTTCGGCGCGCAGACCGGCTACGGCGGGCTGCTGTCGGACGCACTGGGACGGCGGGTGGCCAAATCGGCCAGCTTCACCCGCTGGGACGTGCGCCCGCTCACCCCGGAGCAGCTCGCCTACGCCCGGGACGACGTCGCCCACCTGCTGCCCCTGAGCGACACGCTGCAGGCCCGCCTGGCGGAGCGTGGCCGGCTGGAGTGGGCGCGCGAGGAGTGCCGCCGCCTCGAGGACTCCAGCGACGAGCGCGACCCCGCCACCGCCTACCAGCGGCTGCCCCGCATCGGCTCGCTCAGCCCGGCGGCGCGGGCGGTCGCCAGGGAGCTGGCCGCCTGGCGGGAACGGACCGCCGCCGCCGAGGACCGGCCGGTCGGCTCCGTGCTGGCCGACGCCTCCCTGGTCGAGGTCGCCAGGCGCCAGCCGGGCGACGCCGCCGCGCTGGAGAAGATCCGCGGCGTCCAGCCGTCCACCCTGCGCCGCCGTGCCGACGCCGTCCTGGCCGCGGTCGCCCGCGGCAAGCACGCCGAGCCGCTGCCGCCCGAGCCGGGCGAGCGGCTCGACCAGGTGGCCGGCGACGTCCCGGTGATCGCCCTTGCCGAGGCACTGGTCCGTGCCAGGGCGCTCGACGCCGGGCTGGCCTACGAGCTGATCGCCGCCCGGGCGGACCTGGCCCAGATCGTCTCCAGCGCCCGCCGTCACCAGCCCGAGCCCGAGGTGCGGACCCTGCGCGGCTGGCGCCGCGACCTGGTCGGCGCGGAGCTGCTCGACCTGCTCGCCGGCCGGCGCTCGCTGGCCGTCGACGCCGAGGGCAGGGTCGTGATCGCCCCCCGGCCCGGCAGTCCCGCGCCCGGCTGACGGGAGCGGGACACCACGGAAGGCTCGCCACAGGAGGGTCGAGATGTCGGTGCTCGATCGGGTCGTCGACCGGCTGCTCGGCCGCCGGGTGGAGGCAATCGTCCAGCGGGTCCTCGATCAGCGCCGTGACGACGACCTGTACCGCTACCGGGTCCACGGCAACCGCTCGCGGCTGAAGATCGACCCCACCGCGATCGTCAACAACGCCCTGTTCAACCTCTCCTCCGGCGACATCACCGTGGGCCCCTACGCCTTCTTCGGCCACGACGTCTCGGTGCTCACCGGCACCCACGACATCGACAAGTTCGACCGCGAGCGGCAGACGGCGATCCCGAGGACCGGCCGTGACGTGGTGATCCACGAGGGCGCCTGGCTCGCCAGCGGGGTGCTCGTCCTCGGCCCCTGCGAGATCGGCGCCCACGCGGTGGTCGGCGCCGGCTCGCTGGTGCTCGGCGACGTGCCGCCGTACGCGATCGTGGTGGGCCGCCCAGCCAAGCTCGTCCGCATGATCCGACAACCGCCCCGCGGGGACGGCGACGTTGCGCCTGACGGGCCGACGGCTCCCTGACTCGCTGCCGCACTGGCCTCCTGGACAACACCGGCGGTGTCGCGATTGTCGGTTCCGGCAGCACCGCTCGCGCACTGCGCGGCTGCGGCTAGTTACATTGCGCGTCGACGTCGTGGGTGTCGACCAGCACGGGGTCGGCGACCTCGAACTCGACGGCGGCGCCGGGGGCGACGGTCGGGCTGAGGCGGACCTGGGAGGCGACCAGGCGGCCGTCAGGGGCGACCCCGGTGACGCGGCAGCGGGCCTTGCCGCCGCGGCTGCCCTCGTTGGTCACCCGGACCTTGATCACCATCGACGAGCGGTCGGCGATGGCGCGCTGGCCGACCGCCTGCCCC
>DATLQA010000148.1:0-2008 GCA_035535495.1 Actinomycetota bacterium | reverse complement strand
TGTCCCAGCGTAACCGGTAGGTGTGACAATCCGGCCCCGCCCTCGCGATGGCCGTAACGCTCCCGTACCGCAGGCCGTGCAGACTGGCCCGGACCGCTCCCGAGCGCGGCGGGAGCACGCGGCGAGAGCGAGGTGGACATGCGGCCCCGGACCAAGGCGGCGCTCGCCCGGGCGCTGTGGCTGGTGACCTTCGGCTGCTGCGCCGCCGGGCTGGGGGTCACCCTGGCCGTGTACCGGCCCCTCACCGTCGGCGTGCTGGTCGAGGGCGCGGTCTACGCGTTCTTCTTCGTGCTCGGGTTCGCCACCGTGGGGCTGGTGGTGGCGCTGCGGCGGCCGGGGAACCCGATCGGCTGGCTGTACGGGGCCGCCGGCCTCGCCTGGGCCTACACCCTTCCCGTGGCGCCCTGGGTCGAGCAGCTCATCCGTGAGCAGCGGCCCCTGCCGCTCGTCGCCCAGGTCGTCGCGGCGGCCGGGACCCTGGGCTGGGCGCCCGCGATCACCCTCGGGGTGACGCTGCCGGCCCTGCTGCTGCCCAACGGCCAGCTGCGCTCGCGTCGCTGGCGGCTGGTCGTGGTCACCAGCGTGACCGGCGCCGTCCTGATCACCGTCGCCGGCACCCTGTCCCCGGGTCCGGTGGAGGAGCTCGGGATCGACAACCCGCTGGGGCTGGCCGGCACGGCCGGCGACGTCGCCGCCGTGCTCACCGTGGTCGGCGTGGTGCTGCACTGGTTGAGCCTGCCGCCGGCGGCGGTCTGCGTGGTGCTGCGGTTCCGCTCCTCCCGCGGGATCGAGCGCCAGCAGATGCGCTGGGTCGCCGCGGGCGCGGCGGGCGCGGTGGGCGGGCTGCTGGTGGCCCTCCCCGGCGGGCTCGGGATCGCGCCCGAGTGGATCTCGGGCATCGTGTTCCCGGCCCTGCTGTGTCCGCCGGTGGCGATCGGGGTCGCGGTGTTGCGCTACCGGCTGTGGGACCTGGACCGCCTCATCAGCCGCACTGTCACCTACGCGCTGGTCACCGCCCTGCTGGTCGTCCCCTACCTGCTGGTCGTCCCGGCGGCCAGCCGCCTGGCCGAAGGCTCGGGCAGCCTGGCCGTGGCCGCCGCCACCCTGGCGGTGGCCGCGCTGTTCCAGCCGCTGCGCCGCCGGGTCCGGGACCTGGTCGACCGGCGGTTCAACCGCCGCCGCTACGACGCCCGGACCCTGGACGGGTTCGCGGCCCGGCTCCGCGACCAGGTCGACCTGGACGCGCTGGAGGGTGAGCTGCTGGGGGTGGTCGACCAGACCATGCAGCCGACCCGGGCGTCGCTCTGGCTCCGCCACGCCCCCTAGCGACCGCTGCCGGGAGGGTTCCCGTCGTCGGGGCCATCGGCTATGCTCGTCGCCGGCGCCGTCCCGCGCCCGACCTCCTCTCCGGCGCTCACGCCGCCGGCTCGCGGAGGTAAAGGGGACCTCGAGTCCTCGGGACGCAGGTCGAGTGCCCTCGCGCGGGGGCGGCGGGAGCGTGGGTCCCGCGGCCGCCCGCTGCGGAGGAGCACCAGATGACCAAGCAGAAGTCCTTCAAGGGCCGCGTCCGCGTCCGCATGGACAAGACCTCCGAGAGCTACACCACCGCCCGCCGCCAGCTCCTGGCCAAGGCCACCTCCGAGGCCGCACCCGACGCCCCGCCCGCCGAGCCGGTCGCGGCCGCGCCGGTGGACGCCCCCGGGGCCAGGCGGCCGTACTCCGACGAGGTCGTGCGGGCCAACACCGGGCACACCTGGGACGAATGGTTCGCGCTGCTCGACGTGTGGGGCGCCACCGAGCGTCCCCACACCGAGATCGCCCGCTGGGTCGCGGGCGAGCACGAGGTGGGTGGCTGGTGGGCCCAGGGCGTCACCGTCGCCTACGAGCAGGCGCGCGGCCTCCGGGCCCCCGGGCAGCGGCGCGGCGGGCTGTTCGAGGCGAGCGCCTCCAAGACGGTGGCGGTGCCGGTCGACCGCCTCTACGCGGCGTTCGCCGAGCCCGGCCTGCG
>DATLQA010000147.1:0-8764 GCA_035535495.1 Actinomycetota bacterium | reverse complement strand
TCAGGAAGCAAACCCGCATAGGCACGTATGACCAGGCCCTCACGCAGAGAGTGGGCAATTGATGGACCCGAGTCACTGATGAACTGGTACCGCATCAGCAAGTACAACCCGGAGTTTCGCGACGAGACCGGCCGTTACCTGCGTGACGAGTGGACGAGCGTGAGCGACATCGGCCAGTCGTTTGACGGGATAGCCCTCGACCCGCCGACCTACCTTGCGACCGAGATGGCCTACGTGTGCTCAGTGCGGGAGTTCATGGTCGATGCCGGTGTCACCAGTCTGCGCGTCGCGTCGCTGGAACCACCGCCGGATCTCGATCCGCTCTGGGAGTACGGTCTGCCAGATGGCAAGGAGCTGGCACCGCTGGCGCGCGAGCTTCGGGACGGCACCGAGCTTGACGGCACGAAGCTGGATCAGGTGCTCCGTCTCGAACTCCGTGAAGTGCTCTGGTGCCGGCTGGAGAGCCCTGGTCGCTTTGTGGTCAACACGGGCCACGACTACTACCTGCACATCGGCACCGCCGCGCTATCTGAGCGGGCGATCGCCAAGACTCACCAGCTGGGGTTGTTCGTCCACGAAGCTCCTGATCTCATCCCGGAGGCTGAATGACAGGGTGCTGGTGGTTTGCTAGTACCTTGTTGCGCTGATCCAGCTGAGCCCGGGTGCTCCGAGGGACCCCGGGCGGTCTCGTTCGAGGAGTCCTCGTGGCAGATGCCGTGTTGAAGGACCTCATCGCCAGCCTGCGGTTCGACGCCCAGCAGCTCGTCTGCGCGGTGATCCAGGACCACGCCGACGGCACCGTGCTGATGGTCGGGTGGATGGACGCCGAGGCGGTCCGCCGCACCCTGACCACCGGGCGGACCTGGTTCTGGAGCCGGTCCAGGCAGGAGCACTGGCGCAAGGGCGACACCTCGGGACACGTGCAGCTGGTCCGCTCGGCGGCGGTCGACTGCGACCGCGACACCTTGCTGATCCGCGTCGAGCAGGTCGGGGCGGCCTGCCACACCGGCGCGCGGAGTTGCTTCTTCACCCCGCTACCCGCGGTCACCCCGGCGCGCGAGGGCCAGGCGGAGCGCCGGCGGTGATCTCGCACGCGCTGACGGCCGGGCTGCGGCCGTCGCTCGAGGAATTCACCCGGCTGGCCGAGCGGTACACGGTCGTGCCGGTCTGGCGCGAGCTGCTCGGCGACCTCGAGACGCCGGTGGGCGCGTTCCGCAAGCTCGGTGGCGAGCAGGGGTCGGTCCTGCTGGAGAGCGTCGAGCACGGGGAGCGGTGGGGACGCTGGTCGTTCATCGGCACCGACCCGTTCGCCACCTTCCGGGCGCGGAGCGGCGAGGTGTCGTGGACCGGCAGCCCGCCAGGCGACCTGCCCGACGGGCCGCCGCTCACGGTGCTCCGCGCCGCGCTGGAGCGCTTCCGCTCGCCGTCGCTCCCCGGCCTGCCGCCGCTGTTCGCCGGCGCGGTCGGCTACCTCGGCTACGACCTCGTCCGCGAGCTGGAACGGCTGCCCGACACCACCGAGGACGACCTCGGCCTGCCCGACGCGGTGCTGGTGTTCCCGCGCTCGGTGGTGGTCTTCGACCACCTCGGCCAGCGGCTCGTCCTGGTCGCCAACGTGGTCGTCGACCAGGCCGACGACCTGCCGGAGGCGTACGCCGAGGCGGCCAGGCGCCTGGACGGCCTCGCCGAACGGCTGTCGGTGGCCGCGCCGGCGCCGGTGCGGCCCCTGCCGGCGGCCGGCCCGCCGGCGCCGGCCACCAGCGACCTCGACCCGGGCCGCTACCAGGAGATGGTCCGGATCGCCAAGGAGCACATCCGCGACGGCGACATCTTCCAGGTGGTGCCGTCGCAGCGCTTCACGCTGCGGACCGCGGCCGACCCGTTCGACGTCTACCGGGTCCTGCGGGTGGTCAACCCGTCGCCCTACATGTACTTCCTGCGCCTGCCAGAGGTGACCCTCTCCGGGTCCTCGCCGGAGGTGCTGGTCACCGTGCAGGGCGGCACGGCCACCATGCGGCCGATCGCCGGCACCCGGCCACGTGACCCCGACCCGGCGGCCGACGCCGCGCTCGAAGCGGAACTGCGGGCCGACGAGAAGGAGCGGGCCGAGCACGTCATGCTGGTCGACCTCGCCCGCAACGACCTGGGCCGGGTGTGCCGGCCCGGCACCGTGCAGGTCGGCGACTTCATGCGCGTCGAGCGCTATTCGCACGTCATGCACCTGGTCTCGGACGTGGTGGGGGAGCTGGCCGACGGGGTGAGCGCGTTCGACGTGTTCGCGGCCGCCTTCCCGGCGGGCACCGTGTCCGGCTCGCCCAAGGTGCGGGCCATGGAGATCATCGACGAGCTGGAGCGCCACCGCCGCGGCCCCTACGCCGGCTGCGTCGGCTACTTCGACTTCTCCGGCAACCTGGACACCTGCATCACCATCCGCACCTGCGTGTTCGTCGGCGACCAGGCCTACTGCCAGGCAGGCGCGGGGGTGGTGGCCGACTCCGTGCCGGAGCGCGAGGAGCGCGAGACCGAGGCCAAGGCACGGGTCCTGCTCAGCGCGGTCGCCGCCGCGGAGGCGCTCGGCGGCCGTGGCTAGCGCCCGCGCTTCCTTGCGAGCCAGCGTGCTCGCGGCGCTGGCCGGGGTGCTGCTGGCGGTCACCGGCGCGAGCCGGCCGTGGGCGCGGGTGTCCAGCGCGGTCGAGCTGCCAGGGCTCGGCCAGGGCCGCTTCGGCGGCGCCGGCCTGAGCGGCAACGACCTGGCCCCGCTTTCCGGCCTCGCCCTGCTCGTGCTGGTCCTGGTGCTCGGCATCGCGGTCACCCGCGGCCGTGGCCGGGTGGTGGTGGGGCTGGCACTGGTCGCGCTCGGCGGCGCGCTGGTGGTGGGTGCGGTGGCGGCCGCGGGACGGGCGGGCGACCAGGCAGTCGAGCAGGCCAGGCGCGGCCAGCTGGAAGGCGTCCCGGCGGGGTCGCTGCGGGTCGCCACCCCCCGGGCGGGACCGCTACTGGTCACGGCCGGCGGGCTGCTGGTGGTGGCGGCGGGCGCCGAGGCGGTCCGCCGAGGTCCGGCATGGCCGGCGCTCGGCGCCGCCTTCCGTGCCCCACCCGACCGGCCGGTGGTCGCCGAGGGCGACGGCGAGCCACCCTGGGAGGGAGACTAACGCTGAGCTGGAGCTTTACCTCGCTCGAACATGCCCGTGCGGGAGGCCCGAACCTGGCGGGTCCAGCATCGAGCGGCGGAGGCCACCGAGCGTTTGAATAGAGGCGGGCGCCATGGCCGGGGTAGACCAGGGGACCGCGTCGAAGGGCACGGTCCTGATCGTCGAGGACGAGGAGTCGATCGCCGACCTCGTCCGCCTCTACCTGGAACGTGAGGGTTACCGGGTGGAGTGGCGCGGCGACGGGCGGTCGGGGCTGGCGGCGGTCTCCTCGACCCGCCCGCGGCTGGTGGTGCTCGACCTGATGCTTCCGGCCATGGACGGGTTCGAGGTGCTCAAGGCCTTGCGCGACGGCGGCGGCCGCCTGCCGGTGATCGTGGTCACCGCCCGCGAGGAGGAGGCCGACCGGGTCCTCGGCCTGGAGCTCGGCGCCGACGACTACGTCACCAAGCCCTTCTCCCCGCGTGAGCTGGTCGCCCGCGTCAAGGCGGTGCTGCGGCGCGCCGAGACCGAGCCGGCCGAGGGGCCGGAGCCGCCGATGCACCTCGGCGACCTCACCGTCGACCCTGCCCGCCACGAGGTCACCTTCGAGGGCCGGCCGGTGCAGCTCACCGCCAGGGAGTTCGAGCTGCTCGCCTACCTGGTCCGCAACCGCGGCCTGGTCCTGACCAGGGACCAGATCCTCGAACGGGTCTGGGGCTATTCGTTCCCGGCCGACACCCGCACCGTCGACGTCCACATCCGGCAGGTCAGAGCCAAGCTCGGCGACCGGGCGCCGATCGTGACCATCCGCGGCGTCGGCTACAAGGCGGACGACCGGCAATGACCGGCGAGGTGCGGACGGTCCCGCTCCGCGTCGGCGGCCCTTCCGGGTCCCTGCGAGGCCGCCTGGTCCGCCTGCTGGTCGCGGTCGTCGCCGGGGTCGCCCTGCTGATCGGCGTGGTCACCCTCTCCCTGGTGCGGTTGCTCCCCGCCCGCGGCCTCGAAGCGAACCTCAGCGCCCAGGCCGAGGCGGTGACCACCGCCGACATCGGCTTCCGCCCGTGTGTCGGCGCGACCGCCATGCGCTCGGTCGGCACGGAGCTGTACCTGGTCGACGTGGCCGGCAAGACCCGCCGGCCCGCCTGCCCCGAGCGCCGCACGGTGCGGCGCGGCCCGTTCGCTCCGGTGCCAGGGGTCGACCTGGCCGCGATGGTGGTGGGCGGGCAGCCCGCGTCCGGGGTCCGCGGCGGGGTCGCCTACGCGTTCCGGCCGGTGCCGCCTCCCGGGGGCCGCCGTGCCGCGGCCGTCCTGCTCGCCCAGCGCAGCAGCGGCCAGAGCAACGAGCTGATCGGCCTGGTCGGCCGCCGCCTCCTGCTCGCCGGCCTGCTCGCCGTGGTGGCCGCGGCCGCGGTCGCCTGGGCGGTCGCGGACCGGCTCACCGCGCCGCTGGGCCGGCTGGTGGCCGCCGCCCGCCGCATCGGCACCGGTGATCTCGGCACCAGGGTCGCGGTCCAGGGAGACGACGAGGTGGCCGAGGTCGCCGACGCGTTCAACGACATGGCGGTCGCCCTCGAGCACGAGCAGGCCGAGCAGCGGGCCTTCCTCGCCAGCGTCGGGCACGAGCTGAAGACCCCGCTGACCACCGTGCGCGGCTACACCGAGGCGCTGCTCGACGGCACCGTCGACACGCCCGAGGAGCGGCGCCGCAGCCTCGAGCGCATTCACGACGAGACCCTGCGGCTGGCCCGGCTGGTGCAGGACCTCCTCGACCTCGCCCGCCTCGGCCGGGGCCAGTTCGCCGTGGCGCTGGTCGACGCGGACGTGGCCGCGGTGCTGCGCGAGGCCGCCGCGGCCGCGGCCGACCGCGCCAGCACCCGCGGCGTGCCGGTGGAGCAGTTCTTCGAGCCGCCGCTCGCCGCGCACGTCGATCCCGGCCGCCTCCGCCAGGTGCTGGACAACCTGCTCGACAACGCCACCCGGTCGAGCCCGCCAGGGCGTCCGGTGACGCTGGCGGCCCGCGCCCTCGGCGACGGCCGGGTGGAGGTGGCCGTGGTCGACCAGGGCCCTGGCATCGCGCCCGAGGACCTGCCGAGGGCGTTCGAGCGCGGCTACCTGTGGTCCCGCTACCGCCGCACCCGGACCGTCGGCTCCGGGCTCGGCCTCGCCATCGTCAAGGCGCTCTGCGACGCCATGGGCGTCGCCATCCGCGCCGAGCAGGCCTCCGGTGGCGGGACCGCCTTCCGCCTGCTGCTGCCACAGCGCCGTGGCATGGCCACCTGGAGTTCTGGCCAGGTCGGCCTGCCCGCCGCCCACAACGGCGCCGCGGTGGTCGAATCGGGTTGGCGGCGGCCCGCCGATCACTAGAATGCTCCGCGTGCCGACATCACCCGCCAGCCAGTTCCTCGCCCGTGCCGTGTCCGACGCTCGCGCGGCGAGCGACCGACGCGCGGCCGCCGTGCCCCTGGCCGAGTTGCGCGCCCGCGTCGGCGACCAGCCGCCCGCGAGGGGTTTCCAGGCCGCCCTGGCCGGCCAGGGCATGGCCGTGATCGCCGAGGTCAAGCGCTGCTCGCCGTCAAGGGGCGAGCTGCGGCCGGACCTCGACGCGGCCGTGCTGGCCGCCGCCTACCAGCGCGGCGGGGCCGCGGCGGTCAGCGTGCTCACCGAACCGGTGCATTTCGCCGGCAGCCCGGAGGATCTGCTGGCGGTCCGGGCGGCGGTCGCGCTCCCGCTGCTCCGCAAGGACTTCGTGACCGTGCCGTACCAGGTCTGGGAGGCGCGGGCGTGGGGCGCGGACGCGGTGCTGCTCATCGTGGCCGCGCTCTCGCCGGCGCTGCTCGACGACCTGCTCGCGGAGGCGGCCGTGGCGGGCCTGGACGCGCTGGTTGAGGTGCACACCGAGGCCGAGGCGGCGGTGGCGGCGGCAGCCGGGGCTGGCCTGGTGGGCGTGAACGCCAGGGACCTGGCCACCCTGCGGGTCGACACGGGCCGGCTGGCCCAGGTCGCCCATGCGCTCCCGGCGGGTGCCACGGTGGTGGCGGAGAGCGGCATCGCGTCCCGCGCCGACGTGGTGGCCGCCGCGGCCGCCGGTGCCGACGCCGTGCTCGTCGGGGAGTCGCTGGTCCGTTCCGACGACCCCGCCGCCATGCTGGCCGACCTGCTCGGCCGACCTCCTGGGCTGGCGCGGCCGCGGTTGAATAGCGATGTGGGTCCGACGCGCACCGCTAGCCGTTAGTGAGGAGGGCCGGAGCCGGGCGCCCGCCTGGACCGAGGCACGATAGAGGAGCGACGAGGGAAGCCAGCGCATCGGGCGGCGGAGGCCACCGAGCGTTTGAGTCAAGGAGGGGACATGGCCGAACCGAGGAAGGTGCTGCTGACCGAGGACGAGATCCCGTCCGCATGGTTCAACGTCATGCCCGCGCTGCCCAACCCGCCCGGCCCGTACCTGCACCCGGGGACCCGCGAGCCGGTCACCCCGGACCTGCTGGCGCCGCTGTTCCCGATGGCCCTGATCCAGCAGGAGGTCTCGACCGACCAGTGGGTCGACATCCCCGGCCCGGTGATCGACACCTACCGGCTGTG
Source organism: Actinomycetota bacterium (assembly GCA_035535495.1). Lineage (GTDB taxonomy): Bacteria > Actinomycetota > CALGFH01 > CALGFH01 > CALGFH01 > DASUZB01. Next base: position 2,054 of record DATLQA010000147.1, on the reverse strand, counting down.
GAGGCCCACCCCCCTGATCCGGGCGCTCGACCTGGAGCGGGCGCTCGGGACGCCCGCCCGCATCTACTACAAGTACGAGGGCGGTTCCCCGGCCGGCTCGCACAAGCCCAACACCGCCGTGGCCCAGGCCTACTACAACGCGGCCGAGGGCATCCACCGGCTCACCACCGAGACCGGCGCCGGCCAGTGGGGCAGCGCCCTGGCGTTCGCCTGCGCCCGCTTCGGCATGGAGTGCCGCGTCTACATGGTGCGGACCTCCTATGACAACAAGCCGTACCGGCGCTCGATGATGGAGACCTGGGGCGCGGCGGTGGTGCCCTCGCCGAGCGAGGAGACCGGCGCGGGCCGCGCGGTGCTGGAAGCCCAGCCCGACTCGCCAGGGTCGCTGGGGATCGCCATCTCCGAGGCGGTCGAGGCGGCCGTCGGCGCCGAGGACACCCACTACGCGCTCGGCAGCGTCCTCAACCATGTGCTGCTGCACCAGACGATCATCGGCCTGGAGCTGAAGAAGCAGCTCGCCAAGATCGGCGAGGAGCCCGACGTGCTGGTCGCCTGCGTGGGTGGCGGCTCGAACTTCGGCGGCTTCACCTTCCCGCTGCTGGCCGACAAGCTCGCCGGCCGCTCGCAGGTGCGGGTGATCGCGGCCGAGCCGACCGCCGCCCCCACCCTGACCAAGGGCCGCTACGACTACGACCTCGGCGATCAGGCTGGCATGACGCCGCTCATGCCCATGTACACGCTGGGGTCGGACTTCGTGCCCGCCCCCATCCACGCCGGCGGGCTGCGCTACCACGGCGACTCGCCGATCGTGTCGGTGCTCGCCAAGGAGGGCCACATCGAGGCGGTCGCCTACCCGCAGTCCAAAGTGTTCGAGGCAGCGGTGCAGTTCACCCGCACCGAGGGCATCCTGCCCGCCCACGAGCCGGCCCACGCCATCCGCACCGTGATCGACGAGGCGCTGCGCTGCAAGGAGGAGGGCAAGACCGAGACGATCGTGTTCAACCTCTGCGGCCACGGCCACTTCGACCTCAAGGCCTACGAGGACTACCTGAGCGGGAACCTGCTTGATGTCTGAGCCCGCCGGCCCGCGCCCGCCAGGCTCGACCCGCACCGCCGCGGGCCTCGCCCCCGGCGTCCCGCCGGACGCCGGCGGCGCCACGGCCAACGGCCCCCTGGCAGCCGGTGGCCAGGCGCTCCCGGTCGCGCACCCGCCGGACCTGGGCGGCCACTTCGGGCCGTGGGGCGGCCGTTTCGTGCCCGAGGTGCTGATGGCCGCGCTCGACGAGCTGACCGGCGCCTTCGCCGAGGCCATGGCCGCGCCGGACTTCCGGGATGAGCTCGACCGGCTGCGCCGCGTCTACGCCGGGCGGCCCACGCCGCTCTACCAGGCGCGCCGGCTCTCCGCCGAGCTCGGCGTCGACCTCTGGATCAAGCGCGAGGACCTGCTCCACACCGGCGCCCACAAGCTCAACAACTCGCTCGGCCAGCACCTGCTGACGCGGCGCATGGGCAAGCGGCGGGTGATCGCCGAGACCGGCGCCGGCCAGCACGGCGTGGCCACCGCCACGGTGGCCGCCCTGCTCGGCCAGGAGTGCGTCGTCTACATGGGGGAGGAGGACACCCGCCGCCAGCGCCTCAACGTGGTGCGCATGCGCCTGCTCGGCACCGAGGTCCGCCCGGTCGCCACCGGCACCGCCACCCTCAAGGACGCCATCAACGAGGCCCTGCGGGACTGGGTGGAGTCCGTCGAGACGACCCACTACGCGATCGGCTCGGTGGTCGGCCCGCACCCGTTCCCGCTGATGGTCCGCGAGTTCCAGCGGATCATCGGGGAGGAGACCCGTGGCCAGATGCTCGACGCCGTCGGCCGGCTGCCCGACCTGGTGGTCGCGTGCGTCGGCGGCGGCTCCAATGCCGCCGGGATGTTCGCCCCCTTCGTCGACGACCAGGTCCGGCTGGTCGGCGTGGAGGCCGGCGGCCGCGGACCCGGCCCAGGCGACAACGGCGCTCCGCTGAACTTCGGCGCGGACGGCGTGCTGCACGGCGCCCGGTCG
>DATLQA010000146.1:0-17718 GCA_035535495.1 Actinomycetota bacterium | reverse complement strand
CGGCGGAGGTGGTGCCGATCCGGGAGGTTGATGATCGGGTGCTTGGGGAGCCGGGGCCGGTGACCCGGCGGTTGCAGGAGGTGTTCACCGCCGCGACCCGTGGCCGGGAGCCCCGCTACACCGACTGGCTCGAGCACGTCGCCTGAGGCGCCGACCCCGAGCCACCGCGACCGTCCCACCCGCGGGTGAGAATGCCGGCGTGACCGACGACGGGACCATCAGCCTCCGCCTGCCCTACCGGCAGCCGCTCGACCTGGCCGCGCTGCTCCGCTTCCTCGCCGCCCGTGCGGTCCCCGGCGTGGAGGAGTGCGCCGGCGGGGTCTACCGCCGGGCGCTCACCCTGCCGCACGGCAGCTGCCTGGTCACGGTGGAGGCCGGCGAGTCGGCCGGCCACGTCCAGTGCCGGTTGCGCCTGGACGACCGGCGCGACCTCGACGCCGCCGTGGGCCGCTGCCGGCGGCTGCTCGACCTCGACACCGACCCGGTGCCGATCTCCGACCGCCTCAGCCAGGACCGCCTGCTCGCTCCGCTGGTCGCCGCGAGCCCCGGCCGGCGCGTCCCCGGCCACGTCGACCCGGCCGAGCTGGCCATCCGCGCCGTGCTCGGCCAGCAGGTCAGCGTCGCCGCCGCCCGGACGCTCGCCGGGCGGCTCGCCGCCCGCCACGGCACCCCGCTGCGCGTCCCGTCCGGCACCGTCACCCACACCTTCCCCAGCGCCGAGGCGATCGCCGCCGCCGACCCGGCCGCCCTCGCCATGCCCCGCGCCAGGCGCGACGCGCTCCTCGGCCTGGCCCGCGCGCTGGCCGACGGCCGCATCCTGCTCCACCCGGATGCCGACCGCGACCAGGCCACCGGCGAGCTGCTCGCCCTGCCGGGCATCGGCCCGTGGACGGTCGCCTACATCCGCATGCGCGCCCTCGGCGACCCCGACGTGTTCCTCCCGACCGACCTGGGCGTCCGCCATGCCCTGCGCCGGCTCGGGCAACCGTCCGACCCGGCCGCGGCGGAGGCGGCGGCGCTGCACTGGCGGCCGTGGCGCTCGTACGCCATGCAGCACCTCTGGGGGGTCCTGGACACCCCGGAGGCCGACCCGGCCGCCGGTCCGGTGCCGCCGCCGGCCGGCGGTGCCAAGGAGCTCGCCTCATGAACCCTGCCACGACCGCGGTCGGCGTCCACTTCCTCGACCTCGACCACGCCGCCCGACGCCGCTACACCGTCGCCCAGACCGCCATCGGGGAGCTGCTGCTGGTCAGTGACGGCCAGTCGCTGGTCACCATCGACTTCGAGCTCCACGGCAGGCACGCCGTCCAGATCGGCGCCGACTGGCTCGCCGACCCGGCCCCGCTCGCCGGCGCGGTCGAGCAGCTGCGGGCGTACTTCGCCGGCGAGCTCGCCGTCTTCGACCTCCCGGTCGCGCTCGGCGGCGCCGGCTTCCAGCGGCAGGTCTGGGAGCTGCTCGCCGACATCCCCTACGGCCACACCACCACCTACGGCGAGCTCGCCGCCCGGCTCGGCCGTCCCAGCGCGAGCCGGGCCGTCGGCATGGCCAACGGCCGCAACCCGATCCCGATCGTCCTCCCCTGCCACCGGGTCATCGGCGCCTCCGGTGCCCTGACCGGCTACGGCGGCGGCCTCGACCGAAAGCGCCTGCTGCTCGACCTCGAACAGCGAGCCGGCCGGCCGCCGCTCTGGTCGGCGGGCGCCTGACCACGCCGCCGCCCGCGGGCACCGGCGCACCAGGAACGGTATCGTCGGAGCATGCGCTCTGGTGCGGCGAAGCACGGCGCTTCCGAGGCGGAGGTGCCGCTGATCGGCCTGGAGGACGTGAGGGAGGCGGGCCGGCGGGTGAGCGGCGTCCGGCGGCGCACCCCGGTGGACCGGTCCGAGACCCTCAGCCGCATCGCCGGCCGGCCCATCCTGCTCAAACCGGAGCACCTGCAACGGACCGGCTCGTTCAAGATCCGCGGCGCCTACAACCACATCAGCCGCCTCGACGCCGGCCGTCCGGTGGTTGCCGGCTCGGCCGGCAACCACGCCCAGGGTGTGGCCCTGGCGGCGTCCCTCACCGGCCACAAGGCGACCATCTTCATGCCGGCCAACGCGCCGCTGCCGAAGGTCGAGGCGACCCGCAACTACGGCGCCGACATGGTGCTCGAGGGCGACACGGTCGACGACTGCATCGGCCTGGCCAAGCGCTTCGCGGACGAGCACGGCGCCGCCTTCGTGCCGCCGTTCGACGACCCGCTGATCATCGCCGGGCAGGGCACCATCGGCCTGGAGCTGGCCTCCGAGGCGCCCGACGCCGAGACCGTGGTGGTCGCCATCGGCGGCGGCGGCCTGATATCCGGGATCGCCGCCGCCATGGCCGAGCTCCGGCCCGAGGTGCGGGTGGTCGGCGTGGAGGCGGCCGGCGCCGCCGCCATGGAGGCCTCGCTGGCGGCGGGCCGGTGCGTGCGGCTGGACCGCGTCGACACCCTGGCGGACGGGATCGCCGTCAAGTCACCCTCGCCGCTCACCATGGCGCACGTCCGCGCCTACGTGGACGAGCTGGTCACCGTCACCGATGAGGAGATCAGCCAGGCCGTGCTGCTGCTCCTGGAGCGGGCCAAGGCGGTGGTGGAGCCGGCCGGCGCCGCCGCGCTGGCCGCCGTCCTCGCCGGCAAGGTGCCTGGGTCGGGACCGGTTGCCGCGGTCCTGTCGGGCGGCAACGTCGACCCGCTCCTGCTGATCAAGCTGATCGACCACGGCCTGTCAGCCGCCGGCCGCTACGTCGCCCTCCGCGTGGTGGTCGACGACCGCCCCGGCCAGCTGGCCGCGCTCACCGCCGAGGTCGCCAGGCTCGGCCTCAACGTGCTCTCGGTCGAGCACCACCGCTCCGGCATGGACCTGGCCGTGGCCAAGGTGGAGATCCGCCTCACCCTGGAGACGCGCAACTCCGTCCACCGCAGCGAGATCGTCGCCGACCTCGAGCGCGCCGGCTTCCACGTCGAGCCGACCAGGTGACCTGGATCACACCGGCCCGTTCGACCGCTCGGCCTCAGATGCAGTCGAGACTGCTGTCGTTGGCGTCGGACACCATGCCGGTGGCGGGTCGGTGACCTGCGCGGGCGGGGTGCGCATGCGCCGGATGGGGGAGGGCAGCAGCCAGGCCGCGGCGAGCAGGCCGCCGACCGCGGCGACCCAGAGCGTCGGCCGCAGGCCGATGGCGCCGGCGAGCCAGCCGCCGGTCAGGGCGCCGAGCGGCCGCGAGCCGTAGGCGAGGAACCGGTTGGTGCCGCTGGCGCGGCCGCGGAGGCGGTAGGGGACGCGCAGGGCGAGCAGCGTGTTGTCGTTGACGTCGAAGGCCATCACGCCGATGCCGGCGATGAACTCGGCGGCGGTGAGCACCAGGGCGGCCCTGGCGTGGGCGCCACCGGCGAGCGGGACCAGCAGGGCCGAGGAGGGGAAGGCCACCGCGCCGGCGATGATCGCCGGGCCGAAGCCGATGACGCGGGCCAGGCGCGGCGCGACCACCGCGCCGAGCAGCGCGCCGACCGCGCCGGCGCCGAACACGAACCCGATGGTGGCCGGGCCGAGCCCGAGGGTGCGGCTCATGTACAGCACCAGGATGGCGTTGAGCATCAGGTTGAAGAAGTTCATCGTGCTGGTGCAGGCCGCCGAGGCGCGCAGCACCGGGTCGCGGAGCACGAAGCGGACCCCCTCGCCGATCGCGCGCCAGGCCGGCGGCTCGCGGTCGCGGGCGACGCGGGGCTCGGCGACGGGGATGGCCGCCAACAGCGCGCCGGAGGCGAGGAACGAGGCGGCGTCGGCCAGCAGCGCCACCGGAGCGCCGACGGCGCCGACCAGCAGGCCGCCCAGGCTGGGCCCGCCGACCTGCGCCGCGGCCTGGCTGGTGCTGAGGTGCCCGTTGGCGGCGAGCAGCTCTTCCGGCCGGGTGAGCAACACCAGCAGCGAGGTGGCGGACTGGTCGAAGAACACCGTCAGCGTGCCCGCGAGGAACGCGACCAGGTAGAGGTGCGCCGGGCTGAGCGCGCCCGCCGCGACCGCGAGCGGCACCGACGCCACCACCAGGGCGCGGCCCAGGTCGGCGCCGATCATGATCACCCGGCGGCGCGAGGAGCGGTCGATCCAGCCCCCGGCGAGCAGCGAGAACAGCAGGTGGGGGGCGTAGCCGGCGGCGGTGAGCAGGCCCATCCCGCCGGCGGAGAGGTGCAGGGTGAGCACCGCGGTCAGCGGGAGCGCCAGCAGGCTCACCTGGTCGCCGACGACCGAGACGGTCTGTGCCGCCCAGTAGCGGCGGAAGCCAGGGCGGGACAGCGGGCCGGCGGCGGCGGTCCGCATCACTGCTCCTCGGCGGTGTCCGGCCAGGGGAACGCGTAGAACTGCGCGGCGACCGGCCGGGCGTCCGGCGGCCGCGCCTCCGGCGGTCGCCAGTACGCCTTCATCAGGTCGACCAGCGCCTCGCCGAACTCGGCCAGCTCGGAGGGGGTCAGGTGCATGGTCGAGTTGGAGAACAGGGCCGCCTCGTCCCAGTCCCGGTAGCGGTCCCGGGAGCGCAGGTAGCGGGCGAGCACCTGCTCGGCCTGCTCGAGCTGGCGGCGCATCAGCTCGTCGGCGGCGGTCCGCAGCTCGGTCGAGGGCGTCGCAGTCGCGGCGAAGCGGACGTCGCCAGGTACGTACCGCCACCAGCGCTCCCGGCCGCGGCCGCGGCCCTGCTCCTCCTCCACGAAGCCGAAGCGTTCGAGCTGCCTGAGGTGGTAGCTGGTGGCGCCGGTGTTGTGGCCGAGCCGGGCGGCGAGGGTGGTGGCCGTGGCCGGCCCGTGCACGGTGAGCTGCTCGAGGAGCTGGAGCCGGAGCGGGTGCGCCAGGGCGCGCAGCGCCGCCGGGTCGTTGACGTCACGCCGTCGGAGATCGCTCATGACGCAAAGATACTCATGCAAAGAAATATTTGCAAACATCTCTTTGGAAGTAGGTCAGGCCGGCTTGCTGGCCGGCTGGGCCGGCCGATACTCGGCGGCATGGGTACGCGCGGCCTGGCGGTCCCTGCGCGCGGCCGTCTGACCGCTGGCGCTCAGACCGGGAACGGGAACGCCAGCTCGCCCGCGCGGACGGGCTCGTCCAGCCGGTTCTCGGGCGGCGCGAGCGGGCAGGCCCAGCGGGAGTTGTAGGCGCAGGACGGGTTGTAGGCGTAGTTGAAGTCCAGCGCGACCTGGCCGTCTTCGAGCACCAGGCCGCGGCCGAAGGTGCCCTTGACCGTGTCGGTCAGGTAGCGGCCGGCGCCATAGGTCTCCCGGCCGGCGGTGGCGTCGCGGAACGGCAGGAACAGGCCGCCGCCGTAGCCGAGCGTCCAGAACAGGGTCAGCTCGCCGTACGGCGTCGCCAGTCGGCCGACCCGGCGGTAGCGGACGGTGCCGTCCTCGCCGCCGGTGTCGATCGCCAGCTCGTCGCCGGCGTCGACCGGGCCGAGGCGCGCCTCGACCCTGGCCGCCGGGTCGTACGGGAACCATGCCAGCCCGTCGACCCGGCGGCGCTGCTCCGCCGTGAGGGCCGAGGCGGGGTGCGTCAGGAACAGGCGGTCCCGCGAGCGCCGCCAGGCGGCCGCGCCCGCCTCGCCGTCGCGCGGCTCGGCCAGGTACAGCCTGGCCACCTGCTCGCGCCAGTCGGCCAGCGCGACGGCCTCGTCCACGCCGTCCCCGCCCGCTACGAGCCTCCGCCAGCAGTGGTCGCCCTCTGGCCGGCGGGCTTCCCCTGCGCCGGCAGGGGCTCCAGCAGCTCCCTGCCCACGTAGGGGCGGAGCACCTCGGGAACCAGCACCCGCCCGTCCGGCTGCTGGCCGTGCTCCACGATCGCGGCCCACAGCCGCGGGGTCGCGGCGCCGGAGGCGTTGAGCGTGGCGATCGGCCGGGTGCCGCCACCGTCGACCCTGACCCGGATGTTGCCCCGCCTGGCCTGGAAGTCGGTGAAGTTGCCGACCGACGACACCTCGAGCCAGCGGTCCACGCCGGGCGCGTACACCTCCAGGTCGATGATCCGCGAGGAGGAGAAGGTCAGGTCCCCGGTGGCGAGGTCGACCACCCGGTAGGGCAGGCGCAGCTCCTGCAGGATCCGCTCGGCGTCGTCCAGCAGCTCCTCGTACTCCCGCTCCGCGTCCTCCGGCAGGCAGAGCCGCACCAGCTCGACCTTGTGGAACTCGTGCAGCCGCTGGAGGCCGCGGGTGTCCTTGCCGGCGCTGCCGGCCTCGCGCCGGAAGCAGGCGGTGTAGGTCATGTAGCGCCGCGGCAGGTCTGAGGGGTCGAGGATCTCGTCCCGGTGCAGGCCGGTGATCGGGACCTCGCCCGTGGGGATCAACCAGAGGTCGTCGAGGGTGGTCGAGTAGGCGTCGTCGGCGAACTTGGGCAGGTGGCCGGTGCCCACCATCGTCTGCCGCCTGACCAGATGCGGGACCACCAGCTCCTCATAGGTGTCCCGGTGCAGGTCGAGCCCGAACGCCACCAGCGCCCGCAGCAGCCGGGCGCCGTCGCCGCGCAGCAGCGAGAAGCCCGAGCCGCTCAGCTTGGCGGCGCGCTCCGAGTCGAAGATGCCGAGGTCGCCGGCGACCTCCCAGTGCGGCCGCGCCGACGGGTCGGGGACCGCCTCGGGGCCGGCGTAGCGCAGCACCACGTTGGCGCTCTCGTCCTCACCGACCGGCGAGGACGGGTCGGGCAGGTTGGGGAGGTCGAGCAGCAGGTCCAGTGACGCCTGCTCCGCCTCGCGGGAGGTCGCCTCCAGGGCGGTGATGCGGTCGGAGAGCTCGCCGAGCTCCTTGCGGAGCTCGTCGGCGGCCGCCTCGCCGGCGCCGATGCGGCGGCCCAGCTCCTTGGAGCGGCGGTTGCGCTCGGCGCGGAGGTCGTCGAGCTGGGCGCGGAGCTGGCGGCGGCGGACCACCGCCTCCCTGGCGGCGGCCACCTTCGCCGGGTCGACACCCTTGGTGGCGAGGCGCTGAGCGACGTCGTCGGTCTGGTTCAGGAGCAGGTCGAGGTCGAGCATGGCCCTTTGGGGGTTGGTCGATTCGGATGCCAGCCGTATGGCTGGCGTGGCGGACACGCGATTATGTCACGGGCTACGTGACCCGGCCGTGGCGCTCAGGGCCGCAGCCGGACGCCGAGCAGCTGCTCCAGCGCGGCGATCGTCCGGTCGGCGTCGTCTTCGTGCAGGACCGTGGCCATGCCGAGCTCCTCGGCCGGCTCCAGGTTGACCGCGAAGTCGTCCACGAACACGCAGGCGGCGGGTTCCAGCCCCAGGGATTCGGCGGCCAGCAGGTAGATGGCCGGGTCCGGCTTGCGCAGGCCCACCTCGCCGGAGATGACCACCGCGTCGAACAGCTCCCCGAACCGGTCCCGCTGGTAGCGCCCTTCACCCCAGGAGTTGGAGAGCAGGCCGGTGCGGATCCCGGCCCGGCGGGCGGCCAGCACCGCGGAGACCAGCGCCTGAGCGGGGCGGGATCCGGAGTAGAGGCGGTCGATCAGGCGCTCGGGCGCCACCCCGAGGATGCCGGCGAAGGCGGGCTCGAAGGCCGCCTCGTCGATGCGGCCGCACTCAAGCTCGACCACCAGCCGGCGGGCTTGGGGACTCTCCATCAGGCGCTGGAACACCGCGTCGGGCTCCAGGCCCTCGCTGGTGCAGAAGACCTTGAAGGCTTCGATCACGCTGGTGGTGAGCACGCCGCCGAAGTCGACGAGCAGGCCGCGGTACCGGGTCGGGCCGGACCCGGCCCGCTCCACCTGGTCCGGTCGCGTGCCCATGGCGCGGTGAGCCTAGCGGAGTCCGGCGCGACGTCGCCGCCATCCGCCTGCGTCGGGGAATCCATTCCAGGGCACGATAGGCTAGAGGCGCGCCCGCGTGGCAGGCACCGTTCCCGTCTGGAGTCGTGAGGGCGATGTTGGTCCTTCGGTACCTACAGGATTCCATGTCCCGGCCGCGCTGGGCCTGGATGTGGGTGCAGACCAGCGCCGGCCTGGTGCTCTTCCCGCTCGAGATCGTCGGCGTCGCCAGCGGCGCCATCCCGATCACCGAGGCCTCGCTGCTCCTGCTCGGCCCGTTCATCACCCTGGCGCCCTGGACCTCGGTGCTCGCCACCCGGGCACACACCGGTGAGCTTCCCGAGGAGGTGACCAGCCAGGCCACCCGCGCCCTGACGGTGCTGGCGGCGTGCTGGCTGGCCGAGTCGGTCGGGGCGGCCGCGTTGAGCGGCGTCGCCGCCGGCCGCGCCGCCACCGCCCGGGCGATCGTGTTCGGCCTGATCGCGGCGATCGCCTGCTGGTCGACCTATTCGACCTGGACCTCGGCGGTGCAGCTCCGCCAGCGCCAGCCGGGCCAGCCGCACTGAGCCGGGCCGCCGTTCCGGGTGCCGGCCGAGCGCCCTGACGGCCGCCTACCCGGCCGTCGTCACGGTGCGGCCCGGCGCGGTCAGGGCGGCGGCGAGCGCACCGGCGGCGGTCACCGTGTGGAGCACGTCGCCGGGCAGGTTGCGGGCCAGCAGCGGCACCCCGCCCAGCTCCAACCCGGGGACCAGCAGCAGCCCGAGCAGGATCGCCGAGGCCAGCCATGGCGCGGCGCCGGCGGCGGCGCCGGTGCGCGCGGCCCACACCAGCAGCCCGCCGACGGCCAGCAGCACCAGGCTCTGGGCCGGGTCGAACCGCAGCCCGACCAGCAGGCCGCCCTCGGCGCCGAGGAGCGGGTGGAGGCCGCTCGCGACCAGTCCGAACAGGCCGATGACGAGCTGGGTCGCGCCGAACGCCGCCGCCAGCCAGCCGTGCCGCGAGCTGGCCTCCGGCGCCGGCGCGGCCAGCGGCCGCGGCCGCTCGAAGCGGGCGAACAGCCAGACCAGCAGCGCCAGGACCGCCCCGACCCCGGCCACCCAGAGCGGCCTGGTCGCCCACCAGCCCGCACCGGCGGGTGCGGGCAGGGGCACGCCGATCCCGTACAGCAGCCCGACGACGACCAGCAGGGCGGTCAGGTGCCACAGGTAGACGGTCATCACCATCGAGCTGCCGGCCACCACCGCCGCCCACGCCCGCGGCCGGGCCAGCCAGGCCGAGACCCGCTCGCGCGCGAGCATCACCAGGCCCACCTGCCACAGGGTCAGGACGAGGATGCAGACCGTCGGCGGGTTCATGTTCGACACCGGCGCGCCCGGCATGCCGACCATGCTGCCCGGGTAGCCCGCGAACGCGGTCAGGACGGTCAGCCCGGCCAGGCCGGCGGCGGCCAGGCCCGCCAGGAAGCGCCGGGAGCGGCGCCCGAGGCTGCCGTCGGCGTAGAAGAAGCCGAGCTGGTGGGCGAAGAGCCAGACCAGGACGAGGTTCGCCGTGCCGAGCGCGTCCACGCCGAGGCCGAAGCGGGCGAGGTCGACCGCTGCCGCGCCGAGGCCGAGCGCGACCGGGACGGCCAGGCGGAAGCGGCGGTGCAGGCCGGCCATGACCGGCGCGACCGCCACCACCAAGAGATACACCCCGAGGAACCAGAGCGGCTGGGCGATCACCTTGGCGGCCGGCCGCACCACCGCCGCGGGCGCGCCGAGCGCGAGCAGCACCGGCGGCAGCACCAGCCACACGGCCACGAACACCATGGTGGGGCGGAGCAGCCGCACCGCCCGGCTGGACAGGTACGCCGCGTAGCCGCCGCCCCGCCGGGTGGTCGAGCGCACCGCGGCCAGGTTGGAGAAGCCGCCGATGAAGAAGAACACCGGCATCACCTGCAGCAGCCAGGTGGCCAGCCACAGCCCGGGGACATAGGCGAGCGCGTTGCCGGCGGTGAGGCGGCCGCCCTCACTGGAGAACACCGCCATCAGCCAGTGGCCGAGCACCACCACGGCGATGCTCGCCACCCGCAGGAAGTCCACGTAGCGGTCCCGGCTGGCGGGGGTGGCGGCGGCCAGCTCGCCGGCCGACCAGGAGCCGGTGGCACGGCGCGTCCCGCCGCCGGAGCCTGCGAGCAGCGTTGTCGGGGTCATGGGTCCATCCTTGGTGGGAGCTTGGACGACTGCCGCCCATGCTCGCCGGGTGGGCCGCCGGAGCGCATCGGCGCTCTCTCCCGTTCCAGCGGCGCGGGCTCCTCAATCCGCTTGCGGTGGGGTGCCCAGGCGCATCTGGGTAACATCGGCAACCATGCCCGTGCCCGATGCTGGTTCGGGAGGGACGACGGTGGCAGGCACTTACCGCCGCCTGTGACCAAGGGAGCCTTGCCATGTACGACCTGCCCGCCGGCCCGGCCGCGCCTCGATCCGAGATCGTCGACCTCGCCGCCAGGCTCGCCCCCGCGCTGGCCGAGCGCGCCGCCCGCTACGACGAGGCCGACGAGTTCGCCCACGACGACGTCGCCGAGCTGGTGGCCAGCGGCTACACCGCCATCACCGTGCCACGGGAGCTTGGCGGCCTGGGCGCGGGCGCGCTGGATCTGGTGGCGGCGCAGAGCCGCCTGGCCGAGGGGTCGCCGGCCACCGCCCTGGCGGTGAACATGCACCTCCACGGGGTTGGCATCCTGGCCGAGTTCATGCGCGAGCGGGCCGAGCCGTTCCTCAAGCAGGTGGTGGCTGACGGGGCGCTGCTCGCCGGCGGGTTCTCCGAGCCCCAGTCGGGCGGCAACTGGTGGTACCAGTCGTCCGTCGCCGAACCGGTCGACGGCGGCTGGCGGCTGGACGGGGTGAAGACGTTCTTCACCGGATACCCCAGCGCCACCCACCTGTTCCTGTCGGCGGCTGTGGAAAGTGACGCCGGCCGGGAGCCCATCGGCTTCCTGGTCCCCAAGCCGGAGCAGGGCATCCGGGTGGTGGGGGAGTGGAAGGCGATGGGGATGCGCGCCACCGGCAGCCACGTGGTCGCCGTCGACGGCCTGTTCGTCCCCGACGAGCACGTGGTCGGCCGTGGCTTCGAGGTGGCGGTCAGCTTCCTGTCCGGCTCGCACTGGTCGTGGCCGTCGTTCGCGAGCGTGGCCCTCGGCGCCGCCGAAGCTGCCTACCGGCACGTGGCCGACGGCCTGCCCAAGCGGCGCAACGACGCCCTCGGCCAGGCCCTGGCCGAGCTGCCGGGCGTGCAGCAGGCGGTGGGGGAGATGCGGATGCGGCTGGACGCGGCCAGGGCCACGCTGTTCGCGGCGGCCGGACGAGCTCCCGACCCGGACCCGGTGGCGCACTACGGCCGCATGGCCGCCGCCAAGCTGTTCGTCTGCCAGACGGCGGTGGACGTCTGCACGCTCGCCCTGCGCACCGCGGGCGGGTCGGCGTACCTGCGCAGCGGACCGGTCGAGCGGCTGCTGCGTGACGCCTACGCCGGGTTGCTGCTGCCGCCCTCGCACGACGCCACCCTGCAGTGGCTCGGCCGCTCGGAGCTCGGCGCCGGGGCGCTGCCGTGAGGACGGTGGACCGAACCCGGCCGGTGCCGCCGGCACGGACCGACCTCGACCTGGACTACTTCGGTGGCCTGGACGAGCTGTGGTGGGACCCGGCCGGGCCCGCCGGGGTCCTGCACGCGATGAACCCGGTCCGGCTCGACTTCTACCTGGCCGCCCTCGGCGAGGCGCCGGGCCGGCTGGTGCTCGACGCCGGCTGCGGCGGTGGGCTGGTCGCCAAGGACCTGGCGGGGGCGGGGGCGCACGTGGTCGGCGTCGACCGGTTGCCGGCCTGCCTGCTGGTGGCGAAGCGGGCCGTGCCCGCCGGGTTCCAGCCGGCCGTCGGCCAGCTGGAGCGGCTGCCGTTCGCCGACGCCAGCTTCGACGCGGTGGTCGCCGCGGATGTGCTGGAGCACGTCCCCGACCTGCCCGCCGCCGTGGCCGAGCTCGCCAGGGTGCTCCGCCCCGGCGGCAGCTTCCTGTTCGACACCATCAACCGCACCGCCTGGGCCTGGTTCACCGCGCTGTTCGGGGCCGAGCGCCTGCTCGGCCTGGTGCCGAAGGGCACCCACGACTGGCGGCTGTTCATCCGCCCGGCCGAGCTGGACGAGCTGCTCCGCCGGGAGGGGCTGGCCGCCGTGGCCACCGCCGGGCTGGCCCCGCGGATCGGGCCGGGCGACGTTGCCAGGGCGCTGGTGCGGCGCCGCCTGGCCACGCCCGCCTTCGCCGTCGGCCGCGACCGGCGCGCCGGCTGGCTCGGCCACTACCGCAAGGGGGTGGCGGCGTGAGCGCCCGGATCCAGGCGCTCGGCAGCGCCGTGCCCGAGCACGTCTACAAGCAGGCGGAGATCGTCGACGAGTTCTTCGCCCGGCGCGGGGACTGGCGGCCGGCCTACACCGAGGTGTTCAGGGCGAGCGGGGTGGAGCGCCGCGCGGCCGTGGTGGACGTGCACGAGTTCTACGCCAAGGCCCGCACCACCGCCGACCGCATGGAGGCGTTCAGCCCGGCCGCTCGCCAGCTCGGCGCGGCTGCCGCCCGGCGCGCGCTCGACCGGGCCGGGCCCGGCGCCGCGGCAGCGGTCGACGAGCTGATCGCCGTCTCCTGCACCGGCCACGCCGGTCCGGGGCTGGACGTGCACCTCGCCGTCGACCTGGGGCTCCGGTCCGACCTGGCCCGCCTGATGATCGGGCACATGGGCTGCTACGCGGCCCTGCCGGCGCTGCGCACCGCCGCCGCGGTGTCGTCGGCGGGTGGCCGCCGGGTGCTGGTCGCCTGCGTGGAGCTGTGCAGCCTGCACCTGCAGCCGATCACCAACCGCGAGGACGCGGTCACCAGCGCCCTGTTCGCGGATGGCGCCGCCGCCGTCCTGGTCGGACCCGACGGTGCCGGCCCGGAGATCGTCGCCGCCCGGACCGCCACCGTGCCCGACAGCGAGGCACGGATGGGCTGGGCCATCGGCGACGAAGGCTTCCGCATGACCCTCTCGCCGCGGGTGCCCGCCCTGGTCGAGCGGAGCCTGCCCGGGCTGGTGGGAGGCTTGCTGGCGGATGCCGGCCTGACCGTCGGCGAGGTGGACCACTGGGTGGTCCACCCTGGCGGTCCGGAGATCCTCGAACGGGTGCGCCGCCGGCTCGGCCTCGCCGACGCCCAGCTGGCACGCTCCGCGGAGGTCCTGGCCGACGGCGGCAACCGCTCCTCGGCGACGGTCCTGTTCATCCTGGACGCGCTGGTCACCTCCGGCGAGCTCAGCCCGGGCGAGTGGGTGGTGATGCTCGCCTTCGGCACCGGCCTCACCATGGAGGCCCTGCTGCTGCGGGCGTGACGTCCTCCCGAGGCGGTGCCGCCACCAGGCCTGGAAGCGTGTACCTTGACGCGGCCTGGTCAGCGAGCGCGGGAGACGTCGATGCGGATCGTCCGGTACAGCCACGACGGCCAGATGAGCTTCGGGGTGCTGGAGGGGGAGACCATCGCGGCCATCACCCCGCACCCGTTCGCGCCCTTCGAGTACAGCGGCGAGCGCCTCGCACCCGACGACGTGCGGCTGCTCGCCCCGGTGCTGCCCACCAAGGTGGTGGCGGTCGGCAAGAACTACGCCGACCACGCCAAGGAGATGGGCGACGAGGTGCCGGACGAGCCGATCATCTTCCTGAAGCCGTCCACCTCCGTGGTCGGGCCGGGCGACCCGATCATCTACCCGGCAGGGGTCGACCGGGTCGACTACGAGGGCGAGCTGGCGGTGATCGTCGGCAAGATGGCGCGCCGCCTCGACGAGGACACCGCCCTCCAGGTCGTGCTCGGCTTCACCTGCGCCAACGACGTCACCGCGCGGAACCTGCAGGCGTCGGACGGGCAGTGGACCAGGGCCAAGGGGTTCGACACGTTCTGCCCGCTCGGGCCGTGGATCGAGACCGACCTTGACTCGAGCGACCTGGCCGTGCGGACCCTGGTCAACGACGAGCAGCGCCAGTCCTCCCGCACCTCCATGCTGGTCAACAGCGTGGCGCGCCTGCTCGTCTTCATCTCCGGGGTGATGACCCTGCTCCCGGGGGACGTGGTCCTCACCGGCACCCCGGCGGGGATCGGCCCGCTCAATCCCGGCGACCAGGTCGCGGTCGAGGTCGAAGGCATCGGCGTGCTCACCAACCGGGTGGTCGCCGAGCCGGCGGACTAGGCTCAGCCGTCCCTACCGGCCACCAGCTCGCGGTAGATGCGCTCGTAGCCGTCGGTCATGGTGGGCACGTCGAAGCGGCCCGCCACGTGGTCGCGGCACGCCGCCGGGTCGAGCTCACCGGTCCGCCCGATCGCGTCGGGCAGCTCCTCGAGCCGGTCGCGGACGAAGCCGCTCACGCCGTCGGCCACCACCTCGGCGACCGATCCACGGCGCAGCGCCACCACCGGCGTGCCACAGGCCATCGCCTCCACCATGACCAGCCCGAACGGCTCGTCCCACTGCACCGGGAAGACCAGGCAGCCGGCGCGCGCCAGCAGGTCCTTCTTCTCCTCGGTGCCGGCGCTGCCGACCCACTCGGCGTCCTCGCCGAGCAGCGGCCGCACCCGCTCGTCGAAATAGCGCTGCTCGTCCGGCTCGGTGCACTTGGCGGCGAGCACGATGCGGCGTCCCGCCGCCCGCGCCGCCTCGATCGCCAGGTCGGGTGCCTTCTCGCCGTTGACCCGGCCGAGGAACAGGCAGAAGTCCTCCTTGTCGGCCCGGAACGGGTACTCGTCGACCGGGATGGCGTTGTGGACCACGCCCGCCCACGGCAGCTCCGGAGCGCGCGAGCGCTGGAACTCCGAGATGGCCACCAGGTGCACGCCAGGACCGAGGTGGGCGTAGTACGCGGCCAGGTCGTCCTGGACCGGACCGTGGGCGGTGACCACCGTCGGGATCGGCCGGCCCCTGGCCGTCAGCGGACCGGCCAGCGAGTGGTCGTGCACCACGTCCGCGTCGAGTGCGTCGAGGTGCTCGGCGGCCACCAGCGCGTGCACCGTCTCGGGCAGGGGCTGGCCGATCCGCTCGCTCGGCGGCTCCTGGTAGGTGACCCGCGCCGGCCCCGAGACCCCCAGCTCGCCCGCGCCGATCAGGGTGACCTCGTGGCCGCGCTGGTGCAACGCCTCGACCAGCCAGAAGACCATCGACTCGATGCCGCCGTAGCCGTCGGGAGGGAGCTGGTACCAGGGCGGCGCGACCATCGCGATCCGCAGCCGCCGTCCGGACGGATCGGTGCCCTGCGCAGCTTCCACGAGCCTTCGGATCTCCTGGTTCGGGCCCATGCAGCCGTCGGGCCGTCCATGACCGCACTGCCACCGGAGCCGGTCCGCAAACCGCCCGGCACCGCGGCGCTGCTACGATCGCGCCATGAGCGACGCCAACGGCGGCACCGTCCGCACCCGGTTCGCGCCCTCGCCGACCGGCTGGCTGCACGTCGGCACCGCGCGCACCGCGCTGTTCAGCTACCTGCACGCGCGCCGTCACGGCGGCACCTTCGTCCTGCGCATCGAGGACACCGACGTCGAACGGAACGTCGAGCGCGGCGCCGAGGGCATCGCCGACGCCCTCGGCTGGCTCGGCCTCCGCGCCGACGAGGGCTACGGCGTCGGCGGGCCGCACGGCCCCTACGTCCAGACCGAGCGGCTCGACCGCTACCACACCTCGGTCGCCTCGCTGATCGAGCGCGGCCTCGCCTACCGCTGCTGGTGCACCCCTGAGGAGCTGGCCGAGCGCCGCAAGGCCGCGCAGGCGGCCGGCCGGCCGCCCGGCTACGACGGCCGCTGCCGCGACCTGCCCGACGCCCAGATCCGCGCCTACCAGGCCGAAGGCCGCGTCCCCGCGGTACGCTTCCGCCTGCCCGACGAGGGCGAGACGGTGGTCACCGACCTCATCAGGGGGACGGTCAGGTTCGACAACGCCACCCTGACCGACTTCGTGGCCCTGCGGCCCAACGGCATCCCCACCTACCTGTTCGCGGCCGTCTTCGACGACGTGGACATGGGCATCACCGACGTGATCCGCGGCGAGGACCTGTTCCCCGCCACCCCCTCCCAGCTCCACGTGTTCCGTGCGCTCGGCCGCGAGGCCCCGCCCCGCTTCGCCCACCTGCCCCTGCTGGTCGGGCCGGACGGCCGCAAGCTCTCCAAGCGCCTCGGCGCGGTCGCCGTGGAGGAGTTCCGCGCCCAGGGCTACCTGCCCGAGGCCCTGGTCAACTACCTGGCCCTGCTCGGCTGGGCGCTGGACGACCACACCGAGCACTTCACCCTCGCCGAGCTGGAGCGGGT
Organism: Actinomycetota bacterium; assembly: GCA_035535495.1. Lineage (GTDB taxonomy): Bacteria > Actinomycetota > CALGFH01 > CALGFH01 > CALGFH01 > DASUZB01. The sequence continues at coordinate 1,581 of DATLQA010000146.1, read as the reverse complement.
CTTCGAGCTGGAGCGGGTCTCCCGCAACCCGGCCCAGTTCGACCCGAGGAAGCTCGAAGCGCTCAACGGCTGGCACCTGCGCGAGCTCAGCGCCGACGACTTCACGGCCAGGTCGCTCGAGTTCGTGCGGCGGGCCGGCTATCCCGACGCCGACCAGGACCTCCTCCGCCGCGCCGCGCCGCTGGTCAGCGAGCGGGTCACCCGCCTCGACCAGGTCCCTGGCATGGTCGGCTTCCTGCTGGACGACGAGGTCGAGCTGGACCCCGACGCCGCCGCCAAGGTGCTCGACGCCGAGGGCCGCGCCTTCCTGGACGCCGCCACCAAGCTGCTGCAGGCGGTCGAGCCCTGGACCGCCGAGGCGATCGAGACCACCCTGCGCGCCCTCCAGGCCGAGCGCGGCCTCAAGCCGAAGAAGGCGTTCCAGCCGATCCGCCTGGCGATCACCGGCACCCTGGTCAGCCCGCCCCTGTTCGAGTCGATGGAGCTGCTCGGCAAGCCGCGCTCCCTGGCCCGACTGGAGCGCGCCAGGGTCCATCCCGGTTGAGCCGAACGCCGGACTCTCGGTACCATGCGCAAGCCCGCTGGTCACTCCGCGGGTGCCACGGCCCCGTCGTCTAGTGGCCTAGGACGCCGCCCTCTCAAGGCGGTAACGGCGGTTCGAATCCGCTCGGGGCTACCAGACCAGCACCAGTACCAGACGGCCTCTGACCTGCACGAATGACGGTCAGGGGCCGTCGTCGTGTGTCCGGCCGAGTCCGGCCAGATCCGGCCGTGGGCGGGCGTCTGTGCCCTATTCGTGCCCGCGTTGCGCCACGACTTGCCGGCGTCGGTGTGCCCCGAGCGCCGCCTGGACGCGCTGGCTGATCAGTGCGTAACCGCCGTCGTGGCGCGCTACCGGAGCCGTTGAGGTCGCGTAGCGTTCACGTCGAGCGCTGCGCCGCTTCGACCTGGGGCGACGGGGCCGACGGTTGGTGGAAGAGCCAGGCCGCGGCGGCGACGCCGGCCGACCCGAGGACGACCGACAGGCCGAGCATTCGCGGGTAGCCGAGGGCACCCGCCAGCGCTAGGGCGGCGGCCCCGGCGAGCTGGGAGCAGAGATGGACCAAGCTGTCCTGGACGGTGTAGTCGCTTCCTGCCGAGCCGGCCCGGCTCCAGTCCATGTTGATCGTGTAGACGGCCGTGCCGGCGGTGGCGTAGGCGATGTTCAGCAGCGCCACCGAAGCCAGCCCCGTCAGCGTGCCGCTGTGGCCCACCGCCACCGGAAACAGGGAGATGATCGCGGCGACCTGGAGTAGGCCGAAGGCGACCAGCGCGGGTCGGCGGCCGAGGTGGGTCACCAGTGCCCCGCTGCCGAGCGAAGCCAGTACCGCCGCGGTCCCGCCACCGACGATCGAGATAGCGCCGATCCGGTCCAGCGGCCAGCCGGCGTCGACCAGCATGGGGGTGACCAGGGGGTAGGCGGTGGCGATGCCGAGGTAGTACAGGGGCAGGACGACCAGCGCCCATCGCGTGGCCCCGGGCTGGCGGAAGTAGCTGCCCAGCGTCCGGAACGACGACCCCAGGCGCGGGGCGACGCCTGGG